>SICM01000011.1 GCA_009694805.1 Candidatus Latescibacterota bacterium
TCGGTATCCTGCCGGTGTCTTCGTGACCGATGAGCAAATGGCCCGGATCAAACTGAAGCCTCATCTGTTTCGCGAGGACTGGAACTACACGATTCACCCTAATACTTGAAAATGGAATTAGTCAGTTACTCCGTCATAGGCCCTAAGCGACGTAGGGGATGGAGAACTCCCGGCAGGTCTCCTCCACTATCCGGCTGATGGCGGGGTAGTGGACGTGACAGACGTGAGGGAAGATGTGGTGTTCAATCTGGAAGTTCAGGCCGCCCAGGTACCAGTTCGCCAGACGGTTGCGCGTGCCGAAATTCGACGTCGTCTCCACCTCGTGTATGGCCCATTCCTTCTCCACGATGCCCGTTCCGGCCTCCGGCACGGGAAAGGTGTAGGTCCGGTGGTCAGGCCTCTGGGAAGCCCTGGTGCTCAGGAGTTCGACCAGGGTGTCCGGTTCCTTGACTGTTGTCTTCGTTATCAAAAACGATCCTTCAGACGCTCTGAGATCAGCCGGCCGTCGCTTTGGCCCTCGCCTCCTGGCGCTCCTTCATAACCTGCTCGAACCCGGCGCGGAGTTCAGGGAGTTCGCCGAGGAGGTACTCGAACTTCGGGCGCGTCAGCGTGAGGAACAGGCTGTCCTCCACCGTCCGGATGGTGGCCGTGCGCCGCACGTCCTCCAGCAGCGCGATCTCCCCGAAGTAGTCCCCGTCCTGCAGCACGGCCAGCCGCACCGTCGTCCCCTGCGCGTTGACCGTCGTGACCTCCACCTTCCCCCGCACGGTGATGTAGAACTTGTCGCCCAGGTCCCCCTCCCGGATGACCGTCTCCCCCTTCGGGACGGCCTCGCTCACGAAGCGGCCCGCCAGGGAGCCGAGCAGCTCCTCCTCCACATCCTTGAACAGCGGGATGGCCCGCAGGCGCGTCCCCTCCACCTGCGCGTGTTTCCCCTCGTCGCTGATGATGAAGCCGTGCTGCTTCTGCCACATCTCGTGGTAGACGCCCTTCAGCGCGAGCAACTCCTGGTGCGTGCCCCGCTCCACCAGCCTCCCCTTGTCCAGCACGAAGATACAGTCCATTCTCACGACGGAGGCGAGGCGGTGGGTCACCGAGATGACGGTGCGATCCTTCGCCAGCCGCTCCAGCGTCACGTTGATGGCGGCCTCCGTGGCCGGGTCGAGGGCGGAGGTGGCCTCGTCCAGGACCAGGATGGACGGGTTTCGAAGCAGGGCGCGGGCCAGGGCCAGGCGCTGCCGCTGTCCGCCGGAGAGCTGTCCGCCCGTCTGGCTGACCACCGCGTCGTATCCGCGAGGAAGGCTCACGATAAAATCGTGAATCTCCGCGGCGCGGGCCGCTCCCTCCACCTCCTCGTCCGTGGCGTCGAGCCGCCCCTGCCGGATGTTCTCCCGGATGGTGGCGTTGAACAGGAAGGTATCCTGAAAGACCGGGCCGATCTGCGAGCGGAGAGACTCCTCGGAGCCTTTCCGCAGGTCGTGACCGTCGATGGTGATGGCCCCGTCTTCGGACCGGTAAAACTGCGTGAGCAGGTTGAGGACCGTGCTCTTGCCCGACCCGCTCCGGCCCACGAAGGCGACCGACTTCCCGGCGGGGATCGTGAAGCTGACGTTGTCCAGGCTCACCTCCTTGCCGGTATAGCTGAAGGTGACGTCCTCAAAACGGATCTCTTTTGAAAACTGCGGGACGGGCGAAACGCTCTCCCTGGGGATCTCGCACGGCTCGTTGAGCAGGCCGTCGATATGTTGCATTCCGGCGGCGGCCTGCACCAGGTCCGGGATGAAGGTGGTGAGGGTCTTGGCTGCATTGCCCAGGCTGGCCAGCAGTCCCACAAATCCGACCAGCGATCCCCCGGACAGGTAGCCCCTGAGCGACAGGTAGGCCCCCACGCCGATCACCAGCACCTGAACCATCAGGATGCCCAGGCCGGACACCTTCTCCGAGAAGGAGCTGGAAAGGTTCATCCGGACGCTCTTGCGTCGCCATTCTTTCTGTTGATTCTGGAACCTGTCCAGGAAGGCCTGATGAAGCCCGAAGGCGCGGATGACCTTTTGCGCGAGGACGTTCTCCTGAAGAAGCCCTGTCAGCCCGGACTCCTCCTGCTTGAGTTCATAGCCGGCGCGGTTCGCCCGCGAGCCGAACAGCTTCGGGCCGAGTGCGCTCAACGGCAGCGCCGCCAGGGTGATCAGGGCCAGCCGCCACTCCATGAAAAACAGCAGGACAACGCTCGTGAACGCCGCGATGGTGTGAAAGGCGACCTTGTAAAGCGAGATGGTCACCGCGCGGTCGATGACGCTCAGGTCATTGGTGAAGCGGGTCATCAGGTCCCCGACCTGCGCACGGGCATAAAACCCTATGGGGAGGCGCTGAAGATGGGTGTAGATGCCCTGCCGGATGTCGCTGATCACGCGCGCGCCCAGGTCTGCGCTGAGGTACCCCTGGATCAATTCGGCCAGGATCAGGAGGACCAGGAAGAGACCCGTAAGACCCAGGATGTGGTTCAGGAACTGGCCGTCGTGCCCGCCGATCACGCGGTCGAACACCATCTTGTAAAAGAAGGCGAGGAACATGTAGAAGCCCACCTGCACCAGCACACCCAGGAGAATCAGCGCACACCGGGGCCCGTACGGACGCAAAAAATCGGAGAGCCTTCTCAGAAATCCAAACGGCCCCATGGGAACGAATGGGACCTCGCCGGCCGGGTGTTCGGGAGAAGCGGATGACATGGATGCGTCTTTCTCCTGACCGAAAAATCCTCTTCCGTCTTTTTTAAACCTCCGCCTCGCACCGGCTGACGATCAGCACGGCGTTGCTCCCCCCGAAGGCGAAGGAGTTGCTCATGACGTGCGTGAGGGGGAGGCCACGCCTGCCCTCCGTCACGTAGTCCAGGTCGCACTCCGGGTCCGGCGTCTTCACATTCAACGTGGGCGGGACGGCCTGATCCCGGATGGACAGGGCGCAGCTCACCAGTTCCAGTGCGCCGCTGGCCGCAATGGCGTGGCCCGTGGCCCCCTTGATGCCCACGACGGGGATCTGGCGGGCACGATCCCCGAACACCTCCTTGATGGCCTCCGTCTCCGTCCGGTCGTTCCACGGGGTCCCGGTGGCGTGGGCGTTGATGTAATCGATCTGCTCCCCCTCCAGGCCCGCGTCCAGGAGGGCGCGCTGCATGGCCCCGCCGATCCCGACCCGGGACGGCTGGGTGAGGTGGACGTCGTCGTTGGTGGCCCCGTACCCCGTGACCTCGGCGTAGACGCGGGCCTTCCGGCGACGGACGGCATCCTCCGACTCCAGCATCAGGACGCCGGCGCCCTCTCCCAGCACGAGGCCATCCCGGTCCTTGCTGAAGGGCCGGCACGCCTCCGACGGAGGCTCGTTCCGCGTGGACAGGAGGCGCAGGTCCGACCAGCTCTGGACCACGCCGGGGGAGAAGGGGGAATCGGCCCCCCCCGTGACGGCCATCGAGATCATCCCGGACTGGATCAGGGAAAACGCCACCCCGACGGCGTGGGTCCCGGAGGAGCAGGCCGAATCGACCGCCATGGTCGGCCCCTGAAACCCGAAGCGGATGGACACGTTACAGGCCGGGCCATTGTTCATCACCCGTGGGACCGTGAGCGGGTCCACGCTGGAAGTCTTGAAAAACTGCATGAAGGACGCCTCCACGGCCGAGAACCCCCCGATCGAACTCCCTAAAATCACCCCCACGTCGGCCGGGTCGGTCTCTTCCAGGTTCACGCCCGCGTCCTGGATGGCCTCCGTCGCGGCCACCACCGCCATCTGGGAGGACCGGCTGAGCCTTTTCTGTTCTCGGGTGGAGAAGAGGCGGGCAGGGTCGAAGTCAATGGCCTGCCCGCCGACCCGCGAACGCGAATGGGACAGGTCGATGTTCTGGACGGTCCTGACGCCCGAACGTCCGTCCAGGAGCCCCGTCCAGAACGCTCCGGTCGAACAGCCCAGCGGGCTGATCACGCCCAGGCCGGTGATGAACACCCGATTTTTGTAGAGCGGTCTCTGCAAGGGGTTTCTCCCAGGAAGGGTCTATCGGATCATCATCGCCCGGACATAGACCCCGGTCATCGCCAGGGCCGCCAGGGAGAACAGGGCGTACCAGATGCCCCGGAGCTTGCGGACCCGGACGCTTGAGACCATGGCAAGGGACAGAAAGGCGTAGAGTCCCGCCATCACACCCTTCATCGTCGAGGGGGTCAGGAAGAAGGTGGCCGTGAAGACCATCGGGATGAACAGCACCACATAGGTGGCGGGCATCCCCGTGTAGTACTGCGCGTGCCCCTCCCCGGACAGGCCCGTCCGGTTGAAGTAGGCCAGCCGGAGCGCGGTCATGCTCAGATAGACCGCCAGCAGGGCCACAGACAGGGGGTCGCGCAGGCCGAAGCAGTAGCCAAAGGCCGCCGGGGCAAACCCGAACGCGCAGATGTCCACCAGACTGTCGATCTCCTTCCCGGCGGCCGCGGCCTGGTCGGGGCGTCGAACCCGCTTGGCGAAAAACCCGTCGAACAGGTCCACGATCCCGGTGTACATCATGCAGATGACGGCGGCGTGGAACTGCTGTTGAACGGCGAAGACGACGACCATCAGGCTGAGAAACAGACCCAGCAGCGTCAGGGCGTTCACGAGGTCGATCTGGCGCAGGATCGGGCTGGGCATGGCGTTCCGTTCCCTCTGGGCGGGGATATCCTGAATGTCGTCCGCTTTCACCCCCCCATCCCCCACACGAACACGTAGAAGACCGGCGTCGCAAACAACAGACTGTCGAACCGGTCGAGGACGCCGCCGACCACCGGGAGCAGGTTCCCGAAGTCCTTGATCCCCGCCTCACGCTTGAGGGAGGAGGCAATCAGGTCGCCGATCAGGCTCAGAACGGAGATCCCCGCCGCGACCAGAATCACCTGCCACACGGGCCACGCCGGGACCAGGTAGCGAATCAGATAGCCGGAGATCGCGCAGACCCCCAGGTTTCCGAGGCTGCCCTCCAGGGTCTTGCCGGGGCTGATCTGCGGGCAGACCTGCGTCCTGCCCATGAGACGGCCAAACCCGGCGGCAAACCCGTCATTGACGGTCACGACAAAGATCAGAAAGGCGAACGCGCCGTACGAAAACTGGACCAGCATCAGAAGCAGGCACAGGGGGGCGCTGATGAAAAGCGCCCCGAAACCCGCGGTGAGCAGGCCGTGCATGGGGGGAGGGCGGCGGGTGATCACCATCGGCAGCGCGATCATCCCCCAAGCGGCAGCCAGGACGCCGAGAACGGAGAGGGACACCGTTCCCCGGAGGCCCCCCAGCAGGCTCAATGCCCCCAGGATCGGCAGGAGTGCGGGCGTGGCCACTGCGCCATGTTTTTTTTCGACGCATCGCACCAGCTCGACCCATCCCGTGCAGGCGACGAACAGGAGGACGGGCAGGAGCCCCCAGGGTCCCACGGAACCCGCGATCACGACCAGAAGCCCGTTGCCGATCAGGACGCCCAGCCTGATCCAGTCCCGACGATGGGTGTCCGAATCCGTGCGCAGCCTCAGGAGGACGGCAAAGAGGACCCCGGCGGCGATGGCCCCCAGGGAGAGGCGCAGGACCGGAAAGAGTAAGGGGTTCAATGAAAGGATACGTGAGGAAGATGAACGGGTTATGTGGGGACAGATTCAGGTGTTGGGGAATAAATACAATGATTTATGCCCGGCAGAAAGGCAATTTTTTGAAGCGTCGTCAGTCGAATCGCCGAGCGACAGGGGAAAGAGCAGGGGGATCAGGAGGGAGATTCTGGGGCTGATAGACGGGGGGCGCGGATGCGAGGGGGGCGGGCATGGATAGCCGTTTCAAAAGTCGGAAATGCCCCGCGACCGCCGCCCGGACCGTGGGATAAGAGTGGTAGGGGACGGAGAACTCCCGGCACGTCTCCTCAACGATCCCGCTGATCTCCGGGTAGTGCGTGTGGCAGATCCTGGGAAACAGATGATGTTCGATCTGGAAGTTCAACCCACCCATGTACCAGTTGGCCAGCCTGTTCTCCATCGCCAGGTTCGACGACGTCTCCACCTGGTGGATCGCCCACTCGTTCTGGATGGCGCCGGTCTGAGGGTCCGGGGAGGGGAAGGCCGTGCCCTCCACCGTGTGGGCCAGTTGAAAGACGAGCGTGAACGTCAGGCCGAGAACGAGATGGAAGCCCAGAAAGGTCAACAGGACGTGGCCGACGGGATGGAAGAAGGACGGAAGCACGACCATATATCCCAGATAGAAGGCCTTCGTGGAGAAGAACAGCGCCAGGTCCCCGAAGGTCAGCCTGGGGAGTTTATACCCCCCCACGCGTCCCAGGATGAGCGTCCGGTAATCTTTGTAGATCAGCCAGGAGACCGTGAACAGGCTGTAGACCGGAAGGGCGTAAAGGTGCTGAAAGCGGTGCCAGGGACGCCAGGGCTGCTCGGGACTCAGTCGCATGATGCCGCTGGAGTGGATGTCACAGTCCAGGCCGTCGATGTTGGGATAGGAGTGATGGAGGATGTTGTGCTTGTGCTTCCAGATCCTCTGACTACCCCCCAGAAAGTCCATCGTGAACCCCATCAGCCAGTTGACCCTGCCGTTTTTGGAGTAGGCGCCGTGCGCGCCGTCGTGCATCATGTTGAACCCCATCATCGCGGCGGCCTGGGCGATCACAAACGTGGCGGCGGCGACGGAGATCAGGGAGTGTGAAAAGAAGACCAGGAAAACGTAGGATGCGAAAAACAGCGCCAGCAAGAGGGCGGTCTTCAGCCGCATGCGCCAGTCCGAGGTGATCGGGATGCCCCGCTCGTCAAAATACTGGTCTACGCGGAGCTTCAGGGTATCGTGGAACCCCACACGCGCCGGGAAGTGTACTTTCAGCATACCGAGAGATGCTCCTCTGCCCACTCTGGAAATCATCCGCGACCCAAACCCCGTAAAAACAGAATAAGATATAACCTAACGCGGGGGACGTGTCAAGGGAAGGTCTCGCTACAGAGGGCGCTGGCGGAACGGGACCCGCTTCACGATCCCCCGGCCCTGTTCGATCTCATAGGTGAACCCGGCGTCCAGGTTCTCCAGGCGCTCGGTGCGGCCGTCTGGCCAGCGGATAGACAGCCGATCCACGCGGGGCCGGTTCTCCAGGCCGAAGGTGAGGGTCGTCTCGCTCTGGCTGAGGTAGGAGGAACCGGTGCGCGCCATCGCCCGCTGCTCCAGGTCCCCTGCCGTGGCCGTGGCGACGGCCCCCAGGGCATCCCGGTTGGGTGGGGCCCCGCGCAGACGCACCCGGATGGCCTTTCCGGCGGGGGTATCGTTCCGCATCAGGACCGCCGGGCCTCCGCTGGCCGTCAGGACGAGGTCGAGGTCTCCGTCCCCGTCCAGGTCTCCGGCGGCCAGGCCCCGGCCCACGACCCCGCGCGCGAAAGGCTCCCCGGCGCGGCCGGTCACGTCCTGGAAGTGCCTCTCCCGGTCGTTCCAGAAGAGCTGGGGCCGCTGTTCAAAGGAGATGTCCTTCTGGACGCGCTGGATCTCAGGCTCGATGTGGCCGTTGGCCAGGGCGAGGTCGAGATAGCCGTCCAGGTCGCAGTCGAAAAAGAGAAGACCGAAGGTGAGGGAGGGGAGCGTGGGCTGGGCGATGCGCCGGCCGCCGGCCTCGTCGATGAAGATGTCCCCCCCGGACTGGCGGTAGAGGGAGACCGGCTCCCGGCTGAAGTTCCCGATGGCGATGGCGATGGCCCGGTCATTGTCCAGGGAGGCCACGTCCACGCCCATCCCGGCCCGGGCCCGGCCCGCCTCGTCGTAGGCGACGCCGGAGGTGAGGGCGATGTCCCTGAAGGTCCCGTCTCCCTGGTTGTGGTAGAGGAAGTTGGGCTGTGTGTCGTTCGTGACGACCAGGTCCGGACGCCCGTCGTCGTCGAAATCCGCGACGGCCACACCGAGGGACTTGCCCTTGGGGTTGTCGACCCCGGCCTTCTGCGTGATCTCCTCAAATGTTCCGTCCCCCCGGTTGCGGTAGAGCCGGCAGGTGGCGCCGTCGTACTGCTGGGGGGTGGCGTAGGACTTGTTCACCCCGTCGATGGTGGTGAAGAGGTCGGTCTCCGGGGACCAGTGGACGTAGTTGCAGACGAACAGGTCGATCCGGCCGTCTCCGTCCACATCCACCCAGGCCGCGCCCGTGGACCACGCCGGGTTCTGACGCCCGGCCACGCCGGCCTTCCGGGTCACGTCCGTGAAACGCCCCCCGTCGTTGCGGAGCAGCCGGCCCTCCCCGACCGCCGTGAGGTGGAGGTCCAGGTCCCCATCCGCGTCGTAGTCCCCGGCGGTCACCCCCATGCCGTAGAGAGGGAAGGCGAGGCCGGCCCTCTCCGTCACGTCCTCAAAGGTCCCGTCTCCCCGGTTGCGGTAGAGCCTGGAGAAGGGCGGAGGCCCGCCCTTCTCGTGACCCGGCCAGAAGGTCCCGTTGACGAGGAAGATGTCCGGCAGGCCGTCCCCGTCGTAGTCGAAGATGGCGCACCCGCTCCCCATGGTCTCCGGCATCCACTTCTTCCCGAAGGCCCCGGTCTCGTGGTGAAAATCGAGTTTCGCCTGTCGCGTGATGTCGGTGAAGGCGATGGGGGGAGGTTCCCGACGCGCGCCGACGCGGGTGTAGCCCAGATCGGGCTTCGCGTAGGTGGAAGGGTCTATTTTGGGCTCGGATTTTTTCTGTGAGCAGGAGAGCAGAAGGCAGAGGAGAAGACGCGAAAGAGGGGGAATTGAAAATTGAAAATTGCGGATGCGCATTCGGATTATCCTTTAGAAATGGAAAGGAGAGACCGGCCCTCACCCATTTATGGGAGAGGAGTAGGGTAGGGGTCGCGACCTACGGGAGCGACTGGCTGGGTTGGGGCGTAGCCTGACGGGGTAAGGGCTGATATGCCATCGTCGGGTCTCGATAGGCCCCCAGTTGTCTCCCGTCCGGCGCCCACGCAGGCACGGGCCGGCGGTAGAGGGGCTGGGTGGACCGGGTGTCCTCCGGGTGCTTCAGGAGATAGGTCCGCGTGGCCTGTCGGGCCGACTCGTCGATCTGATAGATCAGATAGGCCTCCTCCTCCTTCGCGGCCTCTTCCGTCCGGCCGAGGGTGCGGAGGGCGAGCATGCGGTGGTAGTGCGCAGCGCGGTCCTCCGGGTCGATCTCCAGCACGTGGTCCAGGGCCTCCAGGGCGGCGGCGAACTTGCCGTCCAGGTAGAGGATGCGGCCCAGGCTGGACCAGGCGGCGCGGTCCTCCGGGAAGTCCTGCAACACGCGCCGGTAGGCGGCGATGGCCTGTTCGTAGCGGCCGTCCCGCTGGAGGGCCACGCCCCAGACCCAGGCGGTCTGGGGGTCTCCCGGCGTCAGGCGCTCGGCGGCCCGGAGGCGCTCATAGGCCGTGTCTAGGCTCCCATCCTGCACCGCAACGCGGGCCAGGTTGCGCGGCCCGTCCGGGCGGGCCGGGGCGAGGGCGGCGACCTGCCCGAAGGCCCACTCCGCCCACTTCGTCTCGGTCTGGAGCAGGAGCCCGATGCCGTAGTCGTTGAACCGGACCCAGTCGTCGGGTTTTGAATTCTGGATTTCAGATTTCGGAAGAGTGGACCCCTTTGCAAGGAGGGGGAGGCGGACCTCATCCTGGGCGATCAGGGTGATGGGGAGGTCCGGCACTTCTTTGAACCCGGCGAACCCGGCGGGGTTCGTGCGGAAGGCGAACTCCGTGTAGGTCCGGTCGAACTTGCGCCAGAGCAGCCGAGCCCTCAGGGTCAGGTCCTGACCTGCGATGCCCTCGGGCACGCGGAAGGTGTAGCGGGCCACGTCGGCCGTGCCCGGACCGATCACGCGGACGTAGACGGCGGTGAAGATGTCCTGGACGTTGCGCCGGTGGATGGCGTTTCCCTCGCGGTCGACCAGCAGGGCCTTGTAGAAGTGGGCCTCGGGGTCCACGTGCCCGTCGGGCCGGACGAACCCGTTGACGGCCACGGGCCGGCCCTCCGCATCGAGCGCGGAGAACTCCAGCCAGCCCTCGTTGGAGTCGTTGGTCCCGCCGGGGAAGGTGTGCCCGACTCCCTTGTTCCGGACGACCACGTCCACGGAGATCTCCTCGCCGGCCACGAGCGGGGGGCGCAGCCGGTTGAGCGGGGCGATAGGCGCTCCCACGTCTCCCCGGCGGATGGCGAAGACGTCCACCCGAAGTTTCTCGTCCTTCAGGAAGGCCTCGACCCGCCCGATGGTCTCCTGATCCCCCCGGATGAACGGGAGGGCGGTGTTCACGGACAGGAACCGGTGGGACCGGACGTAGCCGTTCTTCGCGGCCACGTCCCCGCGTTCGGCCTTCTCCAGGGGCATGTGGCAGTCCTGGCAGACCCGCTTTTGGGGGGGGAGGTAGAAGGTGCGGGAGGCGTTGATGGACACGCCGCTGTCGTGCCAGGCGTCGAACTCGTTCTGGCCGCGCACCCAGCGGTAGCCGTTCAGGCGGACGTCCAGGCTCACCTTGTGGCAGGTCCCGCAGAACTCCGAGGTCCGGAAGAACGGCTTGAGCATCTGGGCCTTGTGCGCGGCGGGCCTGGCCTTGACGGCCAGGTCGTGGACGGCGTTTCCCAGGGCGTTTTGCGAGGTGGCAAACAGGTAGGGGTCCTCCTGTTCGTCAGCGATGTTGTAGTTCCCGTTCCCCGTCTGGTTATGGATCTTGTCGATGGCGTGGCAGGCCAGGCAGGTGAGCCCGGCCTGGGCCTGTGCGGTTCGTCGATCGATGGGCTCCACCATTTTGCCCGCCAGCATCAGGGCCGGGTCGTGGCAGCCGGAGCACCACTTGGACTTGACGAACGCCTCGCGGCCCTGGAGGGTTTTGGAGTGGGTGAGATGGGCGTCCATCTCGGCATTGGAGTTCGTGGAGTTCTTCCGCATGTCGTTGATCGTGGCCTCGTAGAAGGGGTTGTTGAACGAGGCGAAGCGATGGGCGGAACGGGACCACTGCTCGACGATGTCGGCGTGGCAGCGCTCGCAGGTGGTCGCGCCGATCTTCTCGTTCACAACGAAGCCATAGCGGTCCAGGTCCGGGGCGAGGCGTTCCGGCCGGGAGACATCCCCCCGCGTGATGATGCGCGATGGAAGGTAGTCCCCGGTGGTGGTGGTGGTGGCCGAGGGAAAGAAGGGGCTGCCGGTCGGGACGTAGTTGGCGGGCAGAAACGCGTTTTGCGCGTAGGGCGTCAGGTCGCGGGCGCGCGAGCCGGGGCCCTGGTCTTTGCCCGCGGCCACCGCGAGCCGGGCCTCTTCTGTGAGGGCCTTGCCCCTGTGGCTCAGGCCGTGGCCGAGGACCGCGAACAGGGCCACGGCCAGGACGGCGGCGACGCCGTTCCGGATCGTGACGCGGGAGGGGACCCAGATCGAGACATAGCGGTGGTAGAGGTAGAGGGCCGGGACGAACGCGGCGCAGACGAGGTGCGCCCAGAAGGCCCAGCGGTTGTCCCGGCTGTTGGCGGCGGTCAAAATAAACAGGCCGGTGACGGTCAGGGTGAGGCCGCCGAGGACCAGGAGGACGCCCGAGTTGACGGAGGTGCGATGACGTCGGGCCCAGACGCCGGGGAGGTGCCAGGCGGCGAAGGCGAGGGCGACTGCGGCCAGGGCCAGTCCGGCGGCGGTGTGCAGGAGGACCATCGCCTGGTAGAGACCGGGGAGGGCGACTTCCGTGACGGCGAAATAGCCGAGGCCCGCCCACCCGGCGAACCGGTTGGCCAGGAGGTAGAGCGTGTCCCCCAGGACGAAGACGGCGAGGGCCACGAGGACCCGGAGGAGACGTCGCTGGCCCGGCGTGAGGCCGGTGGTCGGGTCGGTCATGGTTTCAGATCCTTAGATGAACTGCGTCCCACACCCAGCGCATCGGCGACGCGATTGATGTAGTTGAACCAGGCGGCGATCAGCGTGATCTGCAGAATGGCCGTGTCCTCGAAGCCGGCAGCGCGAAGGCGCTCGTGGTCCTGCGGCGTGATCCGGGTGGCGTCCTTCGTCAACTGGACGGCATAGGCCAGCATCTCGCGCTCCTGCGGCGTGACCGGCGCGGTCGTGTAGTCTTCCCGCAACGCCCGAACCAGACCCTCATCCAGCGTGACTCGACGCAGAAACTCTGCGTGTGCTTCGGTGCAGTAGATGCATCGGTTGGTGGACGACACGACGATGGAGATCATCTCGTGCTGCCGCCGGCTCAGGGGCAGGTCCGGGGACATCAGGGCGCCGAAGGTGGCAAAGGCGTGATGCAGGGCCTCCGGGATGAGGGTGTGGGCGGCCACGATACTGGCCGCCTCGCCGGTGGCCGTCGGATGGGTGGGGGACGCATATTCGGGGGGGTAGAGCGCGTGCTGCGCCTCGACTGCACGCCGCAACCGCTCATCCGCTTCCGACATGGGGACGGTCCGGATCCACGCCATCGCGTGCTCCTCTCCTGGGCGAAGTCATAAAATAAATCGAAAGAACTTCGCCTGCTCGCGACCGATTTTCAGAGGGCCGATCAGGGCAAAAGTCTATCAGAAACAAAATCCGTACCCGGTCGGTCAGATACGGCGTCCATCGCGTGAGAAGGGCTGTCCGAAAAGGGTTTTCGAGAGGCGCCGCCTGCCCGATGGAACGATGGAAAGGCAGGGGCGCGGGCCATTCTGGCTCAGAGTGATGCGGGATTGAGTCATTCCGGCCCAGAGTCTCCTGAGTTCAATTCCCCTCCCCTGGAACGTCTGGGACGTCGATCCCGTACTCCCGGATCTTCCGGTAGAGGGTGCGCCGGCCGATGCCCAGGACCTCGGCAGCACGGCTCTGGTGGAAGCCGGTCTCCCGCAGGACCTGGAGGATGTACTGACGTTCCATCTCCTCCAGGGTCAACGCCCTCTCCCCGTCCGTTCTGCCTTCTGCCGTCTGTCCCGAGTCGTCCCGAAGGGGCGTATCAAGGGACGGCCTTCTGCCTTCTGCCTTCTCCATGGGGAGGTGTTCGGGGCGCAGGACCTGTCCGTCGAGCAGGATCACCGCCCGCTCGATGGCGTTCTGAAGCTCCCGGACGTTGCCGGGCCAGTCGTATCGCATCAGCAGGTCCAGGGCCTCCGGCGCGGCGTCGGCCACGGGCTTGCCCATCTCCTGGCCGTACTTCTGGAGGAAGTGGCGCACGAGGGGCGGTATGTCCTCCTTCCGCTCGCGCAGCGGGGGTACGACGAGGGCCAGGACGTTGAGCCGGTAGTAGAGGTCCTCCCGGAAGCGTCCGGCGCGGCTCTCTTCCTTCAGGTCCTTGTGGGTGGCCGCGATCAGGCGGATGTCCACCTTCCGGATGCGGGTCTCGCCCACGCGCTGGATCTCCCGCTCCTGGAGCACCCGGAGGAGCTTCATCTGCATGGCCGGGGGGATGTCCCCGATCTCGTCCAGGAAGAGCGGTCCCCCCCTGGGCGGCTTCGAACAGGCCCTCCCGGTCCGCGTGGGCCCCGGTGAAGGCCCCCCGGACGTGGCCGAAGAGTTCGCTTTCGAGGAGCGGCTCCGAGATCGCCCCGCAACTGACGACGATGAACGGGCCTTCGGCCCGCTTGCTCCGGCGGTGCAGGGCGCGGGCGACCAGCTCCTTGCCCGTGCCGGTCTCCCCGTAGATCAGGACGGTGCTGGACGTGGGGGCGGCTCGCTCAACGGCCCGGAAGACCTCCTGCATCCGGGGGCTCCCCCCCACGAGCTGCTCAAACCGGTGATACCCCTCCACCTCCTGCCGCAGGCGGCGGTTCTGATCGACCAGTCGCTTCTGCTCCACGGCCCGGCGTACGACGTGCCGGACCTGGTCCAATTTGAAGGGTTTGGCCAGGTAGTCGCAGGCCCCGAGCTTCATGGCCTCGACCGCGGACTCGACCGTGGCGTGGCCCGTGATGACCACCACGAGGGTCTCCGGCGAGGTCCGCCGGATCGCGTCGAGGACGATCATCCCGTCCGGGCCGGGCATCCTCAGGTCCACAAGGGCCAGGTCGAACAGGGCCGAGCGGACCTTCTCCAGGGCGGCCCAGCCGTCCCCGGCGGCATCGACCTCGTACCCCTCCTCCTGGAGGGTCTCCACCAGGCCGAGGCGCAGGTCCGGCTCGTCGTCCACGATCAGGATGCGCGCCTGTTCCTTCTCCTTCATTTCCCTTCTCCTCTCACCGGCAGCGCCACGGTGAAGACCGCCCCGCCCTCCGGCCGGTTCCCGGCGGCCATGCGCCCCCCGTGCGCCTGGACGATGCCGTAGCTGACGGCCAGCCCAAGCCCCGTGCCCTGGCCGACCTCCTTGGTCGTGAAGAACGGCTCGAAGACCCGGTTCAGGTGTTCTTCCGGGATGCCAGGCCCCGTGTCTGCGAAGGAGACGAGGACTTCCGATGCCGCGCGTTCGACGGACACGATCAATTTTCCGCCCCCCTCCACGGCCTGGATGGCGTTCAGCGTCAGGTTGGCGAAGACCTGCCCCAGTTGCTCCTCGTCCCCTAGTATCTCCGCCTGTTCTCCGGTCATCCTCCATTCCACCCCGATCCCGGCCTCGCTCAGGCGCGGCGCGAAGGCGTTCAGCGTCGCCTCCAGCGCCCGGCGGAGATCGACCGGCCCCTGCCGGTATTCGCGGGGGCGGGCGAAGTCGAGGAGCCCCCGGGTGATCCGTCCGATGCGGTCGGCGTGCCGTTCGATGATGTGGAGCTTCTCCTGATCGGCCTCCCTCAGATCTCCCCGCTCCAGGAGCCTCTGGGTGAACATCAAGACGACCCCGATGGGGTTGTTGATCTCGTGCGCGACCCCGGCGGCGAGCCGGCCCACGGCGGCCAGCTTCTCGCTCTCGATGAGTTGCTGGCTGACCTGGCGGAGCTGCTCGGACCTGGCCGCGTCCCGCTCGTGGAGCTGGCGATAGGTCTCGCTGAGCGCCCGGCCCGTACGGTTGAATTCCTCGGCCAGTTCCTGGACCTCGTCCCCCGTGCGAATGTCGAGGCGATGGTCGAAATCCCCCCCGGCAATTCGCCGGGCCCCGTCCCGCAGCACGGCCAGGGGGCCGGCGATCCGGCGGGTCAGGAGGAGGCTCAGGAGCAGGGCGGCGCCGACGGTCAGAGTCACGAGACCGACGAAGACGACCTGAAAGCGGCGGACAGAGGCGAAGATCTCCGCCTTGGGGGCGACGTCCAGGAGGAGCCAGAGGGGGGGCGCGCCAGGCATCCCCGGCCAGACCGGGGCCCAGGAGACGGTCGTCTCCTCCTGTTCCTGAACGACCTCCGATTCTCCGGCCAGAAGCCGCTCCCGGACTGCGGCCAGGGAGGTCTCCACCTCCGCGGGGGGGCGTCTCCCGGCAGGAGAGAGGGGATGGCCGTCTCCGTTCAGAAGGGAGGTCCACGCCGCCCCGGACGAAGGGGGTTCGAAGATCTGCCGGGCGAAGACATCGGCCACCAGGACGCCCCTGCGCTGGCCCCTGCGGTCGGCGACGCGAAGGGCATAGCGCACGACGGGCTCGCGGAGTTCCGGGTCGGATCGGTCGGGGGAGGAGACGTGGACCTCTCCGGCGGGCAGGACGGCGGCCGCCCGGAAGTCGTCGCGGGTCGCCCGGCTCGTCAGCCGTTCGTCCGGGACCATCCAGGCGCGGAGGCCGTCTTGTTCTGCGCGGACGACCTCCCGACCGCTTTCGTCGATGTAGTACAGGGAGGTGTAGACCGGCTTGTTCTGGGCGAAGGCCATGAACTGCTGCCCCAGTTTCTGCCGCCAGAAATCGACCAGCGCCGGGTCGCGTCCCAGTTCGTCGAGCAGACTGAGGAGCATCGGGGAGCGGGCCAGGAGGAGGAGGTCGCCCCGGATGTCACGCAGCATCTCCTCGACCTTCCGGGCCTTCAGGCGGGTCCGCTCCTTCGCGGAGGTGAGGGCCAGCTCCCGCAGGGCCTCCGTGCTGGAGTGGATGCTGTAGAGCCCCACGCCCGCCAGGGGCAGGGCGGCTACCGAGAGGAAGGCCGCGATGAGCCGGTTCTGGATGTGTCCCTTCATAGCGTTCTAAAGCTATCACAAACCGGCGGCGCTGTCAAGCGCAGCCACGCTTCTGGCCGTTGACAAAGCCGCCTGCGTACCGTATTTTTAAAACCAGTATCCGCAGATGAATGCGGATGGGTTTTATCTGCGCCTATCTGCGACATCTGCGGATGTCTTCGGGGTGGATTTTTCTATGACCGATGTTCAGGCAGAGCGATGTCTCCGGGAATTTCTGGATGCCCTTCTGAGAGGCGATCCATCTTCTGCGGAGGAGGTCTGCAAGTCGGGGACGGTTGCGGCCGGGGAGATCGTCTTTCCCGGGCGTCTCCAGGGGTACGAGGTGGTCGGCTTTCAGAAGACCCGCGACGGGCACGGCCGCATCTTCGAGGTGAAGGTCCGGCGCGCAGACGGAGAGGAGGGGCGGTACGAAGGGGCCGTGGAGCCCCGCATCGTGGTGACGGCCGCGTGTTACGTGGTGCAGTTCAGGAAAGTATGAGGAGATTTTCATGAAAATAGAGGTCCGTCTGTTCGCCTATTTCGACAAGTATCTCCCGCCCGGCGCTCATGGACGGAGGGCCGTCGTGGACCTGCCTGAGCCGGCCAGCGTGGAGACGCTCGTCCGGCGTCTCGGCATCGCCGAAGAGGACATGGAGGGAGATTACATGCCCTACGTCGTGATCATCAACGGCGAGCACACGGCCTGCGACGCCGGCCTGCGCGACGGGGACCAGGTGAGCCTGTTCCCGCCGCTGCCGGGAGGATGAAGCCGACGCTCGTTTTGTAATTGACACTCGCGCTCCGATCCTATACATTAACCCTGCCTGATCTCTCGCACTTCCCATCGAACCCGTTGACAAGGAGCGGCGCATGCAGGACACGATCCAGAGACACGCCAAGGTGGGCATCGTCCACTTCATGGCCTACAAACCGACGATGGGCGGGGAGGGTCCGATCCTGGAGACCCTCACGAAGCTCGCGGAGGATCCCTATTTCGAGGTCGTGGAGATCACGACGATCAAGGACGAAAACGTCCGCAGACAGGCGCGTGACCTGCTGAAATCGGCGCACATGGCGGTCGCCTATGGCGGCCAGCCCATCCTCCTGCGCAACAAGCTCAACCTGAACGCCGAGGACCCTGGGGCGCGCAAGGCGGCGGTGGATGCGATCATCGGCGCCCTGGAGGAGGCCCAGTATCTGGGCGCATCGGGCGTCGCCCTCCTGAGCGGCGTCGACCCCGGCGAGGCCGGACGGAAGAAGGCGGTCGATCTCCTGGTCGATTCGCTCAGCCAGATCTGCGCCGCAGCCGCCTCGCGGAGCATGGGGGTCGTGATGGAGACGTTCGACCGGATGACCGGAAAAAACTGCAAGAACTGTCTGGTTGGCCCGAACGCCCTCGCCGTGGAGGTGTCGGCGCGCGTCCGCAAGTCGCACCCCAATTTCGGCCTGATGCTCGACCTGAGCCACCTGCCGCTCCAGGGGGAGACGTCGGCGGATGCTCTGGGCCTGGCTAAGGACCATCTCGTCCACGCCCACATCGGCAACTGCGTCATGAAAGATCCGGCGCACCCCGCGTACGGGGACATGCACCCCCGTTTCGGATGTGAGGGGGGGGAGAACGACGTGCCGGAGTTGGTCGAGTTTTTGAGGGTGCTCAAGGCCATCGGCTATCTCAACCCGGAGGATCGGAAGATCCTGAGCTTCGAGGTCTCTCCGATGGAGGGGGAGAGCGCCGAGGTGGTCATCGCCAATGCCAAGCGCGTCCTGGACGCGGCGTGGGCGAGGGTGTAGAGCTGTCAGATGTCAGAAAAAACAAAACCACGGATCGTTTCCGATCCGTGGTTTTTATTATACCTGCTGCCTTCCGCCTACTCCTGATGCAGGTCCACCCTCGGCACGATGGGCAGGGCCCGGTATTCCCGGACCAGCTCCACCAGCCCCTCCACCGCCGCCTCGAAGAGCTCCTTCCCTTTCTCGACCGTCGCGGCCGTGGCGTCCCCGATCACGCCGCTCGCCGTGAGCCTGGACCAGTGGTCCATCAGGAGCAGCGGAGGAGCGCCTTTTCCCCGGAACGACCCTCTCCAGTAGAACCTGGAATCCGCCAGCTTTTCCTCCCGCACGGCCTTGTCCATCTGCACGGCCTCAGTGTTGAGGTGGAGGTAGACCGCGGTCTCGATCTCGTCGGCGTGGGACTGCACGTCCGAGGTCAGGATGCGGGCGTTCGCCGGGCGGTCTAGGTTCCACCAGGCCACCAGGCCGCAGTGGGCCTCGGTCTCCACCACGGTCTGCCGGGCGGCCAGGTCGAGCAGGGGCATGTTGGACCCGTGACCGTCCACAATCAGGATCTTTTTGAACCCGTGATGGGCCACGCTCTTGGTGATGTCGATGACGAAATCCATCATGTGGCGGGACGTGATCGTGATCGTGCCCGGAAAGTCCATGTGGTGGTCCTCAAACCCGTAAGGGATCTGAGGCAGGAGCAGCATCTCATCGGGGGCCCGGCGGGCCGCCTCCTCGCAGACCTCCCAGGACAGGAAGTTGTCCACGTCCAGCGGCAGGTGATACCCGTGGTCCTCCGTCGACCCGACGGGCAGGATCACGACGGGCTGCTGCTTCACGATGTCCCGGATCTCCACCCAGGTGTAGTGGTCGTAACGGTACTTCAGTCGCGGTCCGCGCATGGGCAATCCTTCATTACAGGTGAGGGCTGACGGCTGATCGCTACTCTATGATGATGTCCTTGAACGTCTTCCCCGACGGGATCATGGGCAGCACGTGCTCCTGGTGGGGCACAATCACGTCCAGCAGGTAGGCCGTCTTTGCGTCGAGCATCTCCCGCATCGCATCGGCCAGCTCCTCCTTCCGGCTCACCCGGCGCGCCGGGATTCGAAATCCCTGACAGATCGACACCATGTCGGGATAGATGCCTTCCCCCGTGGGGTCTCCGATGAAGGTGTGTCCCCGGTTGCTCTCATAGAACCGGTCCTCCCACTGCACGACCATGCCGAGGTGCTGGTTGTTGATCACGACGACCTTCACCGGGATGTTGTCGGTGTAGGCCGTGGCCAGTTCCTGCACGTTCATGATGAAGCTCCCGTCCCCGTCGATGTCGATCACCTCCCGGTCGGGACAGGCCAGCTTCGCCCCGATGGCCGCGGGCAGCCCGAACCCCATCGATCCCAGACCACCCGACGTGATCCACCGGCGGGGTTCGACGAACTTGTAGTACTGGGCCGCCCACATCTGGTGCTGCCCCACCCCCGTGGTGATGATCGCCTCCCCTTTCGACATCTCGTAGAGCACCTGGATGGCGTGCTGCGGCAGGATCGCCCCGTCCGTCTCCTTGTAGCTGAAGGGATAGCGGCGGCGCTGCTCGTCCAGTTCCGCGTGCCATGCGGCGTAATCCCCCGCCACCGCGATCCGGTTGAGCATCTGCAGGGCGGGCTTCAGATCGCTCAGGATGGGGATGAAGGCGGGTTTGTTCTTGTTCAGTTCCGAGGCGTCCACGTCGATATGGACGATCTTCCCGTGTTTGGCGAACTCTTCCAGCTTCCCCGTCACGCGGTCGTCGAACCGGACGCCCAGCGCCAGGACCAGGTCAGCGCGGTCCAGGGCGTAGTTCGCGTAGACCGACCCGTGCATGCCGAGCATCTGGAGCGACAGGGGGTGCGTCTCGGGGAATACGCCCAGGCCCATCAGCGTCGTGGTCACCGGGATGTTCATCCGGGTGGCAAGTTCATAGAGATCCCGGTGCGCCTCCGAGGCGATGGCCCCTCCGCCCGCGTAGATGACCGGTTTCCGGGCCTCCCGGATCGCCTCCGCCACCCGCTCGATCTGCTCCGGGTTCGCCCTGACGTGCGGGTTATAGCCCCGAAAACTGAGGGTCTCAGGATATTCCGGGACCATGTAGGCCTGCTGGACGTTCTTCGGAACGTCCACCAGAACCGGCCCCGGCCGTCCCGTCCGGGCGATGTAGAACGCCTCCTTCACCACGCGCGGGAGGTCCTCGATCCGGTCCACCAGGTAGCTGTGCTTGGTGATCTGCCGGGTGATCTCGACGATGGGGGTCTCCTGAAAGGCATCCTTTCCGATGACGCTCGTGGGGACCTGGCCGGTGATGCAGACGAGGGGGACCGAGTCCATCTTGGCATCGGCGATCCCCGTCACCAGGTTGGTCGCGCCGGGGCCGGAGGTGGCCACGCAGACGCCCACCTTTCCGGATGCCTTGGCGTAGCCTTCGGCGGAGAAGATCTCCCCCTGCTCGTGCCGGGCGAGGATGACGCGGATGTTCGAGCGGGTGAGGGCCTGGTGGATCTCCATGCTGGCGCCGCCCGGGTATCCGAAGATGACCTCCACGCCCTCCCGGACCAGGGCCTCGATCAGGATGTCGGCCCCGCGCTGAGGGGCAGCGGGTTTGGATTCACGGCCTGCCGGGGCGCGGCCCGACACGCCCTCGGAGGACTTTGGGGTGGCTTTCGCCGTTGCCATAAGGGTCTCCTGCTTGTTATAAAAGGGGAAAAGAGAGACGATGTATATTTTTAAGATTCATAAAAATACGGTTTTATCGCGACCGTGTCAACGACTATTTATCCGGTGGATCGCCTTGACATTTCCCGTAAAATCGTTTATACTTAAACTTTCTGGCCGTTGACTAAATGCCATTTTATAGAGATGCAAGAACCATGAAATGGGCAGACGTCTTAAAAGACAAGTCCCTCCAGTCCAAGATTTCCGTCCAGGATCGTATAAAGCCTCAGCAGGTTCAACTCAAAAAGGAAGGAGCAGATATGATCAAAGAAAAAACCAGGAAGATCGCGGGGATCGTCGCTGTGGTGCTGGCCGTGGGGGGCGGGGCCTACCTGGCCGGGGCCAAGGCCCTGGGGGCGTGCGACGCCAAGGCGAAGGCGAGCAAGGCATCGGCGACGAGCGGCAGCGCCACGACCTGTGAAAAGGTCCACGCCTCGGCGATGGCCTCGTCGAACGGTTCCTGCGAGGCAAAGGCCAAGAATACAGCCACGACGACTGCCTCCGCCGTGAAAGCGGACGATTGCTGCGCGTCAGAGGCCACGCATACCGTGATGACGTCGAAGAACGGTTCCTGCGAGGCGAAGGCAACCCAGGCGGTGCTGACCTCGAAGAACGGTTCCTGCGAGGCGAAGGCCAAGAGTACCGTCATGACGGACGCCGATGCGTGTCCCATGAAGGCGCAGGCCACGAAAACCGCCTCCGCGAAAGCGGGAGACTGCTCTGAGGGGGCCTGCCCGATGGAGAAGGGCGCGAAGGAAGGCGCATCGAAGAAGGTCGAGCAGAAGGCCGCGCCGAAGCGCACGATGGCCAGCGTGGTCCCGGCTGCGGAGACGGCCAAGTAACAGCGTTCCCCGGAGATGTTCAAAGCCCGCAGGTCTTTTTTGACTTGCGGGCTTTTTTTAAGCCTGCCCCACCTATGGAAACCCTGCAAGGCGTGGTTGAGCGCATCACTTACCGGAGCGAGGAGACCGGCTACACCGTGCTCCGTCTCCAGTCGGAAGGGGGGAGCGGCGACGACCTGCTCACCGTCGTCGGTCCGATGGCCTCCGTCAGCCCCGGCGAGTACCTCGTGATGGAGGGGGAATGGTCGACCCACGCGCAGTACGGCCGGCAGTTCCGGGTTGCGGGCTATCGCACGGTCTATCCCTCCACGGTCGAAGGCGTCCGGAAGTACCTGGGCTCCGGCCTGATCAAGGGGGTCGGGCCCGTCATGGCCGGACGGATCGTGGATCACTTCGGGGAAGAGGCCCTGGACGTGATCGAGAAGTCGCCGGATCGGCTGACGGAGGTGGGGGGGCTCGGCCCGAAGCGCGTGGAGATGATCCGGAGGGCCTGGGAGGCGCAGCGGGAGGTCAAGGATGTCATGCTCTTCCTCCAGTCTCACGACGTGAGCACGGGCTACGCCGTGAAGATCTGGAAGCGCTACGGCAACGAGGCCATCCCCCTCGTGCGGGAGAACCCCTACCGCCTGGCCGATGAGATATGGGGGATCGGGTTCCGCACCGCGGACCGCATCGCGCAGAAGCTGGGCGTGGAGCCCCGCGCCGAGAGCCGCATCCGGGCGGGCATCCGCTACGTCCTGGGGGTGGCCGCGGACAACGAGGGACACGTCTTCCTTCCCCTGGAGGAGGTCGTGCGCCGGTGTGCGGAGGACCTGGGCGTGGAGGCCGACCTGGTGCCGCCCTGCCTGGAGGTTCTGAAGGGTGAAGAGGGCGTGGTCGTGGAAGACGACCGCATCTACATCCCTCCCCTCCGCCACGCGGAGCAGGGGGCGGCCACCCGCATCCACCAGCTCTCGTGCATCTCCCGGATCGAGACCGGGGACCTGGACGCCGAGATCGCCGCGGTGGAGCGGCGGACCTCCATCCACTTCACGGGCCGGCAGAAGGAGGCGCTGAAGAAGGCGCTTTCGCACGGCCTCCTGGTGGTCACCGGGGGACCCGGCACAGGCAAGACGACGACGATCATCGGCATGCTCGCGCTGTTCGAGCGCCGGCGCAAGCGCGTGGGGATGGCCGCGCCGACGGGGCGGGCGGCCAGGCGGATGTCGGAGGCCACGGGCCGTGAGGCGCGGACGATCCACCGTCTCCTGAAGTTCAACCCCCAGCGCATGGCCTTCGATCACGACGCCGAGCACCCGCTCGACCTGGACGCCCTGATCGTGGACGAGGTGTCCATGATCGACACCGTCCTCCTGAACAGTCTCCTGCGCGCCCTCCCGCTCACGGCCACGGTCGTCCTCGTGGGCGATGTGGACCAGCTCCCGTCCGTCGGCCCCGGCAACTGCCTGCGGGACGCCATCTCCTCCGGCGTCGCGCCCGTCGTGGTGCTGGACGAGATCTTCCGGCAGGCGCAGCAGAGCCGCATCATCATGAACGCCCACCGGATCAACCGGGGGGAGATGCCCGAGGTCCAGCCTCAGAAGGACGCGGACTTCTTCTTCATCGAGGAGGAGGACCCGGTGCGGGTCGTCGAGACGATCAAGGGCCTCTGCGCCGTGCGGCTTCCGAAGACCTACGGGTTCGACCCCATCCAGGACATCCAGGTCCTCTCGCCGATGTACCGGGGGGAGACGGGGGCCACGCACCTCAACGCCGTCCTGCAGGAGGCGCTCAATCCCTTCGGCCCTTCCATCCAGCGGGGCGAGGTGACGTTCCGCGAGGGCGACAAGGTGATGCAGGTGCGGAACGACTACGACCGGGAGGTGTTCAACGGAGACGTGGGCATCGTCTCGAAGGTCGACGCCGAGGACCAGGTCGTGGAGGTCGCCTTTCCGCACCGGGTCGTGTACGATTTCGCGGACCTGGACGAACTCGTCCTGGCGTACGCCGTGAGCTGCCACAAGAGCCAGGGCTCGGAATACAAGGCCGTGGTCATGCCCGTGACCACACAACACTACATGATGCTCCAGCGCAACCTCCTCTACACGGGCGTCACCCGCGCCCGGAAGCTGGTTGTGCTCGTGGGCACGAAAAAGGCGCTGGCCATCGCGGTCAAGAACAACCGCGTGGCGGAGCGCTACACAAGGCTGGCCGAGAAGATCCGGGAGAAGGCCTCGGCAGTCCTTGAAAAGGGATAAAAAAAGGGCGGCCCCATCGGGCCGCCCTTTGACATTCTGGACCTCTGCGCACCTCCCTACGGCATCCTCTTCGGCATGGCGCGTGAGTCGCTCGCGTAGGTGGCCAGGATGCGCTCGATCTCCCGCTGAAACTTCTCCAGGGGCTCGCGCACCTGATGCCGGAAATCCTTGCGCAGCGCGTGGTAGTATTCCTGGGCCGCCTTCAGGAGCACCCCGGCGTTGTGCTGGAGCGTCCTCCGTTCGTCGTGATGGTGTTCCAGGCGGTCGTGAACGGACTGCATCAAACGACTCGCGTAAGCCTCTACGTTCCGCTGGAAGGCCTCCCGGTAGCCCTGGCAGTAGCGCTCCAGTTGCTCCACGGCCTCGGAGAAAAAGGTCTTCATCTCATCCACGTACAGCGCCTGCTGGGTGGTGAGGATCAGGTGGTGGCCCTGCGCCGCAAGGCTCACGGCATCGGGAAAGCTGGCGGGGTGGCGAACCAGGGTGCGGGCCAGGAATGACCAGTACTCCTTTTTATAGCTCCCTGCGATCCCCTGACGCCAGAGCGCCCGGAAAGCGGCCTTGACCTCCGTCATTCCCACCGGCAGCTTGGTGAGCGGTTGACGGCCCCGATGAGCCAGGGACGTCAGACAACGCTCAAAAAACATCCTGGGGCTGTTGATGGTCTCCAGGACCTTCCGATGCCGCTCCAGGAGTACATCGGAGTCGACCAGGGGGACGTAGCTCAGTTGCCGGCTGAAGACCCCCTGATTCGTGTAGGAATATTTCATCCCGGTGACCAGACGCCCCAGCCGGCTGAATCGCTTGTAATCCGGCGTGTCTCGCAGCACACTGAGGATGCCCACCATGGCCACCGGAATGCCCGCCTCCTGGATGAAGCCGATCATCCGGTCGGCGATGTCGTCCGGGTCCGTGTCCAGCCCCATGATGAACCCGGCCATCACCTCAAACCCGTAGCGCTGGAGGACCCTGACCTTGTCGATCAAGGGGGTACTCCCCTGCAGGTTCTTCTGGGCGCCCATGAACTTGAGGCTCTCCTCCACGGGCGATTCGATGCCGACGAAGATCTCATCAAACCCCGCCCGGTACATCGCCTCCAGCAGGGCCGGGTCGTCGCTCACGCGAATGCTGGCCTGCGTGAAGAACTGAAACGGGTAGTTCCGCTCCTGCTGCCAGGGGATCACCTCTTCCTCCAGCCCCTCCCGAATGGCCTCCCGGTTGCCCACCAGGTTGTCGTCCACCGCCATCACCGTCCCCCGCCACCCGGCCTCGTACAGGGCGTCGAGTTCCTGGACCATCCGGCTCTTGGGCTTGATGCGGGTCGTCTTGCCGTAGAGAAACGGGATGTTGCAGAACGTGCAGCTCTCAGGACAACCCCGCGTCATCTGGACGACCATGTTCTGGTAAGGCTTGAAATCGATCAGATCCCAGCGAGGCAGAGGCGTCTGGGCCAAATCCTGAAACATGCCCCGGCGGTCCACAACTTCCCGCTTCACGGCGCCGGGATTGGCGATCATTCTCTCCACCACATCCAGAAACCCGTTCTCCGCCTCTCCGAGATAGAACACCGCCTCTCCCGCAAGGTCTTCATAATACTGGGTGGGGAGCGGGCCGCCGTTCAGCACGGGCACGCCGCGCGCATTGCAACGGGCGATCACCTGTTCGAGGGAGGTCCAGTGGATGATCATCGACGACGTGAGCACGGCGTCGGCCCAGTCCAGGTCCTCGTCGCGCAGGGGAGTCACGTTCATGTCCACCAGGCGAAGCGTGTAGTGGTCGGGCATGAGGCCGGCGATGGTCAACAACCCCAGCGGGGGGAACGCCGAGGTCCGCCCCGCGATCTTCAAAGCCTCATCAAAGCTCCAGAAAGTGACGGGGTTCTTCGGGTAGACCAGCAGGATATTCGGCATTCCGTTGTCCTCAAGTTGGGATGGAAGAGAGTGTCAGGAAAAGTTCTTCCAAGTGCAGGTAAGATGCGCTAATATAAGGAGAAAGCGCGGGTTCGTCAAGGGTTATTTCTGAAGGCGTGAGGCAACAGGCAACAGCCCCCTCCCTCCCCTGCCCTGAGCGGAGCAGCGCTTTCGCGCCGCGCAGTCGAAGGGTGGGGGAGGGAGGGGGGGGGCAAGGGGGGTCTCAAAACCGTCGCATCATCCGCACGTGGATTTTGCCCTGCGCCAGGCCGTCGTCCTGTCCGAGTCCGAAGTCCAGGCCCACGACCCCCCCGCGGGACTCCGCGCGAAGCCCGGCGCCGTAGCCGACCCGAAAGAGATCCCTCATCTCCATCCCCAGGGCGCGTCGATCCGCGATCGCCCCCGTGTCCAGAAACAGAAAGATGCGGGAGCGCCGTCCGACCAGGAGGCGATATTCCGCGCTCGCCCACGCCGCCCGGACGCCCGCGAACTGCTCCTCCCGGTAGCCCCGCAGGGAAGAGGCCCCGCCCAGACGCACCTTCTCACTCGGGGAGGGTTCCGGGGTGTGAACGCTCCGGAAGTGGGCGGACAGGGCCAGGACCTGTCTCCTGAAGACCGGGACCAGACGCTCGGCGTCGGCCTCGATCCGCCCCCTGTTGGCCGTCCCCTTCCGGGCTGCGAAGGCTGCCCGGCCGAGCGAGAGGGACACGCGGAGGAGACCTCCGGTCCTGGGGTTGTCGGGATCGTCCCGCGTCTCGACGGAGAAGCCCCCCGCGCCTGCCCATGCCCGGCTCCTCGGGATGATTCCAAGGCCGGAGGAGTCGGGGGAGACCCATTCCCAGGCCGCCTCCGCTTCGACGGCGAGGGGGCCTGCGAGCGGGCGTCTGATTCCAACCCGCAGGGCGGTCGAGGCGTAGCCGGGACGCTGGAGGAGGGAGAATCGAAAATGGCCCGAGAGGGACGTGGGCCCGATCCAGGGCTCGTCGTAACCGAGGTCCAGGTCGGAGGCCGAGGGGCCTTTCCGGTCCCACCGGACCGAGGCGCTGCGGCCCGTCCCCGCCAGGTTGCGCAGGGCCAGGTCCACCAGGCCTGCGACGTAACCCTTCCCGCCTTCCTGCCCCGGCACGTAGCCCACGACGCCGTCGATCTGGCCGGCCTTTTTTTCGGCGATCTGCACGGTGAGGTCCACGGTCCCGTTCCGGGCGTCGTGGCTCAACGCGAGGTCTCCCACGGCGTCGAACAGCCCGGACCGGAGCAGGGCCTCCCGCCCCCGGTCCACCCGGCGCTGGTCATATCGCTCTCCGGGCCGGAGGTCCATCAAGCGCCGGATCACGGAGGGCCGCGTGAGGCTGTTCCCGGACATCCGGAGGTCCCCGACGCGGACGGCAGGCCCCCGGTCGATCTTCAGCGAGACGTCGACCTCTCCGCCTGAGGACGGGGGGCTGACCTCCGGGTAGACGGCGCAGAACGGATGCCCCGCGCGCTCGTAACGGCGGAGGATGGCCTCCACGTCCGCCTCCAGGACAGTGGGCCGGAAGGGGCGTCCGGGCTTCGTCTCCATCTCCATAAGAAGGTCTGTGGAGTCCTCGACCGCGAGGTGGCGGACGCGGGCCGGAGGCCCCTCCCGCAGGCGGAAGACCACCGTCGCGCGGCGATCCCGGAGGACGACGCCGGGGAACTCCGCCTCCGCCAGGTAGAGGCCGGAGGCCCGACAGCGGTCCAGAATGCGGCCCACGTCCCGGCGGAGGGCCAGGCTGTCCAGCGCCCTGCCGGGCCTCGTCTCCAGGCCGTTGCGGAGGTCGCGGACGGAGAGCGCCTGCGCCCCTTCGATGTGGACGGAGGCGACGAGGGGAGGGTCGGCGAAGGCGAGCGAACAGAAGGCAGAAGGCAGAAGGCAGAAGGCAGCCATCAAGATATGATATCGCATGGTCAAAAGTATAGTCCATCGCAGGCCATTCGGCAATATTTTTCGTTTTTCAATTCGTTCATTCTCCTTTATACTTGGGTGTTATGACGCCTATCCTTTCTGTTGATGCGACGCGCTTCGATCCGGATGCCCTGCGCGCGGCGGCGGCGGCGGTCCGGCGTGGGGGGGTGATCGCCTATCCCACGGAGACGGTCTACGGCCTGGGGGCCGACCCGTTTGACGAGGCGGCGGTGAGGCGCACCTTCGACCTGAAGGGGCGCGGCGCGGAGAAGGCCCTGATCCTGCTGATCCGGGGGGAGGCGGACCTTTCTCATGTGGCAACGGAGGTGACGGAGACGGCGCGCCGCCTGATGGAGGCGTTCTGGCCCGGCCCTCTGACCCTCGTTCTGAAGGCGTCCTCCGGCCTGCCGAAGGCGTTGCTGGGGGGCGGGGAGACGGTCGCGGTGCGCGTGTCGAGCCACCCGGTGGCGCGGGCGCTGGTTGATCTGGTGGGAGGGCCGATCACCTCGACGAGCGCCAACCCATCGGGGCAACCCCCTGCGAGATCGGCGGCAGAGGTGGCGGCCGTATTCGGCGAAGGGATCGACCTGATCGTGGACGGGGAGCCGTCGGCGGATGACCGCCCCTCCACGGTGGTGGATGTGTCGGGGCCTCTGCCGATATTGTTGAGGGAGGGGAAGATCGGGGTGACAGCGTTGGAGGCGGTGGTGGGACGGGTTCTACAAGCCCAAAAACGGGGATCGGAGATCGGGGGTCAGGGATCGGGAAATCCTTGACATCTGCTATGACCAGTTTATGCTTGACAAGGCATGGCTGTTGCCTATTATGTCGATAATTGTATCGATTGACCAGAAGATTCGGTAAGGCATTTATCCGATGAAGAGAAGAGACCCCATGAAAACCCTATCTGCAATCTACAAAGGCAACCTGACCATTGAACTGTCCGAGGATCCCAATCTCCCCGAAGACACAGCGGTTCTTGTCGTGCTACCGGAACGAGGCGACGAAGACGAAATGCGTCTCCAGCTTCGGAATGCTGCGGAGTTCGTCTTTGCGAAGCTCTGGGACAACGAGGAGGATGAGGTCTGGAGTGAATACCTGTAGACAGCGAGACATCGTGCTGGTGCCGTTTCCTTTTTCCGACCTTTCCGGGAAGAAGGCCCGGCCGGTTCTCATTCTGTCGAACGATCTTTATAATACAGCAGTCAGCCGATGTGGTGGTCTGCGGCCTTACCACCAATCTCAAACCTGCGCCTTATTCGATTCTCCTCGACGCGGCTGATGTCGAACAGCCGGGTACGCTCAGACACAAGAGCAAGGTCAAAGCCGACACGCTGGCATCTCTCGATCAGTCCATTCTCATCAAACCGATTGCCCGGCTCAAGATTTCCGTTTTCAGGCAGATTGTAGCTGAGATAGAGAACCTGATGCGGTTGTCATAAAGTTTGGATTTGTCGCTCCTCGCTCCTCATTCACCATACATCTTTCTGCGTTCTGCATTCACCCTTGCCTTTCGGGGGGTCTGACATGAAAAGGTGGCGACAAACAAACAGCAAACGCCCTCAACGGCATGATAGTCAGGCCGGGGCAATGTGATGAAGCCCATCTGCGCGCCCGAAGAGGCACAGAGCAGGTGGGCTTCTCTGTTTTCGGGGAGGTTGACGCCATGAGGCACATACTCGTACGGACAGACCTGACCCCCTCCCAGCCCTCCCCGCAAGCGGGAAGGGAGAGGTCCCTTTTAGGCCGGGGTCTGCTTTTATCCGTTTTCTTGTTCGTCGCACTCGTTGCGCTTTTATCCGTTGCGGCTGTGGCCGGAGAGAATGTCTGGACCAGCAATGGGCCTTACGGAGGGTTCATCCAAGCCCTTGTGATAGACCCAACGAATACGCAGACGGTCTATGCCGGGGCACACGGTGGTGGCGTATTTAAGAGCACGAATGGGGGGAGTTCCTGGACAGCGATCAACTCAGGGCTGCCGGATACATCTGTCTATTCCCTTGTGATAGCCCCATCGAGTCCGCAGACGGTCTATGCCGGGACAAATGGTGGGGGTGTGTTCAAGAGCACGAATGGGGGGAGTTCCTGGACAGCGATCAACTCAGGGCTGCCACAAACTACATTTGTCTGGTCCCTTGCGATAGACCCTTCGAGTCCACAGACAGTCTATGCCGGGACATTGGGTAGGGGCGTCTTTGAGATCAGGTTCCCCACCATACTCCGTGGCGTATCCCCCGACTTCGACGGAGATGGGAGCGTGGATTTCAACGACTTCTTCCTGTTCGCGGCAGCTTTCGGAAAGAAGCGAAGCGATGCGGGGCTTGATGCGAAGTTTGAGCTGGATGGGGACGGGGAAGTCGGCTTTTCTGACTTCTTCATCTTCGCCGAGGCGTTCGGGAAACAGGTGCGGTAGTTCATTGTGGGCCATTTTGACCCGTCGGGCCGGTGAGCGAATGGGCCACAACGACACAGAAGGGGCCCCGCGCATTGCGTGTCCCTCACGCACATATCGAATTTAATATTCTGATTAATATAAACTTACGGACCTGATCAGGCATTCAGGACGCAGACGGTACGCCCTTTGCATCTGGTTCCGCAGGACTCTGAGAGAGCCCTCTTGATGTTGAGGATGTCATACCGATGAAAAAGGAGGATGCCGTGTCCATTGGGAAAAGGTTTATTGCCGTTTCCAGTTTGATGATTGCCGCCGTGTTTGCAAACAGCCAGGCCGTTCTGGGCCAGGGCTGTGTCGCCTCCGCCCCATGAGCTGCGCTGCATCGGAATACACCAGCACCTCCGGCATCCCCCGGGCAGGACAATGGCAGTTCTCCAGCTCTTATCGGTACTTCAAGTCCTTCCGGCATTTCAGGGGCGAACATGAGGAGAAGAACCGGGTGGCGGAGGGCACGCAGGTGGAGAACTTCGCGCACGCCGCTGACTTCGGGCTGAGCTATGGGGTGAGCAACCGGCTCGGCCTGACGGCGAATGTGCCCATTCTGCGGAACCTCCGGACCTCCCTTTATGAGCACTATGGGAACAGCCGGACCGCCAACCCCACTCAGGCGCGCTTCCGTACAAGCTCCATGGGCCTCGGGGACGTGCGACTGACGGTCAATCGCTGGATGTTCAACCCGGAAACCAGATTCAACGGGAATCTCACGATCGGCGTGGGCGTCAAGATGCCTACGGGCAATTCCAACGTGCAGGACCAATTTCACAGGCGGACTGCGGATGGCAGGGACTCCGTGTTCACGAAGGCCGTGGACCAGTCCATCCAGATCGGGGACGGCGGCTGGGGCCTGAACCTGGAGATGCAGGGCTTCCGGAGACTGACTGAAAAGGGGGTCGTGTACTTCAACGCATTCTATCTCTTCAACCCCAAAAACATGAACAGCACGCCCCATTCGATTGCCGATCAGTATGCAGCCCGGCTGGGTCTCAACTATGCCCTGCTGCCCAAAGCCGGCCTGATGGCCAGCCTTGGGGGAAGGGTAGAAGGCATCCCCAACGATGACCTGATCGGGAAGAGCGAGGGCTCCCGAAGGCCCGGCTATGTCATCTCCCTCGAGCCGAGCCTGTCCTACAGCAAGAAGACCCTGAACTTCAATTTGAACCTCCCCATCGCCCTGTACCGCAACCGAACGCAGAGCTTTTCAGACAAACAGCGGACCCAGCAGACGGGCGTGTACACCATCGGAGACGCGGCCTTCGCCGACTATCTGGCCAATTTCGTCATCTCCTACCAGTTCGGGAAAAAGCACGGGCCGATGCAGATGCCTGCAAAGGAGTAGTCCCCACATCGAGGGACAGCATCCGTAGGGGCGACCTGCCGGTCGCCCCTACTTTTTTTGCGCAGTGTAGACGGGGAGCATCTCCACGGGCCGGAACTTCATCTTGTGCTGGCGCAGGCCGGGGAGGCCCAGGTCGCTCGCATCGTTGATCCGGGAGAAACGCCGCAGCTCCCCGCAGACGCGCCAGCGCAGGAACTCCGACAGACTCCGCACCGACGGGTCGCTCTTGGCCACGAAGAAGTTGGCCTGGCCCTCCCCCATCTCGCCGGCCAGCGCAAAGGCCCGGAGCTCGCCTCCGATCTCCACCCCCCATCCCGACAGATCCGCTTCGCTCAGTTCCCCGACCAGGCGCAGCGCGGCCTTCGTATACCCCCAGTCGAGAAGGAAGGACCGCTTGCGGCCCTGCAGCCTGCGCCAGTCGCGCAGGAGGGCCTCGCAGCCGTCCCGGTCGGAGGGGACCATCCGCCGGAAAGTGTAGGGATGTTCCCGCTCGAACCGGCGAATCCGCTTTCGCAGGTCCCTGAACGGAGGCCCCTCGGCCCCGGCGATGGCCGAGGGGTCGTAGAGGTATTCCTCCTCCTTGAAGGTCACCTCAAACCCGGCGGCGCGAAGGCGTTCGGCGTCCTCCGCGTCGGCCCAGAGGATGCGCAGGCAAGGGTCGGGATTCTGGCGCTGGGCCGTGTCGAGACAGGCGGCCAGGGCCTCTTCCGAGCAGGGGAGGGGAGGGAACATCAGATCGACCCGCTCCCCCTCCTTCCCACGGCGGCGGACGAAGAGACAGAGGCTGCCCTCGCACAGATCCCAGATCAGAGGCCGGTCGGGGGGGAGGCTGTAGGAGAGGAGGAAAGGGACGTAGTAACACCAGGCCCGCTTGCGGTGGGCGGCAAAGGCAGACTTGAAGCGCGGGAGGTCGGCGATGGAGAGAGGGGACATGATACTCGCCAAGGAGCAGAGAATAGAAGGCAGAAGGCAGAAGGGAGAAGGGAGAAAAGATTCTGCTGTCTACTGCCTACTGCCTACTGTTTTTATCCGCCGTGTAGAGGGGGCCGTTGTAGGGGTCTTCGGGGGGCACTGTATGGGAGGTGGTGACGGCCCGGATCATCGCGCTGACGCCCGCCAGGAGCTGCGCCCCGTCGTAGCGGTTGAAGGCCGGGCGCATCTCGACGATGCCCAGGCCGGCGTCGGAGATCGTTCGGACGACCTCCCGCTGCTCGTCCGGGCTCCTGTGGCCGAAGCAGATGAACGCCTGACGCCCGACACCCGGGCGGAGGGCGGAGCCGCCCCGCGAGACGAACAGGCGGAGGCCTTCGAGGGTGTAGGGGGGGTCCGTGAGAAAGGCGTCGAACGTCCCGATGAGGGGGCCTGGCAGGGGGGCGCGCAGGTCGTGCGGATGGACCTCGATGTCGAATCCCTCGGCGTCCGAGACGCGGCGAAGGCAGGCGACGAGGCGGGGGTCGATCTCCGCCACTGCGAGCCGGCCTTTGAGGTGGAGCTGTCTGCGGAGGAGCCCGACGGCCAGGGAGGTCAGGTCGTCGTCGCCCAGGACGAGGAGGTCGCGGTCCAGGGCCTCGGACTCCCGAAGGTAGAGTGCGCGCCGCAGGGCGGTCTCCGGCGCGGCGTGGGACTGGTCCAGGGTCACATCCACGGCGGGCCGGTCCGCGGCCATCTCGCGGAGGCGATAGAGCAGGGGGGAAAACGCCTCCGGAATGACGAAACCCTCCCCGTCGCAGGCCGGGCAGCGGCAGCCGGGGGCCGCGTCCATTTCGACGTCCACCAGGTCAAGCCCCTTCCCGGAGAGCGCCAGCCCGCCCCTGCGGTCCAGCAGGCCCCGCTTCTCCAGTTCCCGGCGGACGGCAGCCACCACGGGCACCGGCATCCGGACGCGGCGGGCCAGGTCCCGAAGGGAGAGCGCGCCGGCCCTGCCCACAACGGAGAGGATCGCCCGGACGCCCTCCTCCCCCTCCCGCAGGTCGGTGGCGGCGGCGACGTCGGAAAGAAGGGTCGCGAGATCCTTATTCTGCTTTCTGTTCATCCCCATCGCCTTTCGCGTCCGCTGCCCTGGCCGTGTCCGTCGCGGCTTCCTTCTGCTCCGCTGCCTCTTCTTCCTCCTCCCGCTCCAGGAGGTCCTCGTCGTCCTTCTTCTTTCTCAGGATGAGGTAGATCAGCGTGATCCCCGTGCTGTAAGCAGAGAACGTGTAGGAGAGGACGAAACCGACGATCAGAAGGAGCGAGACGGCCAGGAGGCGGCCCGCCCAGAGGAGGCTTCCGGAGGGCCAGCCGTGCAGGTCGGGGTAAGGGAGGACGCCACGGGTGAAGAAGAAGGCGATCAGGTTGTCGGGGAGGTACTGGATGGCGACGAGCAGCATGGCCGAGAGTTTCTCCCCCATCGCCAGGCCGTAGACGGCGGTGATCAGGCCGAGGGCGTAAAAGGCAAGCCAGCCGAGGATGAAGGTCCCGGCGCAGATCGTGAGCAGGAGGCCGGCGACATACAGGAGCAGACGCCAGGGCTGGCTCCAGAGGAGGGAGAAGGACTGGATGACCACCTCCAGGGCGTCATCCTTCGTGGTACCGACGATGGCCGGGGCGAACAGGAACGCCACAGGAAGGACGAAAGCGATGAAGATGGCGACGAGGGCGGCGAAGAAGATGGGGATGAAGAAGAGGGCCACGCCCCATTCGCCGAGGACCGGGACGTAGCGTCCAACGAGGCCGATGAGGGCCCCACAGGCGAGCAAGAAGACCAGCAGGGCGAGGACCAGCAGGGGGCCCAGGACCACGCTCCGCCAGGAGGCGCGGAGGAACTTCCACGCCTCGCCGGAGGCGTAGAAGGCATCCCCCTTGAGTTGCTGGTAGGTGATCCGGCAGATGCCGCAGGAGGTGAGGAGAAGGACGAAGAGGGCGAGGGTCGCCCCGACATAATAGACGAGGGTCGGCGTGGGTTCGGGGAAGAACCCGTAATACGCCCAGAGTTCCCTGAGGGAGGTCGCCTGCGAGATGGCCAGCCCCGCGTAGGCGCAGCCGGCGTAAACGATATAGTGGACCAGGAGGCCGCAGAACGCCACCCACATTTTCTTGAGGGACCAGCCCAGACGGGTGGTCCTGAACAGGTCCCTGGCATCGAAATGGAGTCTCGTCATGGCGCACCTCCCGTGCGAAGTCGCGAGTCCTGAGTCCTGAGTCTGACTTTGGACTCTGGACTGGTTTTGGCTGTAATATACGCTCGGAAACGGAGGAAGGCAACGATGTTTCAGCCGCCGAGGTAGGCTTCGCGCACCTGCGGATCTCTGGCCAGGTCCTCCGAGCGTCCCTCCAGGACCACCCGTCCGGTCTCCAGGACATACCCCCGATGGGCGAGGCGCAGGGCCACGCTGGCGTTCTGTTCGACCAGGAGGACGGTGGTCCCCTGCCGGTTGATCTCGGCGATGACCGAGGCGATGCGGGCGACCAGGAGGGGGGCGAGGCCGAGGGAGGGCTCGTCGAGCATCAGGATTTCGGGCCGGCCCATCAGGGCCCTGCCGATGGCCAGCATCTGCTGCTCGCCGCCGCTGAGGGTGCCGCCGATCTGCGCATGGCGCTCCTGAAGGATGGGAAAGAGGTGAAAGACGCGCTCCATGTCGGCGGCGATGCGCGCCGGGTCGGGCGAGAGGTGGGCGCCCATCAGGAGGTTGTCCCGGACGGTCATGTCCGCGAAGATGCGCCGCCCCTCCGGCACCTGCACGATGCCCCGTCGGACGCGCTCCGAGGGGGAGACGCGGGTCACCGGCGCCCCCCGGAAGGAGATGACGCCGGATGTGACGGGGACGATGCCGGAGATGGCCATGAGGGTCGTGGACTTCCCGGCCCCGTTGGCCCCGATCAGACAGACGATCTCCCCGCCCTCCACGCGGAGGGAGACGCCCCTGAGAGCGGCGATGCTGCCGTAAGCGCAATGGACGTCATCGAGGATCAGCATCGAAACCCTTGGAGAAATGCAAAGTGCAAAATGCAAAGTGCAAGAGGTGAGTCTCATTTTGCATTTTACACTTTTCGATTTTCATTTTGCATTGATTCTGTATCGCTGGCCGGCGCTCCGAGATAGGCGGCGATCACCGCAGGGTCTGCCTGCACCTCCTCGGGCCGGCCCTCCGCGATCTTGACGCCGTGGTCGAGGACGGTCACCCGGTCGGAGATGCCCATGATGACCTTCATGTCGTGTTCGATCAGGAGGACGGTGATGTCCCGGTCCCGGATCGCCCGGATGAGTTCCATCAGCTCCTGCCGCTCCACGGGGTTCATGCCCGCGGCGGGCTCGTCGAGGAGGAGGAGCGAAGGCTCGGTGGCCAGGGCGCGCGCGATCTCCAGGCGGCGCTGATCCCCGTAGGAGAGGGCGCGGGCCGGGAGGTCCGCCACGCCTTCTATCCCCACGGCCCGCAGGCACTCCAGGGCGCGGTCGTGGATCGCGTCCTCTTCCTGCCGTTCGGCCCGGGTCTTGAAGACCGCGCCGAAGAGATGGGCCTTCGTGCGGGGATGGCGGCCCACCTTCACGTTGTCCAGGGCGGTCAGGTTCGGGTAGAGGCGGATGTTCTGGAAGGTGCGGGCGATGCCCTGCGTGGCCACGGCGCTCGGCTTGAGGCCGACCAGGCTCCTCCCCCCGGGCCCTCCGAAGACGATCTCTCCGGCCGTGGGGCGGGCGATGCCGGTCACGCAGTTGAAGAGGGTGCTCTTCCCCGCCCCGTTCGGGCCGATCAGGCCCGCGATGGCCCCCTGCTCCACGGTCAGGCCGACATCACTGAGGGCGGAGAGGCCGCCGTAGCGTTTGGTCAGGTGATGGATTTCGAGAAGGGGCATGGAAAATCAGGTGTCAGGTGTCAGGTGTCAGGTGTCAGGGGTCGGGAAAAGCAGAGACAGGTGTCAGGTATCAGGTGCCAGGTGTCGGGAAAAGCAGAGACAGGTGTCAGGTGTCAGGAAAAGCAAAGATCATCTTTGTTTTTACCTGATACCCGAAACCCGAAACCGCTCTTGTCTTTTACTGACACCCGACCCCGCTTTTATCTTTCTCCGTTCGCGCCGGCCTTCACGGGGAGCAACCCCTCCGGCCTGAAGCGCATCATCAGAATCATGACCAGACCGAAGAAGAGGAAGCGGGTGTCCTCCGGGAGGCCGAACTGGCCGAGGAGGCCCCGGAGGACTTCGCTCAGGGAGACCAGGATGACCGCGCCCAGGATGGCGCCCGGAATGCTCCCCATGCCGCCGAGGACGATCATGCAGAGGATGATGACCGACTCCCAGAACTGGAAGGTGCCGGGGCTGACGAAGGTGATCCAGTGGGCATAGAATGCCCCGGCAGAGGCCCCGACGGCCGCGCTGAGGGCAAAGGCCGTGACCTTGTAGCGGGCGATGTCGATGCCGCAGGCCTCGGCGGCCACCTCGTCCTCCCGGATGGCGAACCAGGCGCGGCCCACGCGGGACGACGCGATGCGGCGCGTGACCACGACCAGGAGCGCGACGATGGCGAGGATCGAATAATAGAAAGGGATCTCGCCCCGGAACGACGCGCCGAAGGCCGACGGCGGGGGGATGCCGGGCAGGCCCATAGGCCCTCGCGTCAGCCAGGTCTCATTCTTGGCGACCATGACGACGAGTTCGGAAAAACCGAAGGTGACGATGGCGAAGTAGTCGCCGGTCAGGCGGAGGGTGGGCGCCCCCCGGAGGATGCCCCAGAGCGCGCCGTTGAGGGCCGCCAGGGGGAGGGTGAGCCAGAAGCCGACGCCGAAGTTGAGGGAGAGGAGGCCGGCGGTGTAGGCCCCGACGGCGTAGAACCCGACGTAGCCGAGGTCGAGCAGACCCGTGAAGCCCGGCACGATGTTGAGGCCCAGGGCGAGCGTGACGTAGAGGAGGACGAGCACGGCCACGTGGCAGATGTAGGCGTCGAACCCGGCGAGGGCGGGGAAGGCCAGGGCCAGGAGGGCCGCTGCCGGCCAGAGCCAGCGACGGGGAAGGGGTCTCACACTTTTGTCTCTTTTCGCTGCCCGAAGATGCCCGTGGGCTTGAAGAGGATGAACAGGATCATGATGGCATAGGCGATGCCGTCCCGGTAGAGCGAGGAGACGTAGGCCGCGCCCAGCGATTCCGCCGCGCCCAGGATGAACGCGCCTGCGATGGCCCCGGGGATGTTTCCGATGCCGCCGAGCACGGCTGCGGCGAACGCCTTGATGCCCGCGCGGTAGCCCATCATGGGGTAGACGGCGTTATAGTACATGCCGATCAGGATGCCCGCCACCGCACCGAGGGCCGAACCGAGGGCGAAGGTGAAGGAGACGACGCGGTTCACGTCCACGCCCATCAACTGGGCGCAGGTCAGATCCTGTGCGCAGGCGCGCATGGCGCGCCCCATCTTCGTGCGGAGCACGATCCACCGGAGGGCCAGCATCAGGACGAGGGCGACGGTCAGGATGAACACCTGGAGCGCCGTAATGGGGATGCCTCCGACGGAGAACGTCGCTTTAAAAGGGGCCGGGATGACCTCGTCGGGGAATGACTTCGTGCGCGCACCCCAGAGGATGCGGGCGAGGTTCTGGAGGAAGATGGAGACGCCGATGGCCGTGATCAGGGCGGAGAGGCGCGGGGCCCGGCGGAGCGGGCGGTAGGCCACGACGTCCACGGTCAGGCCCAGGAGGGCGCAGCAGGCCACGCTGAGGAGGCAGGCGACCGGGAACGGCAGGTGGAGCGCGGTGAGGGCGGTGAGGGCCAGGAACGCCCCCAGCATGTAGACCTCGCCGTGGGCGAAGTTGATGAGCTGGATGATGCCGTAGACCATGGTGTAGCCCACGGCGATGAGGGCGTAGATGCCGCCGAGCGTCAGGCCGTTCAGGATCTGCTGGGAGAGCACGCGTCACTCCAACATCTGGACCGGGGCGGAGACGAACCGGCCGTCCTTGACCGCGCTGACGTAGGCGGGCTTGACGCAGTCGCCATTGGCGTCGAAGTAGGTCCTGCCGGTGATGCCGGGGTAGGCCCTGTCGGGCGAGTTCAGGGACGCCAGGTGATCGCGGATGGCCTTCCGGTCGGGGCCGGCCTTCGCGATGGCGTCGGCGATGATGCCCACGGCGTCGTAGGTGAGCGCGGCCCAGCAGTCGGGGTCTTCCTTGTACTTCTCCTTGAACTTCTTGAGCACCTCCTGGGCGTCCTTTCCGCCGGCGTCAAACAGGAAGGGGGTGGTGATCAGGGTCCCCTCGGCAGCCTTGCCCGCCACCTGGACGTAGCCGGGGGAGAAGACGCCGTCCGCGCCCAGGATCTGCATCGTCATTCCCTGCTGCCGGGCCTGGAGGGTGATGAGGGCGGCCTCGTTGTAGAGGCCGGAGATGAACAGGGCGTCCGGGTTGAAGGCCTTGATGTTGGACAGTTCGGGCTTGAAGTCGACGCTCTCACGGGTGTAGGCCGCGGTCGTCACGATCTCGATGCCCTGTTTCTGGGCCTCCTCGATGAAGGCGTTCTTCAGACCGATGCCGTAGTCGTCATTGTCATAGAACACGGCCACCCGGTTCAACTGGAGCTTCTGTTTGACGTAGCGGGCCAGGAACTGCCCCTGGAAGTCGTCGCGGTAGATATTCCGGAAGGTCCACTCGCTGCCGATGCAGACGTTGACGTTGGTGGAGCCGGGGGAGAGTTCCACGACCCCCTCTCGCTTATAGATCGGCTTGCCGGCCAGGGAGCAGGAGGAGTTGAAGTGACCGATGACGGCGACGATGGAGCGATCGGACGCGAACTTCGTGGCCACGGTAGAGGCCTCCTTCGGGTCGCCTACATCGTCGCCAAACACGAGTTCGATGGACCGTCCGTGGATACCGCCGGCGGCGTTGATCGTGTCCCGCTTGAGCTCCGCCCCCTTCTTGATCATCTCTCCGAACGCCGCTGCGTTGCCGGTGAACGGGCCGGCCACGGCGATGCGGATGGGCCCGTTGGCCCCCTGGTTCCCGCAACCCAGCAGGATTCCGACGATTCCGAGCGCAGCAATCCAGACCCCTGCCATTTTTCGCATGGAGCACAGCCTCCTTAAGATGGGATGACGAATTTGAGGGCTTCAGGCTTCACGAACAGGCGGATACGTGGCCACGGGGGGGGCATAGCCCCACGCTTCAACCGCAAATTTCCAGTGCCGGTTGACCTTCTCGATGATCTCTTCCCCCAGCGGATAGCTGTTCTTCCGGCAATCCCTTTGAGCGGCGATGTAGGCGCGAAAAGGCGTTCCATCGGCAAATCCGGGCAGGTCCAGTGTCGTGTAGATCCGCCGTAGTTCTGCGAGGGGATCGGCTTCCATGTCTTCAAACTTCACTTCAACAAAGTTCCCGCGCGGGATCAGCGCTTTCTCCGCCCAGAATTTCCGCATGAGGGCGGTGTAGAACAGGAAAATATCCGCCTCTATCTCCTCACGAGAGACTTCCTGCAGGTGGATGAGGCTCAGCATTTTCTGGTAGAAGTGGAGGGCCGAACAGAACACCACATAGGGATTGGGGTAGATGTGAATGAACTTCGCGTCGGGAAACAGGTCCAGCAAGAGGGAGATGCGGCCTGTGTTGACCGGGTTTTTGAGCAACAGCCGCCTGCCGCCCGCCCTGAACGTGGCCTTTCGTAAGACGGTCTTGTATGCCTCTTTCCATCGTGTGACGATGCCTTCCGGCACATTCTGGAAGAGGGCATATTTTTCAAAATAGTGTCGGGCGGTGCGGGGAAACGACCAGTAGTGATAGAACGAGCAGGGCGACACGTTGGCCAGCGCCCACTCCTCCTCCAGAGGGTCGTCGATCGACTGGGCCACGTTGTCCATCAGCCGCCTGGGCGGTATCGCCCAGGCGAGCAGCGGCTTGATCACCCGTTCGCCGACGAGAAAGGCTTCGGGCGCAATGGCCTGAAACATGGTGACGCATCCCAGGGTCCTGTCATGAGCCATTAAATTGTGCAGATGGGTCGTCCCGCTGCGCCAGTGACCGATGATGAAGACGGGAGGCTCCTGAATGGGCATCGTTCTGCTGATATGCCCATATCGGGCGCGCTCCAGCATCCGCATCGGGCTGGTGAACAGGCTTGCCAGGGTGACAAACAGGGCGCGTCGCCTGTAGATGGGGTCTACGCCCCCGTTCTCGCGAAGCAATTTCAGCCAGTTACGGAAAGAGCCTAAAGCAAGCGGCTGTCGGAGGTCTGCCTTCCATCCCAGGTCAACCATGTCGTGCGCCCTTTAGCCTCCGGCGGTTCAACCCTGAAAAATTCCACTTGAGGGGTGCAATCATGCACAATGAAGCAGGACATGTCAAGGGGAAAAGACCACCAGCTTTCTCAGCTTCTTCCCGAACTGCTCTGCGAAGAGGAAGAAGTCGTTGAAGTCGATCACGCCGTCCTTGGCCAGGTCGAACGCCGGGTCCCAACTCGGCCCCCCTTCCCTCGTCCCGAATTTCTCCGCGAACGCGAAGAAGTCGAAGAAGTCCACGATGCCGTCGCCGTTGAAGTCCGCGCCGGCGGGGTTGCCCGGCGGGGTCTCCTGCGTCCTGAATTTCAGCCGGCGGATGAGGTGATTCTGCACGTCGGCCACGAGCCATTCGCCCGTCCCGCCGGGGGCGAGGCCGGTGGGCTGATTCAGGTCGATCTTCGTGGCATCCTGACCCTCCAGGCTATTGAACCCGCCATTCCCGGTCCCGGCCACGGTGATGATCAGGCCCGACCGGGCGTCGATGCGCCGGATGCGATGGTTAAACGTATCGGTGACGTAGAGGTCCCCCAGGCTGTCCACGGCCACCCGCCGGGGCTGGTTGAGGCTGGCGTTCACGGCCAGGCCGCCATCCCCGGCGAAACGGGGCTGGCCGTCTCCGGCGAAGGTGGTGATAACGCCCGTGGCCGTGTCGACGCGGCGTATGCGGTGGTTGTTCGTGTCCGCGATGTAGAGGTTGCCCAGGCTGTCCACGGCCACGCCGTTGGGACGATTGAAGCTGGCCCTGAATGCGGCGTCGCCATCTCCTGCAAAACGGGGCTGGCCGTCTCCGGCGAAGGTCGTGAGGATACCCGTGGCCGCGTCCACGCGCCGGATGCGGTGGTTGAAAGTGTCGGCGATGTAGAGGTTGCCCTGGCGGTCGAGGGCCGCGGAGGCAGGGAAGCTCAGGCTCGCATCGAGAGCGGGCCCCCCGTCCCCCGCGAAGCGGAACTGGCCGTCTCCGACCAGGGTGGTGATGATCGAGGTCCGGAGGTCCACCTGGCGGACCTTGTGGTTGCCCGTGTCCACGATCAGGAGCCGGTTGTCTCGGGTGACCAGGACATCTGAAGGGGCGTTCAGGGTAGCCAGGGAGGCCGGACCGCCGTCCCCCCGGTTGCCATGGCTGCCGGTCCCCGCGACCTTGGTGATGACGTTTGTCCTCCCGTCCACCCGGCGGACCAGGCTGTTCTCCGTGTCCGCGATGTACAGGGTCCCGGTGGTGTCCGCCAAGACCACGCCCTGTGGACCGTTGAGCGCGGCCTGCGTGGCCGGCCCCTCGTCGCCACTCCAACTGGCCTGGCGGTTCCCGGCTGCCACCTCGACGGTCCCGGCCTGAGGCGGGGGGAGGAGGTCGATCTGAACCTGTCCGGACGACAGGCCGGGGGACTGGGCGGAGATGACCACCCGGCCCGGCAGAAACCCGGGGGACCGGAAGAGGATGGAGGCCAGGCCGTCCTGGGCCTGGACGACGGCGGGACCCTCAAGAGTCCCCTGCCCCGACAGGCCGAAGGTGATCGTGGCCCTGTTGCCCAGGGCGCGCTCTCCCTTTTCGTCCTGGACCGTGGCCGTGATCTGCGCCGTGGAGATGCCATTGGCGATGAGCGCCGTGGCGGACGCGGTCAGCGCGATCCGGGCCGGTGGGCTGGGGGCAGTCTCCACGATCCTCGTGAGACGCCCCTCCGGGAGGTCTTTCAGGGCCTGCACGATGCCGCTGGGCCAGTGGACGACCAGGCTGTCGACCCGCTCGGCCCGGCCCGTTCCGAACAGCAGGGTCGCCCCGCTCTGCGAGAGGTGGGAGGACCCGCCGCTGACCTCCTGGAGCAGGCCCCGCCCGTTCACGACGGAACGCACCCGCGCCCCGATGGCGTCTCTGGCGCTCCGGGTTCCGACCAGCTGCGCGGCGATCCATCCCCCCTCGGCCTCCTGGTTCCGGTAGAGGCGTCCGGGGCGGTCCTGGTTGGACACGTAGAGGTCCGGCGCGCCGTCCCCGTCGAAGTCGGCCACGGCCGCGCCCCGGCCATCCCCCACGTTGTTGACGCCCAATTTTGACCCGACCTCCAGAAAGCTCCCGCCATCGTTCCGGTAGAGGAGATTCGGCTGTCCGCTCCGGACGAGGTAAAGGTCGAGGTCGCCGTCGTCATCGTAATCGATCCAGACCACGCCCCTCGCCTTCCAGGTCCCGTTGTCCTCCTTCAGCAGACTCGCCTCGACGTCGGTGAACTTCCCGCCCTCGTTCCGGTAGAGATGGGACGGCCTGTTGAATCCCGTGGCGAACAGGTCGAGGTCGCCGTCGTTGTCATAGTCCCCCCACGCCACGCCGAAGGTCGGGTCGCTGTTATCCACCACCTTCAGGGAGTCCCCGACATCCACGAACCGGGCCTCCCCATTCCGGTAGAGATGATCCCTTCCGCTGGCCGCCACGTAGAGGTCGATCCGCCCATCCCCGTCGTAGTCCCCCCAGGCCGGCTGCACGCTGCTGCCGAGGGAATCGGCCACGCCGAAGGATGGGGCAACGTCGGTGAACTTCCCGCCCTCGTTCCGGTAGAGCCGGTTGGGGCCGAAGTTCGCCACGAACAGGTCCAGGTCGCCGTCGTTGTCGAAGTCGGCCCAGGCCGCGCCCATGCCCGCGCCGACGGCGTCGAGGCCAAGGGCCACGGCGACGTCGGTGAACTTCCCGCCCTCATTCCGGTAGAGCCGGCTCGGCTGGTTGAAGTTCGTGACGAACAGGTCGGGGTCGCCGTCGTTGTCGAAGTCCCCCCAGACCGCCGCGCTCCCATCCCGGTCGTTCGTGACGCCCGTGTCAGTGGCCACATCCGTGAAGGTCCCGTCGCCGTTGTTCCGGTGGAGCGAGGCCGCACGGCCACCGCTGCGCACCACATAGAGGTCCGGCCTGCCGTCACTGTTGAAGTCTCCCCAGGCCACGCCGAATTCCCGGCCAGGCCCGCCCAGGCCCGCGCTGTCGCCGACAGCCTTGAACCCGCCGGGCCTGGCAGGCCGACCCACGCCCCTCAGCCGGACGGAGACCGTCCCCTCATCCGGGTCGTTGCTCCGGATCGCGAGCGCGGATACCTGTTCGCCCAGGGCCCTCGGGGAGAAGACCACCCGCACCGTTCGGTTCTGGCCCGATGTGAGCGTAAACGAGCTGTCCAGGACAGTGAACTGCGGGTCCGGGGAGGTGATGGCGCTGACGAGGATCTGCCCGACCCCAGGGTTGAAGATCGTCAGGGAGGAGAGGGTATCCGTCTTTCCGATGGTGATCGGGCCGAAGTCCAGGCTCTGGGTTGGGACGTCGATGTCGGGCACGGCCCCCGTGCCGCGCAGCAGGACGGTCGTGGGGCCGCGAGGGTCATCCGTGGTGAGGGTGAGACGCCCCTGGGCCTGCCCGGCGGCCGTGGGGGTGAAGGTGACGGAGAGGACCAGGCTGTCCGCAAGGGCCACGGTCAGGCTCGTATCCCGCACGGCAAACAGGGGGTTGTCGCTCTGGACCCTCTGTACCGTCAGGGGAGCGTTCCCCCGGTTCAGGACGACCACGTTGAGGCGTTTCGAGGACTGGACCGTCACGCCCCCGAAGTCGACCACGGCCTGTGTCTCGGCGTAGGGCGCGAGCGTGTTCGGGCTGTAGAGCCGCCGGACGCGGGCATTGTTCAGGTCGGCGATGAGCAGGTCGCCGCCGGGCAGGAGGGCGAGGCCCGCCGGGGAGCTGAGCGAGGCCAGGATGCCCGGCCCTCCGTCCCCTCCGTAGGCTGGCACGCCGTTTCCGGCCACGGTCACGATGATGCCGGTCCGGGCATCCACCCGGCGGATGCGGTGGTTGTCCTGGTCCGCGATGAACAGGTTTCCCTGGGCGTCTATGGCCAGGCCGACCGGGGTGTTGAGGCTCGCGGATGTGGCTGGCCCCCCGTCCCCTGCGTAGCCTCCCAGCCCGGAGAAAGGGTCCCCGCCGATGCCCACGAGGGCGGAGATGTTGCCAGTGGCCGGGTCCACGGCGCGCACCCGGTGGTTGCCCGCGTCGGAGATCAGCATCCTGCCGGAGGCATCCACGGTTACGGCCGAGGGAAAGTAGAGGGCGGCGGCGGTCGCTGGCCCGCCGTCGCCGGAGAAATCGGCTTCTCCGTTCCCGGCTATGGTTGTGATGACGCCGGTCCGGACGTCCACCCGGCGGATGCGGTGGTTACCCACGACCCGTTGGATGCCGGAGATCGGGTCTGTCAGCACGCCCCCCCCGTCCACGATCAGGAGGTTTCCGGCCCGATCCAGGGCCACGCCGACGACCTCGTAGAGCCGCGCCTGCGTCGCGGGACCTCCGTCCCCGGAGAAGCCCGCCTGCCCGGTCCCGGCCACGGTCATGATGACGCCGGTGTTCGCATCCACCCGGCGGACGCGGCGGTTGGCCCGGTCGGCGATGAACAGGTTCCCCAGGCTGTCCACGATCACGCCGGTAGGCCGGTTCAGGCGGGCCTGTGTGGCGGGTCCCCCGTCGCCGTCGAACCCGAAGTCACCGTTCCCGGCCACGGTCGTGAGGGCGCCCGTGTTGGCGTCCACCCGGCGGACGGTGTGCGTCCCGAAGTCTGCGATGAAGGCGTTGCCCTGGCCGTCCACAGCCACGCCCACCGGGACATTCAGCCTGGCCAGGGTCGCCAGGGTATCCCGGTCCGACGCGCCCCCTCCGGCGAAGGTCCGGATGGTGCCGGGGGCCTGGGCGAATGGCTCAGCCGTCCAGCAGACAAACAGGACGAGAAGGCTGAGAAGTTTCGGAATCTGAGGCTTGAAGTCGGTGATGACAACCCTCCTGTCGGTCAAATCCAGAGCCTCTTTGCGCGGGAATAAATTCCCGCGCTACGCAATACAAAGTCCGCTGAAAGCGGGACACTGTTCACTTACCATTCCCAACTTATGCCCCCCGAAAACCTCGGCAGAAAGCTTTCGGGCCTGAAATATAGGCGTCAGCTTCACCAACGAATACGGCTCTCTAAGAGGCGGTTCCTGCGATAATCCAAAACTGCTATTTATA
>SICM01000187.1 GCA_009694805.1 Candidatus Latescibacterota bacterium
GCTAACTGTCCCGCCCAGCAGCGATGCCAAACCAGTCGCAGTCGTTTGCCCAAACGAACTGATGAGGTAATCGCTATACAGGTCAAGAAGGTCTTTGTTGGTCATACCCCAAATTTAATCAATTCTCCCCGCGCTGCGTAAGGTGAGTGTCTATAGAAAGGGAATGCCATGAGGTTCACTTATGATCCCCGCTACAACATCGCTTACATTCGCTTCCATGAGAAAAAACGGAGGTTGAAACGATTCGCGTCAGCGATGATGTGGTCGTCGATATGGCTCCTGACGGGACAATCTATGGCATTGAACTTTTAAACGCGAATGAGCAACTGCTCAGTGAAGACATAGGGAAACTGCTGGTCATCAACGAGGCGACGGGCGAGCAGACGGAGTTCCTCTTGAAGGCTTCTTAAACTAGAACAAGAATTTTCCGAAAGGGGCGCGAAACCATGGTTCTGGATAAGTTCAGCCTCAAGGGCAAGGTCGGCATCGTCACCGGCGCGAGCCGGGGGATCGGGCACGGGATCGCGATGGGGCTGGCGGAGGCGGGGGCGGACCTCGTGCTGATGGGGCGGGTGCAGGAGACGATCGAGAAGGCGGCGAAGGACGTGGAGGCGGTTGGCCGGAAGGCCCGGGCCGTGGTGGGAGACACGGCAAAGGAGGAGGATGCCCGGCGGGTCGTGGACGAGACGCTGAAGGCGTTCGGGCGGGTCGACATCCTGGTGAACGCCGCCGGGGTCACGGCCCGCGCGGCGGCGGAGGACTTCCCGGTCGATGAGTGGGACCGGATCATGGGCGTGAACCTGCGCGGGGCCTTTCTGATGAGCGTCGCGGCGGGGAAGGAGATGATCCAACAGAAGTCCGGGAAGATCATCCACATCGCCTCGATGGGGACGTACATCGGCATCCCGAATGCCAGCGCCTACGTGGCCAGCAAGGGGGGCGTGGGCCAGTACACCAAGAACCTGGCCGTGGAATGGGCGAAATACAACATCCAGGTGAACGCCATCGCGCCGGGCTACATCGAGACGGACATGACGCGCCCCCTCAAGCAGAACCCGGAACGGATGGAATCGATCATGATGCGGACGCCTGCCAGGCGGTGGGGGCAGCCGGAGGAACTGGCCGGGGCCGCCGTGTTCCTGGCATCCGCCGCATCGGACTTCGTCACAGGCCATATCCTGGACGTGGACGGCGGGTTCATGGCGGGATGAGAAAAGCGGGGTATCGGGTGCCGGGTATCGGACAAAGGCCCGTTTTCGATACCTGACACTTGACACCTGACACCTGACACCTGTTTTTTTCTATGGAGGTCTATTATGGAGTACCCAAAGATATTCCGCATGCGGCAGAAATTCGACGCCCCGACGGTGAAGGACGTGCCCGCCGCGGTGCGGGCCGAGGTCCGGAGGATCGACCCGGGGGCACGGATCAAGGCCGGACAGAGCGTGGCCATCACCGTGGGGAGCCGGGGCGTGGCCAACGTGGACGTGATCGCCCGGACGCTCGTGGAGGAGATGAAGGCGCTGGGCGCGAAGCCGTTCATCGTGCCGGCCATGGGGAGCCACGGCGGGGGCACGGCGGAGGGGCAGGCGGAGATTCTCGCCCGCTACGGCGTGACGGAGCAGACGATGGGCTGTCCGATCAAATCGTCCATGGAGGTCGTGGAGGTGGGCGAAACCGACTTCGGCATGAAGGTCTATTTCGACCAGTTCGCGTCGCAGGCGGACCACGTGATCGTGTTCAACCGGGTGAAGCCGCACACGGGCTTCCGGGGGGAGATCGAGAGCGGGCTGTTCAAGATGATGCTGATCGGCCTGGGCAAGCAAAAGGGGGCATCGCTCTACCACCGGGCCATCATCCACCATTCGTTCGACAAGATCGTCAAGGCCGTGGGGCAGATGGTGCTGACGAAGTGCAAGGTGGCGTTCGGGCTGGGCACGCTGGAGAACGGGTATGAGGAGACGGCGATGATCCGGGCGGTCCGCCCGGAGGAGTTCGAGCCGGTTGAAAAGGAGCTTCAGAAGCAGGCCAAGGCGTGGTGCCCCAAACTGCCCTTCAAGACGGCGGACCTGCTGGTCATCGACGAGATGGGGAAGGACATCAGCGGCGCGGGCATGGACACCAACGTCATCGGGCGGAAGGGGAATGACCGCGTGGCGCAGCCGGACGAATGGCCGAAGATCCATCACATCTTCACGCGGGACCTGACGGAGACCACGCACGGAAACGCCGTGGGGGTCACCTTCGCCAGCTTCACGACCCAACGGCTGGTGGACAAGATCGACCGGCATTCCACGTACATCAACTCGATCACCGGGCAGCACGTGGCCGCCGCGCACATCCCGATGTCCTACGACACGGACCGGGAGGTCCTGGACATCGCCTTTGTGTCCATCGGCCTGACGGAGCCGCCCGACGCGAAGGTCATGTGGATCAAGAACACCCTGGACCTGACCGAGGTGGAGGCGTCCGAGGTCTTCTACAAGGAGGCGCAGGGCCGGGCGGACCTGGAGATCCTGTGCCAGCCGAGGCCGATGCGCCTGGGGGCCGACGGCAACCTCCTGTCGTTCGAGGAGATGGGCAGGGCCGTGACGCGGACCGCGGTGGCGGCGAAGTAAGCAAGCTTTCAGCTGTCAGCGGTCAGCCGTCAGCAAAGGCAACCCTACTTGGTTTTGCTGAAAGCTGATCGCTGAAAGCTGATTGTTTATACAGGAGCCTTATGATCGGCAAAAGTATGTACGACATCGACACCCCGGCGCTCGTGATCGACCTGGACGCGATGGAGCGGAACATCCGGGGCATGGCCGACTTCTTCCGGGACCGACCGGCCAAGCTCCGACCCCACGCCAAGACTCACAAGACGCCAGAGCTGGCGCAGATGCAGCTCGACGCCGGGGCGATCGGGATCACCTGCGCCAAGCTGGGGGAGGCAGAGGTGATGGCGGACGCGGGCATCCGGGACCTGCTGCTGGCCAACGAGGTGATCGGGGCGCAGAAAATCGCCCGGCTGGTCGAGGTGGCCAAAAAGTCCGACCTCATCGTGGCCGTGGACAGCGTCGAGAACGCGCGTGCAATCTCGGAGGCGGCAGAGGCGGCGGGGGTGCGGATACGGGTATTGATCGAGGTGGACGTGGGGCAGAACCGGTGCGGCGTGAGGCCGGGGGAGCCGGCGGTGCGCCTGGCGCAGGAGATCCTGAAGCTCCGGGGCCTCCTCTTCCAGGGGATCATGGGCTATGAGGGGCACATCGTCCTGAACCCGGACCGGGAGGTGCGGGAGAGCGAGTGTCAGAAGTCGATGACGCAGCTCGTGAGCACCCGGGAGGCGCTCGAGGCCGCGGGCATCCCGGTCGAGATCGTCAGCGGGGGCGGGACCGGCACCTACGCCGTGACCGGGGCGTTCCCCGGCGTCACGGAGGTGCAGGCGGGGTCCTACATCACGATGGACGCCCGCTACAAGGGGCTGGATCTCGGGTTCGAGTGCGCCCTGACGGTGCTGACGACGGTGGTCAGCCGGAACGGCCCGGAGATCGTCGTCTGTGACGCGGGGATGAAGGCGGTGACGCGGGAGTTCGGGATGCCTGAGTCGAAAGACACTCGCATGGAGGTCGTCCATCTGTCCGAGGAGCACGGAAAGCTGACCGTGAAGGACCCCGGCGGGGTCCCTTACCGCGTCGGGGACAAGATCGAGATCATCCCCAGCCACGGCTGCACCACGATCAACCTCCACGACACCTTCTACGGGGTGCGGGCGGGGAAGGTGGAGGCGGTCTGGAACATCGCGGCCAGGGGGAAAGTCCGGTGAAGATCGGTGCGGGATGCGGGATGCGTGGAGCGATCCAAGAAGGAGGGGTGAAGGGCGATGTCTGAGGTGCGCGCAGCGGTGATGGCCGGGCCGGGCGACGTCCGCGTGCGGACGTTTTCACGGCCTGATGTGGATGCCGAGTCGATGCTGATCCGGGTCGATCGTGTCGGCATCTGCGGCACGGACAAACACATGTATCTCGGCCACATGCAGTTGAATTTTCCGGTCATTCCGGGTCACGAGTTCGTGGGCACGGTCGTGGAGGTCGGAGAGCGGGCCCACGAGGCGATGACGGTCGTGGGAGGGCCGGTCCAGGTGGGCGACCGCGTGACGGCCACGCCCAGCTCGCGGGGGTGCGGGCGGTGCTATAACTGCGTCCACTTCCCGCACAAACCGTATCTCTGCCCTCACCGGACGATCTACGGGTTCTCCAATTGCGAGAAGGCCCCCCACCTCTTCGGGGGGTTCGGGGAGTATGTGTACGTCCATCCGAAGTCGTGGGTCTTCAAGATCCCGGAAGGGATGCCGCTCCCCCTGGCGGCGCTGACGGAGCCGGCGGCCGTGGCCACCCGGGCCGTGGAGCGGGCCTACGGCCCCGGCGTGCCTTTCGTGGGCGAGGGCTACGGGATCGGCAAGAGCGCCCTGGTCATCGGCGTGGGCCCGATCGGCCTGCTGATCGTGGCCGTCCTCAAGCACACCGGGGCCGGGACGGTCATCGCATCGGACCTGAGCGAGGGCCGCCTGGAGATGGCGAAGCAGATGGGGGCCGACCTCGTGATCAACCCCAAGGGGATGGACGAGGCTGAGCGGGCGCGCATCGTGCGGGAGGCGACGGGCACAGGACCGGACGTGGTGTTCGAGGCCGCAGGCGTGCCGGGCGCATTTCGGGACGCCCTGGACCTGGTCCGGCGGGGGGGCAAGGTGATCGAACTGGGGCACTATAGCGATCCCGGAAGCGTGGAGATCCGTCCCCATCTCGTCTGCCAGAAGGACGTGGACATCCTGGGCTGCTGGTCCTACCCGCCGATCCAGTTCAAGGCGGGCCTCTCTTTCCTGACGAACACCCGGGCCCGGTTGACGGACCTGGTCACGCAGACGCTGCCCCTGGACCGGATCGACGAGGGCATCCGGATCACCGGCACGGAAGGGGTGCTGAAGGTGGCGATAGAACCGTAGAAGCAGCATCCGCAGATGACGCAGATAGAGAGTTTTCTGCGGTCATCTGCGCAATCTGCGGATCGTTTTGGCAGTTGATTTTTCCTTGTTTTTTTCCGTCGATTCGTCATATTGAAACCACCAGGGCAGTGTCATATACTGCGTACGACGTTCGATCCCGCCTGCGGCGTGTCGCGGGACGGCGAAGGGCTGTGAACCTCAGGGAGGTGGTGCTATGTTAAGCGGTGTCAATCGCGCGGCGGGCGGCGCTCAGGCCAGCGCTCCAGATAGGAAAGCGCTGGAGGCGAAGCGGCAGGAGATATTGAAGAATGCCCAGGAGGAGGGCGGCGCTCAGGCGAGGGCGGTTCGGACCGGCAACCGTCAGGCTGACGCCACCCAGCAGTTCCGGACGACAGCTGCCCCCGGTGGCACTCAGGGTGGGGGAGCTTCGGGGAATACCGGCGGAACGGCGTCGAAGACCCAGACCTCGGGCGCCTCGTCCCAGGGCCAGTCCGCGCAGAACACGAGCACGGGCTCGGGCTGGCGGGAGAGGATAAAGCGCTGGGATGCAAAAGAGGAGACCGGTAAACAACCGGAGGCAAACAAAGGCGCCCAGGTTGACGTGACCGCATAATTCCCTTTGCGGCGAAATTTCGCATCTCAGGAGGTGGTACCATGCCAGCCAGAGTCAGCGCTGTGGCGGGCGGACCGAGGGACGCCAGTGCCGCCGTCGGTCGGCAGCGCACCCAGGGACAGGAACAGGCCGGGGAGGTGGATCGCGCCAACGCTCCCGGCGGAGGGGACCGCGCCCAGGCGGCGAATCGGGCTGGGGGGGGAGACCGGGTGGAGATCTCCGACGCGGCGCGCAATGCGCAGCAGGAACAGCCGGCCGCGGCCCCCCGGGAGGCTCAGGGTCGGCAGCAGACCGCGGAACAGGGTGGCGCTGCGAATGAGGGGGTCCGCGCGCGTGCGCAACAGGGCGGCCAGCCTGAACAGAACGCGGGGCCGGCGGATGAGGCCCGAAGGAACGCCGGGGGGGAGCAGAGGGCCCGGCAGGCCCAACAGACCGGACAAGAGGACCAGGCCAATGCAACCCGCGCCCGAAGGCAGCAGAACCCCGGCAAGAACATCGGCACGCGCCTCGACATCGCCGGATGACAAATTTTCGCGGTATGGAAATTTTTGAAGCCCACCCTTCATCGCGTGGATGAAAGGTGGGCTTTCTTATGCGCGGCGATGAATCGCCGCGCTACATTTTCGACCGGGCAGGACGTGTCTCAGATCTTTTCCAAAAACTGGCTCGTTCACAGGATCACGCGGCGGTACATCGCCGGGGCCGTGCGGTATGGCCGGGGGAGGATGCTGGACGTCGGGTGCGGCGGACAGCCCTATCGGGGCCTGTTTGCGCCGGCGGTCTCGGCCTGCGTGGGGCTGGACAGGCGGGGGAATCCCGACGTGAAGGGGGACGCGCAGGCGTTGCCGTTTCGCGCCGGGGCGTTCGACACCATCCTCTGCGGCCAGGTGCTTGAACATCTGCCGGAACCCGGCAGGGCGATGGCGGAGATGGGGCGCACCCTGCGGACGGGAGGCCACCTGATCGTCACGGCGCCGCACATCTGGGGCATCCACGAGGAGCCGCACGACTACTACCGGTTCACGCGCTACGGCCTCTGCCACCTGATGCGGCAGGCCGGGCTGGAGGTCGTGGAGGTCCGGGCCATGGCGGGCTACTGGGTGACGGCGGGGGCGCGGTTCTGCTACTATCTGGAAGTGTTCGAGCGGGGTTTACTGAAGCCGCTCGTGCGGCTGGGCTACGGTCTGGTCCAGGGGTGTGCCCTGGTCCTGGACCGCCTCCATCGGGTGGAAGGGGATACGTGGAACTACCTCGCGGTCGGACGAAAGCCGGGGTAAGGAGGCACCGTCTGCGTCCGAAAAATCCGTTTGACTTCGTCACGAATGATGTGTTATAAAACACATAGCGTGTGATAGTATGACATGATATGTGTGTTATAACACATAGAATTTGAGTATTGAATATCAGGGGCCGAAGGTCTTCTTCGGTCCTTTTTAGTTCTTCTTATAGATATATCAGGCTGAAAAATAATATGTTGAAATTCTATGACCTTCCATGTATCCGGAAGAGGTGTACCGCTGGCACATCCCTTGCGAGTTGCTATGACCGAACTTCTTTTGGATTTGGAGTGCAATTTAAAGGTTACGAGTTCTTGCCATATTTTTTAGAGAAGAGGATGTCATGTTCAAGAGTCGCATCACCACAGGAGCGATCTTCACAGCCCTGGCGCTGGTGGGGATCATGTTGTTGAGCGGGTGTGGTAACCTGCAGCAGCCCTTTGCCCCTGATCGCACGGCCGTCGCATAGAAGGGCAGCAGCGGGAAGGCCACTGTGAGCCCGAAAGCTGCCAAGGTGGTCACCAAGAAAAATCCGTTGTCCACGTCGTTGCAGACGACCACCGTGAAGGAGCAGGTGAACGGTTTAAGCACCTACTCGTTGGGCGACATGCGCGCCCCAGAGACGCTGCCGTAGTTGAGTCAAATTGCTCCATAAGTCCGGGTTGTATTTGAGGTAGATTTAAAGATAAAAATGCCTTTTTATCTTTAAATCTACCTGCTTGAACAGCCGTTTTAGGGAAGTCGCTGGTTTACCTCTTCCTGACCTGACTCGAAACAGGGGTGCCTTCAGGAGAGTCGGTCGGGTGACTCCATAGATGTGTTGGGGTGGGGTGGGGGTAATGCGTGCCCCTATGGAAACGGTGGATGGGTCCGCCCTTGTCTCAGGAGCACCTGCGGACGTTGGGAGGGTTGTCATGGTCGGACGGACGGTGTCTTCAAGGACATCTGAGCCTGGGGGGGGCTCAGACCCGATCTCCCGTACCATCTCTCTAAACAGAAGAAGGTCTGATTTTCTCCTCCTGTCTCTGCCTTCCGTTGTCTCCCTTCTCGCCTCTCCTCTTTCTTGCAGGGTCTGTTCCTATCTCTCGTATTTTTATCCGTTGCATCTGCTCCATCTGTCGCCCAGGACCTTCAAATCGTCGGGAAGATCGCATTTTCCTCCATTCGAGATGGGAACAACGAGATCTATGTGATGAACGCGGACGGGACAGGCCAGACGCGGCTCACCAGTGATGTGGCGTCCGATGAGTCTCCGAGTTGGTCGACCGACGGGAGCAAGATCGCATTCTCCTCGACCCGGGATGGCGATGCCGAGATCTTCGTCATGGACGCGAACGGTACGAGTCAGACCCAGTTGACCAGCAATATGGGGAAAGTAGATGCGCTCCCGAAGTGGTCTCCGGACGGGAGCAGGATCACATTTACCTCGGACCGCACTGGCAATAATTACAATATCTATACGATGGATGCGGATGGAAGCAACTCGACCCGCCTGACCACTGATGCAGCGTCCGACGAGTCTCCGAGCTGGTCGCCGGATGGGAGCAAGATCGTGTTCCAAACGGATCGGGACGGGAACTACGAGATCTACACCATGAACTCAGATGGGACGTCCCATATCCGCCTGACCAACAATGCAGCGTCTGACAAGTCTCCGAGCTGGTCGCCGGACGGGAGCAAGATCGTGTTCCAAACGGATCGGGACGGGAACTACGAGATCTACACCATGAACGCGGATGGGACATCTCAGACCCTCCTGACCAACAATGCAGCCGTTGATACGGCGCCTTCCTGGAACATCCCTTATCGGATCGGTTCTGCCGAAATCAACGCATCGGTTTCCCGGACGGTGACCGTCGAGAACAAGGGCAGTCTGGCCCTGGTGGTCACGAGCACCACATCTATGGACGGGCAGTTCACGGCGAGCCCGTCGTCTTTCACAGTGGCAGCGGGTGGAAGTCAGAACATGACGATGACCTTCACTCCGACCTCAACGGGTGTGAATTACTCCACGCTGACGATTTTGAGCAATGATCTGAATGCCGCGATGGTCAAATTGACTGTGAACGGGACGGGGACTGTTACGACTCCGCCCGGTGTGCCCGGGGGCCTTTCGGCCACGGCGGGGAACAATCAGGTGTCGTTGTCGTGGACGGCCAACACGGAGTCCGACCTGTCTCACTACGTCATCTACCGCAGCGCGAGCAACGGATTTACACCTGCTGCAACGGATTCCATCGGGCGCGTGAATAAACCGGGGACGACGTTTACGAATACGGGTTTGAGCGCCGGGACCACCTACTTCAAGATTGCGGCGGTGGACAGCGTGGGCAACAAGAGCAGCGCCTCCGCCCAGGCGTCCGCAACCTTGGCCCCGGGCTACAGCCAGTCGTCCGCTTCACTATCGTCCGACACGGTCAACGTCGGATCGTCCGGCACGGCGACCTTCACCATCTCCAACACCGGCACAGCCGCGCTGACGGTGTCCGGCATCCCCATCTCTGGGACCGACGCGGCACAGTTCTCGGTCAGCCCGACCTCCTTCACGATCGACGCCGGTGCGGTGACGCAGACCGTCACCGTGACGTTCACGCCGAGCGGATCGTCGGGCAGCAGGTCTGCCGGCCTTTCTATCACTCACAATGCCTCCGGTAGCCCGGCAACCGTGTCCCTGTCCGGCACGGCCCAGGTCCTGGCCCTGGCGGCCCTCTCCCTCTCCTCAACTTCCCTCTCCTTTGGCAACGTGGAGAAGGGGCAGTCGGCTCAGCAGACGTTCCGGGTCAGGAACACGGGCACGGCCACGCTGACCGTCTCCGCCATGTCCGACGACTCCGACCAGTACAGCTTCTCCCCCGGCGCGCCCCTGAACATCAACGCGGGGGACAGCACGACCGTCACCGTGACCTTTACTCCCTTATC
>SICM01000188.1 GCA_009694805.1 Candidatus Latescibacterota bacterium
TAGCCGGATTCCCGTGGTTGTTACGGAAAGACGCCGAATAGAGTCTATTACATCCGTGCCGAAGCCCATACCAAGGCCAGATTAGCCCATGAAATCGCTCCACCACGCCAAGATGGATAGAAGAAACCCCATACCCTTGCTACAGTCTCTTTTTATCCCTACTTTATGAAGAGGATGACCCGGATGATCAAAAAAGCGATGCTGGCGCTGGAGGACGGAACGGTCTACGAGGGGCGGGCGTTCGGGGCGGAGGGGGAGAAGGAGGGGGAGGTCGTGTTCAACACGAGCATGACCGGCTATCAGGAGATCCTGACCGACCCCTCCTACAAGGGGCAGATCGTGACCATGACCTATCCCCTGATCGGCAACTACGGCGTCAACCCGGACGACTTCGAGTCGAAGGGTCCCTGGGTGGAGGGGTTCGCGGTCAAGGAATACTGCGATTTTCCGAGCAACTGGCGCAACCGGGAGAGCCTCGGAGACTTTCTGAAACGTCACCAGATCATCGGCATCGAGGGGATCGACACCCGCGCCCTCACGAAACGGACGCGCACCGTGGGGGCCATGAAAGGCATCCTCTCAACCACGGACCTGGACCCTCAGAGCCTCGTCCGGAAGGCCAGGGTATCCCCCGGCCTGATCGGCCGCGACCTAGTCCGGGAGGTCACCTGCGCTGAACCTTACCGCTGGGAGGAGGGCCTCTTCGACGTCCTCCAGGGCCGGCCCCATCGGGTCGAGCATCCCCGTTTCAGGGTGGCCGCTTACGACTTCGGCATGAAGCAGAACATCCTCCGCAACCTGGTCGAGAGCGGCTGCGACGTGACCGTCTTCCCGGCATCCGCAGAGCCGGGGCAGCTCCTGGAACTCAACCCCGACGGCATCTTCCTGTCCAACGGCCCGGGCGACCCGGAAGGGCTCCCCTACGCCGTCGATAACATCCGCAATCTGATGGGGGTAAAGCCCATCTTCGGCATCTGCCTCGGCCACCAGCTCCTCGGCCTGGCCTTCGGCGGCAGGACCTACAAGCTCAAGTTCGGGCACCGGGGGGCCAACCAGCCCGTCCGCCGGCTGGAGACCGGCCGGGTCGAGATCACGGCCCAGAACCACGGCTTCTCCATCGACATGGACTCCCTCAACAGGGACGAGGTCGAACTGACCCATATCAACCTGAACGACAACACCCTGGAGGGGATGCGTCACCGGAAACTCCCGATCTTCTCCGTCCAGTATCACCCGGAGGCGTCCGCCGGCCCGCACGACGCGGCCTACCTGTTCCAGGAGTTCATCCGGCTGATGGAGGAAAACCGCTAATCTCCAAGAGGGCAGGGATAAAAGAAACGGAGAACTGGGGAAACGGAGAAGCGGGGAAATATCCTCTCTCCGATTCACCATTTCTCCGTTTCTCCGTTTCTGGCCTTCTCTTCGGTGAGATTTATTCAGCGACCTCTCGCCACCTTCCACGCCGCCCGGAACGGCCAGGAGGCGACCCGGACGACGCCGTCCAGAACCGCGATGATAACCCGCATCACAAACCCGAACGCCCGGAAGACGGGCCGGCAGACCGGGTGGAGGAACGTCGCCTTCTCATACAGCAACGCCAGGACCACGATGCCCAGCAGCGCCCCCGCCTTGCCCATCTCCTCCAGGTGGAGCACCTTATAGTGCTCCAGGAGGATCTGTGTCCCCAGGTAGAGCACCAGGATGTAGGCCGCCGGCTCCAGGACCGGGTGTTTCTTGATGACGCGCACGCAGAACATGGCCGCCACCCGCATCAGGACCACCGCCAGCAGGATGCCGACGGTCAGCGCCACCATGTCCGTCGTCAGCGCCACCAGCGCCACGACGTTGTCCAGGGAGAAGACCACGTCCACCGTCTCCACGGCCACGACCGTCCGCCAGAACCCCCACCCCGCCGCCTGATGCTCAGCCTCCCCTGCATCGCCCTCCACGTACTGCTTGCCCAAGTGTCGCGCCCCGAGCTGGATCAGATAAGCCGCCCCGAGGATTTTGAAAAGGGGGTACTGGATCACGATCCCGGTGATCAGGAGCAGGCCGAGCCGGCCCAGGATCGCGCCTGCGATCCCCACCTGAAGCGCCGCGTTCTGCTGGCTGTCGTTCAATCTCCGAATCGGGCCGGGGAGGAACCTCGTCAACGGCTTCAACGGGTAGATCCATGGGGGCCACGGGATCGGCTCATCCTTCGGCAGGTGCCTGACCATCGCCGCGATGATCAGCGCGTTGTCCCCATCCAGCATCAGGTCCAGGATCAACGTGGCGATGATCACGGAGATCAACTGACCGACCTCAAACTCCATCCAATTCCTCCCCTCTAAGTCTGTTTTCTTTCCCTGTCAGAATCAGAAAACTCCCCATCCCGGCGGTGAACAGGACCAGGGCCGACAGCACGACCACCGGAGGCAGATGCGCCTGGGGGTCGAGCGTGCCCACGTTGTAGCGCTGGCCGAGGTTCAGCGCCGCCAGGGAGAGCAGATTGTTCGTGCCGTGGGCCACGATGCCGACGTAGAGGCTGTCGGTCCGGTGAACGATGAAACTGATGAAGATGCCGATCAGCAGCAGCGGGATGACCTGCCACGGGTTCACGTGCGCCAGCGCGAACAGCGCCCCGGACCCCACGACCGCCCAGCGGGCCCCGAACCGGCGCCGGAGTCCGGTCAGCGCCAGGCCCCGGAAAAGGATCTCCTCGGAGACCGCAGGGAACAGGGAGATGGCGATCACGGCCACCAGAAAATCCCATCCACCGCGTACGGTCAGGAGCCCAGCCATCGCCTCTGCGAAACGGCCGGGCAGGGGCAGAAAGGACGAGGTCATGGCCTGTACCTCGGCCAGGAGCACGGCGAAGACCACCGTCAGAAAGACCACGTGAATCACGACCCCTGCGCCAGCCCCGCGGAGCAGGAGTACCCGTCTCGGCGACATCCCCCACCTGCGGATGAATGCTGCCGCCACGGCAATCATGGTCGCCCCGCTGGCCACCACCGAAAGCCTGGGAAAGGTAGGATAGATGACCGCCTGGACCAGAAAAGAGAGCGGTAGGAAGGCGATCAGAATCGCGATCTGCCGCAAAGTCGGGTAAGGCGGCCGGAATTCCTCTAAAGGCAGCGCGAGTTCCTCAGCAGAGGGCGGATCGTCCGCATTTTTCGTCTCGTCACTCGTCACTTGATAGGACATCTCTCAAAACGAGAAGCGCCGGAATCCGGTTCCGACGCTTCCTCAAAGCGGGAGACAGCGCGCCGCATCACCTTGCGGAGATCGTGGGCTTGGTGGCCATCGGACGGACACGATCCTGTCTTTTGCGCGGCCAGGCGAAGGCGATACACGCCCCCAGAAAGATGCCCACGCTGATGAACTGGTTCACCGAGAAGGCGTGGGAGAAGACCCGTACGGAAGATTCGGGGTCATAGAAGCGAAACAGATCGACCGTGAACCGCAGGACGGCGTAGAACGCCCCGAAGACCCAGAAGGTGAAGCCGTCGAACGGCCTGTGACGGTCGACCAGCAGCAGAATCCCCAGGATGACCAGGGCGCCCAGCGACTCGTAGAGCTGTGTGGGATGGACCGGGACGTGAAACAGGCTTCCGGCCGGGCTGTCGAGCGGAAATTGAACCGCCCACGGAAGGTCACACGCCTTCCCGAAACAGCAGCCATTCAGGAAACATCCGACCCGCGACAGAGCCAGCCCCATGGCGATGGAAGGCGCCATCACGTCCGCCAGGACCCAGAAGGAGAACCGCTTCCAGCGGGCATACCCGATGCTCGTCAACAGGGCGAAGATGAATCCCCCATAGAACACCAGCCCCGAGACCCCGAATTCTCCCGGATTCTGGAACGGATTGACGATGCTCAGGAGGTCGTGCGAGAACTCCCCCCAGTGGAGAAAGACGTAGAAGAGACGCGCCCCGATCACCGACGAGAGGATCAGGTAGAGGGACAGATCCATGATCTGCTCGGGGGGGATGGTCGTGCGCCTGGCCCGTCGCTCTGCCAGCCAGATTCCGAACAGAAAGGACAGGGCCAGCAGAAGGCCGTAGCTGCGAATCGTGAAGGGGCCGATGTGAAAAAGTACAGAGCGCATGAAAAGGGAGCTTCTCCTGGAAAAATTGAGGGGCGAGGGGTGAGGGGCGAGGAACGAGGCGCTTCTCAGTCCTCATCCCTCGCCCCTCAATCCTCACCCCTTGATTTTAGTATTCATGTCGATGAGCGTGAATGTTGAGCAGCAACCCGACGAGTATCATGTTCGTGACTAAAGACGACCCCCCATAGCTCAGAAACGGGAGTGGCACGCCGGTGACGGGCATCACGCCGACGGTCATGCCGACGTTGACGAAGACGTGGTAGATCAGGATCGTTGCCAGCCCCATGGCCGTGAGGCTGGCAAATTTATTCCGCGTCACAGTGGCGATCCGGATGGCCCTCCAGATGACGTAGAGAAAGAGCGTCAGCACGACCATCGCCCCGACGAAACCCAGCTCCTCTCCGATTACGGAGAAGATAAAATCCGTATGGTGTTCCGGGAGGAAGTCGAGCTTGGTCTGCGTCCCTTTCATGAATCCCTTGCCGCTGAACCCCCCGGACCCGATGGCCACCTTCGACTGAATGGACTGGTAAGCCGACCCCAGCACGTCGCCTTCGGGATTCAGAAAGCTCAGAATCCGTTTTTTTTGATAACCGTGCAGCTTCTGTTCCCACACATAACGAGCGACGCCCGCGACGAACAGGTTCGCCAGCCCCACCCCTACCGTGGAAAACAGGCCGGGGCGGGTCAGGTAGACGACGATGGCCAGCAGCGCCATCATGGCGCCCAGCGTGATCGGTTTGAAAGCGCATAAAAATGTCAGAAACGGGGATACGAGGAAGAACAGGTGCAGCGGTTTGAGACCCGCCCAGTAGAGCATCGGAAACAGGATGGCCCCGAACACCAGCGCGGTCCCCAGGTCGGGCTGTTTGCGGACCAGGCCCATGGGCGCCAGGACCAGCGCGAATGAAATGGCGATGTGCATCGGGCGTTCCAGGTCCACCCCCCTTGTCGAGAGGTAGCGGGCCAACCCCAGCACCGTGGCGAGCTTGGCCACCTCCGAAGGCTGTATCCCGACAGCGCCCCATCGCAGCCAGCGCCCGCCCCCGAGCCCCAGCAACAGGAGCAATGACAGAACGGCCACGCCGTAGACCGTGTACGCGCCGGTGTGAAAGGCCCTGAGAGGGATGAGCATCGTCGCCGTCAGGGCGACCATCGCGCACAGCATCCAGACCGCCTGCTGGACGTAGAGGTCGCTGGAAAAACCGGTCTCCGGGTTGTAGGTGGAGCTGTAGATCATCAAGATGCCGAAGACCGCCAGGCACATCACGGCGATGGCCAGCGAAAGGTCGACATTCCTCCGGATATAGCGGGCGACGCTCACGGTCACTGCACCTCCGGCCTGGCCGCTGGCGCCTGCTGGGCAGCCAGGCGCGCGGCCTCCTCGCCGGGCGTATCCATGATCTCCAGGTAGGTCTTGAGGACCTGCTGGGCGATCGGAGCGGCGATGGCCCCCCCCGTCCCAGGCGCATTCTCCACGACCACGGCCAGGGCGATGCTGGGCCGTTCAAAAGGCGCAAAGGCCAGGAACCAGGCGTGGTCCCGACCGTGCGGGTTCTGCGACGTCCCGGTCTTCCCGGCTATCTGGTAGTTCTTCACCTGGGCCCTCTTCCCGGTCCCGGCCTGCACCACGTCCATCAGGGCCGCCCGGACGATCTGAAACGTCCGGGACGAGATGCCGGTCAGGGGCTTGGGCAGGGCCACGGCCGTGTCCCGAATCACGTGCGGCGTCACCAGGCTACCGGTGGCGATGGCCGAGATGTAGCGCGCCATCTGGACGGGCGTCACCGACACCTCCCCCTGTCCGATGGAGAGATTGCCCATCACCCCTCCCGACACGCGTCTCCCGTAGTAAGACCTGCTGGGGAGCAGCCCCCGCTTCTCCTCGTCTCCGCCATTGGCTAGATCGATCCCCGTCCGTTCCCCCAGTCCCAGCATCCGTCCGTACCGATACCACTCGTCGAACCCCACATCCCGACCCAGCTGGATGAAATAGACGTTGCACGAGTGCGCCAGGGCCTGATAGAGGTTCAGGGCCCCGTGCCGGTGCATGCACCTGAAGAAGTGGTTGCCGATCTGGATGCCCCCGCCGCACCCCGAATACTTGATGGACTGATCATCGATTTTGCCCAGCTCCAGCCCCGCGATGGCGGCCACCATCTTCATGGTGGACCCCGGCGGGTACAGCCCCACCAGCGCCCGGTTGAGCAGAGGGGCCTTCGGATGCGACTCCAGCTTGTTCCAAGAGGCCGCCAGGGTGTTCGTGTCGAAGCGGGGCCGGTTGACAATGGCCAGGATCTCCCCATTGCGGGGGTCCATGGCCACCAGGCTCCCCACCAGACTGTCCGGGAACGCCTGTTCCGCCGCCTGCTGGATGCGCCGGTCCAGAGTCAGATAGACGTCCTGGCCGGGGATTGGAGGACGGGTCTTCTCCGACAGCAGGCCGACCTCGCGCCCCACGGCATTCACCCGGACGTACTTGAAGCCGTTCTTGCCCCGCAGGCGCTCCTCACACAGCTTCTCCACGCCCCGCTTGCCGATGTAGTCCCCCAGGGAGTATCCCTGCTTGGACAGCCGGGCGTACTCGTCCTGGTCGATCATGCTCGTGTTCCCCAGCACGTGAGACGCCAGCGGGATCTGCCCGTCCGTCAGCGGATATCTCCGCCTCGACTCCACCTGGATCACCACCCCGGGCAGGTCATAGCGAGCCTCCTCGACCCTGGCCACCGTCTCGAAACCTACATCTCGCTTCAGCTTCACGGGCTCGTAATAGAAGCGGCTCTTGGAGCGGAGGCTCTTCATGACCTCCTCGCGCCCCAGCCCCACGACCTCGCACAGGCGGTGGATCGCATCCTCGTCGAGCTTCTTCTCCCGGATGAGACGTGGAGGCACGGCGGAGATGGTGTAAGAGACGCGGTTGTCCACCAGGACCTCGCCGTTGCGGTCCCGGATCAGCCCGCGGGCCGCCTCCAGCGGCACGGGTTGATCCGTGATGCGTTCCGACTGTTTGTCGTACCGCTCCCAGTCGGCCACCTGAAGCAGATAGAGTCGGACGATCAGGACAGCGAACAGGATGCAGACCCCTCCCAGGAACTGTTGCTCCTTTCGATCTTTGCCCGAACCGTTAGTCGGAGAATAGCCGTCCCACATCGAAGGTTACCCCACGTCGGGTTCTGATAAAGGAGAGAAGGATGGAGAGGAAGACGCTCAGGAGGGTCGTGTAAAAGGCCGCCCCCACGCTGTATCGGAGAAGCATGAAGAAAATGCCGGGGAGATCACGGCCCGAATAGCAGATGAAATAGACGAGATCGTGTAGCAGGACCGCTCCAAAGACAATGCTGCCCTGGACCAGATAACTCTCTGCCTCGATACCCCCTCTCCCGTAGCCGACGACGAAACCGACGATGGATTTGGCCAGGGCATTGGTCCCCATGTGGCCGGGGGCATAGGTGTCCTGCAGAAAACCGGCCAGAAACCCGAAGATCACCCCGTCTACCCGACCGCCCGAGATGCCGATGTAGACCAGAACGAGCAGGACCAGATCGGGCGTGACCCCAAAGACGGACACCTTGGCCGCGAGAGACGCCTGGATGAGCAGGGCCAGGGCGATCAACAGAAGATTTCGCAGTATGTGCAGCATCGGTCACTCGTTTTTGGGCCGGGCTGTCTCCGGCACGAGAATCTGCGTTCTGACAGGAAAGGGGGCCTCATAGCCTCCCTGCTCCAGTTCCCGCACCAGGTCCTCTGCCGCGTCTCGGGTCCGGCAGTTCCCCACGCGAACCCTGAAAAAGGGCGGTTCAAATTGCAGATAGATATCTTCGCGGTTCAACCGCCTGCGAGCCTCCTCGTAGAAGCGCTGGGCCTCGTCCCGATCCGTCACGGAGAAGATCTGCACGCGGTAGCCCTGGGCAGGGACCAGCTGGACCGTCTTGTCTTCCTGAATCCCCTTCTTCTCGGCGGCCTCCGGGGGCGGTTCTGAAACCCTCGCCGCCTGAGGGGGACGCACGCCCGATACGGAGACCAGAAAGACTCCGAGATAGCCCTTGCTCTGCACGGTCTTCAGAAAATTTTCCGCCTCGGGTTTGGTGCGAAAGTCCCCGGCCTGAATCTTGTAAAGAGGAGGATCGTACTGAACGTAAACCGGGACACCGACGGCCTGCTCCGTCTCTCTCCGCACCTCTTCTGCCCGCTCCGCCCCGGCCACCGCGGCCATCTGAACCCGGTAGATCGCCCCGGATATCTCCGGAGCGGGACCGGGCACGGCGGCGCGATTCGCCTGGACCACGCTCTTTTTCGGCTCGGAGGAAGGGGGTTGGGTCCCGGTCGGTTTCGATTTGGGAACCCCCGTCCCTTCATCCGGAGGCTGAATCAGGAAATCATCGTCGTTGAGGGACTGGGGATCAAAATCCTCCCGGACCCCGGAAGCCCCGGACCCCATCTCGCCCTGCGTGCCGGCGCATCCGGCCAGGATGAGAAGACAGCCCCAGAGGAGGGCAGCAGATCTCACCCAGAACCGCCCCTGAAGGGCCCGACAGGCCCTGAATAATGGTTTTACACTTTGCATGTCACAATATTTTAAGACTCTTAATGGTATTTGTCAACTATTTTTTGACATGGGCGCTCCTGAATCTCCCCCGGCAGGAGGAGAGAGGCGTCCGGGGTCGAGAGATTTTGGGTTTCGGACGGTGAACCCCAGACTCACGCACACCAGGCTCGAAGCGTCGCCTCAAAGGGTGGCCTTGCGATCCCCCGCTCTGAGATGATCGCCGTGATAAGGGTATGCGGCGTCACGTCAAAGGCCGGATTGAACACCTTCACTCCCTCGGGCGCCGTTCGCCTGCCGAATCCCTCCGTGACCTCCGCAGCCTTCCGCTCCTCGATCGGGATCTGCTCTCCCCCCTGCAGGCGGATGTCGATGGTGGAGACCGGCGCAGCCACGTAAAACGGGATGCCGTGCGCCTGGGCCAGGATGGCCAGACCGTAGGTCCCGATCTTGTTCGCCACGTCTCCGTTGGCCGCGATTCGATCGGCCCCCACGATCACGCAGTCCACCCCCTTCTGCCGCATCACGGTCCCCGCCATGTTGTCGCAGATCACCGTCACGTCGATGCCGCTCTGCTTCAGTTCCCACGCCGTCAGCCGGGACCCCTGGAGCAGGGGGCGCGTCTCGTCCGCGTACACCCCGACCCGCTTGCCCGCCTCCGTGGCCGCGTAGATCACCGCCAGCGCAGTCCCGTAGTCCGCCGTGGCCAGCCCCCCTGCGTTGCAGTGGGTGATCACCGTCGCGCCGTCCCGCAGGAGTTCCATCCCGTTCTGCCCGATCTGGCGGCAGACGGCCCGGTCCTCCTCGAAGATGATGTTCGCCTCGGCCAGCAGCGCGCGCCGCAGGGTCTCCGCCGGCTGTCCTGCGGTCTGCTCCAGGACCTTCCGCATCCGGTCGAGCGCCCAGAACAGGTTCACCGCCGTCGGCCTCGTTCTCGCCAGCCGTTCGATGCTCCGCGCCACGTGCGCCCTGAAGTCCCCTCCCTGTCGCAGCGCCTCATCCGCGCCCACCACGACCCCGTAGGCCGCCGCCACCCCGATGGCCGGCGCGCCCCGCACGCGCAGGCTCTCGATGGCCTCTGCCACGGTCTCCACGTCCCGGCACTCCATGTAGGCCAGTTCCGTCGGGAGCTTCGTCTGGTCGAT
>SICM01000189.1 GCA_009694805.1 Candidatus Latescibacterota bacterium
CCTTGAAAAAGCCCTGGAACTGGACCTGTATGCCCGCATGCTGAAACACCCTTTGTATCAACAGAAAATCAACGAGTTGTCGGGTCTCCTTGAAAAGCCATCAAGCTTGAAGAAGGCAGCATAACGGTGATCGTGAGTGAACAGTGTCAGGAAATCTCTGAACGACCACCGTTTTAAAACCACAGAGGAGAACACCATGCGCAAAAATCGCCTTCTCGAAAAACTCCGCACCGGCAAACCCGCCTTCGGCATCTGGCTCTCCGCCGGCTCCCCCATCCTGGCCGAAGAGGCCGCTCACCTGGGATTCGACTGGGTCCTGCTGGACACCCAGCACGGCCACTGGGGCTACGACGCGATGCTCAACGCCTTCCAGGTCGTGAGCCCGACCGACACCGAGATGGTCACCCGCGTCGCCTGGAACGACCCGTCCCAGATCGGCACGACCCTGGACGCCGGAACCCTCTCCATCATCGTCCCCATGGTCAACTCCCGGGAGGAGGCCCAGCGCGCCGTGGCCGCGGCCCGCTACCCGCCGCAGGGGATGCGGTCCGCCGCCAGCATCCGCGTGTTTCGGTACGGATCAGACTACATCCACAAGGCCAACGAAGAAGTCATGCTCACCATCATGATCGAGACCCGGGAGGCCGCGCAACAGGCGGACGAGATCCTCTCCGTGCCCGGCATCGACTGCTGCCTGATCGGGCCCGGGGACATGGCGATCTCGATGGGGACGTTCGGAAAAGAGTCCGCAGAACACGAGGCGCTGATTCAGAAGATCCTGGAGGCGGGCAAACGGCACAACGTGATCATGGGGTTTCCCGCCGGTACCGTGGAAGAAGCCCTGAAACGGGCGTCTCAGGGCTTCCAGTTGTTGACCTGCGGGTCGGACATCGGGGCGTTCTGGGAGGTGTTGCGGCGGTCGGTGAAGGACCTGAAGGCGCAGGGGAGCCTGTGACCTGCACGGACTCTAAGAATCTGTATCAAAACCCTGTTTGGAGGTAGGGGCAACCCCCTGTGGTTGCCCTATGAGATCGGGGCGGGCACGGGGGCCTGCCCTTACTCTCGGCCAGAGTTCAGAATCCGCCTCAAATGCCCAGGCGAGACGCCTGGGCTACCCTTCAATCCAATCTGGACAGAGCGCTACGACGTGAGCGGGCGCTCCTCGGCGCCCTCCACCCCGGGCAGTAAGGCGATCTGGAACCAGTATTTCTCCAGAGTCTTCAGGACATCCACCAGGGTCTCAAATTCGTCCGGTTTGGTGATGTAGGTGTTCGCGCCCAGGGCATAGCTCTTCTGGATATCCTCCTCCGCCCGCGACGTCGTCAGGACCACCACGGGAATCGCCCGCAGCTTGGGATCGGACCGGATCTCCCCCAGCGCCTCGAGCCCGTCCTTCCTGGGCATCCTCAGGTCGAGCAGGATCAGGGCCGGCTTCGGCGGATGGGTCCGCTTGTATTTGCCCCGGTGATGGAGATAGTCCATCAGTTCCTCGCCGTCCTTGACAGAATCCAGGTTGGTGATGATCTGGCACTCCTCCAGCGCCTCCTGCGTCAGCAGGAGATCCTCCTCATCGTCTTCAGCGATCAAAACCGTGGCCCGACTCCTCTCCTCGTTCTTAAGCATGAACTCCTCTCTGATCTCCGTGAGGGATAACCTGGTTTCTACGAGAAAAGGGCCGCAGAGGGCGCGAAGAATCCGTTATCATCCGCCGGCAGAACAAAATTTATCAGATCAAATGACTTGGGGGGAAGTTATGAGAATCAGTTCTATGTTGTAAGCTACTTCATAGGACGGGAGGGAACAATCGGGGAAAGCCTGATTTCAGGCTTCGCAATTCCTGAATCTGGGATAAATGGCACAAAACCCTTCCCCAATTCCTCCCCCACTATTCCGCCTCCACCTGCGCCATCACCCCGTCCAGGATGTCGATCCCAACCCCGGCCTGATCCTCCGTGATGACCAGCGGCGGCGCGATGCGGATGACGTTCCCGCCCAATCCGATCGGCTCGATCAGCAGCAGCCCCTTCCGGTAGCAGCCCATCACGACCCGCTCAGCGGCCTTCGGGTTCGGCGCTTTGGACGCCCGGTCCGTCACGATCTCCAGCCCGCCCACCAGCCCCATCTGCCGCGAGTCGCCCAGCGTCGGATGCCGGTCCATCATCCCCCTGAACCTCCGCTCCATGAACGCCCCCACCCGCGCGGCGTTCTCCGTCAGCTTCTCTCCGATCAGAACCTTGATCGTCTCCAGGGCCACGGCGGAACTCAGGATGTTCCCCCCCCAGGTGCTCGACATGCCCCCCTGGGACGCGATGATCTCCCGCCGCGCGATCACCGCGGCCAGCGGCACGGACCCGCTGATCCCCTTGCCCAGGCAGAGGAGGTCCGGCTGGACCTCGTAGTGCTCGAAGGCGTAGAATTTCCCCGTCCGTCCGAACGATGCCTGCACCTCATCCACGATCAGAAGCACGCCATTCCGCTTGCACCATGCAGCCAGCGCCTGGAGGTACTCCGCCGGGAACATGCGGGAGCCCGCCGCCCCCTGGTAGGTCTCAAAGATCACCGCCGCCGTGGACCCCGCGTCGATCCCCTGGATCCCGGCGATGTAGTCCTGGAGCGTGTAGGCCCGGCCGTCCGCGTGCTGCTTCGGGCGGTAGAGGTCCGGGAAAGGCGTGTGGACGATGTCCGGGATGTCCATGCCATAACCCGCCGACACCCCCTCGATCCCCCCCGCGTGCCGCGCCCCGGCCGTGCGCCCGTGGAACGCCCCCTCGAACGCCACGATCCGCTTCTTCTCCGGGTGGCCCGTCTGGCCCTGGTGCCGGATGGCCATGGCCATGGCCCACTCCACGGTCTCGGAACCCGTCGTCAGGATGAACGCCTTGCCGACCCGGAGGTCCGCGCAATAGTCCGGCACCGTCTCCATCAGGAGCCGGGCCAGGGCCGGGCGGTAGGGGTTCAAAAAGTTGTAGCTGTTCGTGATCTCCTGGTCGCGGGCCATCTGCTCGATCTTCTCCATCACCTTCGAGCGCCCGTGCCCGATGTTGGCCACCAGCACGCCGGAGGTGAAGTCCAGGAACGTGTTGCCGTCCACGTCCTCCACGAAGGCGCCGCTCCCCCGCCGGAACCCGAACGGGACCTGCCCGTGCGCGAACGTCACGGGCTCATAGTCCTCGGACAGGCGCTGGAGCGCGAGGGTCCTGGGACCCGGGAGTTCAGTGACGATGTCGATCTGTTGCTTCACAGGAGCGAGCGTTTCAACGGTCTGAGCCATGGGAACCTCGTCGTTTTGTAAGTTTTGTAAGTAGGGGCACGGTGCCCCCTACGATTTATATCGCCTTTGTATAGATCCGCTCAAAAATGCGATCCGGCTTCTGGTAGGGGTCGATGATCGTGATCCCGTCCTCCCCGAACCCCGCCGAGACCGCCGGGAACTTCCCCGCCTTCTGGTAGGCGAAGTTGCGGTCCCGCACGATCCGGGCCGCGTGGACCAGGGCCACGGTGATGCGCCCCTCCTCCGCCGTCGGGTACGTCCCCTCCAGATCCGCCAGTTTGGCCCCCATGAACTTGACGCGGGCCACGGCCAGGACCCCGGCCACCAGGCTGTCCACCCCGTAGCCGATGTAGCCCTTCGTCCCGTCCAGCCTCGGCACGTCGCGGGTGAAGTGGTTGTTGGATGTCCGGCTCCCCCCCCCCGCCGACCAGAACCGGAACCCCCGGTACTGCTGGTCCGACTCCACCTTCCCATCCGCGCCCACGATCTCGTGCCCCTGGTTGACCGGCCCCTCGAAGTCCGCCGGCGTGACCCAGTTGTTCATGAACGTGATGCTCATGCCGTTCTCGAAGTCCACCCTCACCTGCACCGCGTCGTAGGCGTCGATCCCGTCCCGCACCAGCCGCTTCTTCTGCCCGACCGCGGTCAGCGCCACGGGCTTCGACCCATAGTAGTGGTAGATGAGGTCCGTCCAGTGCGGCCCCACGTAGGAGAACGGGTCGCTCGACTCGGCCCACTTGAAGGTGCTCAGGGAGACCTCCAGCGGCTCCTCCAGGTAGGCGATGCCGTAGAGCGGAGGGCCGATCCGGTTCGTGATGTCGTGCCGGATGCGGAGATGGTCCGGGTCATACCGCTTGTGCATGTCCACGGCCACCACCCGGTTCCCCCTCCGGGCCGCCTCGATCATGGCATCCGCCTCGGCCATGTCCAGGCACATCGGTTTCTCCAGGATCGCGTGTACCCCCCGCTCCAGCCCCGCCAGCACCACCGGGGTGTGCAGGTGGTCCGGCGTGGCCACGGCCAGGATGTCCAGGTCCGGGTGGGCCTTCAGGGCGTCCAGCCAGGGCGTCTCCCCGTGATAGGCCGCGGGCCGCTGGCCGGTCCAGTCCGCATAGCTCTGCTGCGCCCGGAGCGCCGACCGCTCGGTGCGGGTGGCCACCCCCACCAGCTCGATCTTGACCGGGGCCATCTCCCGGATGAAGGCATCCAGCCCGATGCGGGCCAGCGACCCGGCCATGCCGAACCGCTCCATGTCCGCGTACGCCCGCATGTGTACATCCCCCCCGAACATCCCCGCCCCCACCAGCGCGATCTTGATCGTCCCCTCAGCCATGCCACCCTCCTTCAGAGTTGAACTACCCGGTCGTCAGGAACAACGTGCAGATAAAAAGCGGCGCGACGCCAGAAACCCCCACTACTGAAGTCCAGCAGAAGCAACCCACTCTCCGGGGGCACATCATGGCGTGCGACCACTGAACGTCAAGGTTGCGGCGCGCCCAGCCCCTCCGGCGCTTGAGGAGCGTGCTTCTTTGGTGTCACCTTTCTTGCACGAGCAAGAAAGGTGACAATCCGGGAGAGGAGGGGAAGAATTAAAGTACAAACATGTCAAAAATAGCGATTGTATCCCACCCTGTCAACGGAAATCACCCCCCGTTTCTTGTGTTGACAAAGCCCCTCCGGCGTCATAGATTCATACGGAAGTCACAGAAGATCTACTCGTGGGAAACGTCAACCTGAGAGGTGTACGGTGCAAATTCGCGGAAGGGTTCTGGGGGAGGATCGGGCCTCTACGGTGGAGGTCCAGGACGGAAAGATCCGCCGGATCGACCGGAGTCGCCCGGCGGAAGGCGCGCTCGGAGACGAGAGCCTGGTCATCGCCCCGGCGTTCATCGACGTGCAGGTCAACGGCGTGGCGGGCCGCAACGTGAACACGGCAAACGTGACCGCCGAAGAGATCGCGGCGATCCCCCCCCACCTGCACGGCAGCGGGACCACGATGTTCTGCCCCACCCTCACCACGGGATCGGCGGAGCAGATGACCCGATCCCTGAAGGCCATCGCCGAAGCCTGTCGAGACCCGAAGATGGCCCACGCCATCCCCGGCATCCACGTCGAGGGGCCCTACATCTCCTCGGAGGACGGGCCTCGCGGGGCCCACGTGCTCCAGTACGTGCGCGACCCGGACTGGGACGAGTTCCGGCGGTTTCAGGAGGCCGCCGAAGGCCGGATCAAAATCCTGACCCTGGCCCCGGAGCGGGACGGGGCCATCCCCTTCATCGAGAAGGTGGCCCAGAGCGGTGTGATCGTCTCCCTGGGTCACACCGGAGCCCAGCCGGCGCACATCGAAGCCGCCGTGAAGGCTGGGGCGCGGATGTCCACCCACCTCGGCAACGCCGCGCACGCCCAACTCCCCCGGCACCCCAACTATATCTGGGAGCAGCTCGCGAAGGACGAACTCTGGATGGGCTTCATCGCCGACGGACACCACCTCCCTCCGGCGGTCGTCAAGTGCTTCGTCCGCGCCAAGGGCCTGGAGCGCTCCGTCCTGGTCAGCGACGCCGTCTCCCTGGCCGGCATGCCCCCGGGCCGTTACGCCGGGGAGGCGATCTTCGGCCTGGGCGACCCCAGGGAGGTGGACGTCAGTCCGGAGGGGAAGATCTCCCTGGCCGGCACCCCCTACCTGGCCGGGGCCGGACTGCTCATCCACCGCTGCGTCCAGAACATCCCCCGGTTCTGCGGCCTCCCCCTCTCCGACGCCATCCGCATGGCCTCGCACAACCCGGCCCGGCTGCTCGGCATCCAGGACCAGGCCGGAAGCGTGGAGGTCGGCAGATCCGCAGACCTGACCCTGCTCAGGTGGGACGTGGACCAGAAAACTCTGAAGGTTGAGGCGACTTTGGTACAAGGAGAAGTGGTATACAAGGCGGAAAGATAATCCGGGTTTTCGGCCCTCACCCACCCCCTGCCCCCCTCCCTCTCCCAATGCCGGGAGAGGGAGGGGGTATCCAAGGTTTGTCTCCGGCAATGGGGGAGGGTGAGGGCCGACGAAAAAATAAAGCCCGGCTCCCTGAGTGAGGGCCGGGCTAAGCATATGGTAAAGATGATTTTTAGGCTTCAGGTTCTTGTAGGCCATCAGAAGCTGTTTTAAAACTCGGATGACAGCAGGATTTCCCGTAAGACCGGCGACTGACAGATCACGTTAAGCCCCTGATTTCTGGCGTTTTGCAGTTTGAACGCTTCGCTCAAGTTGCTCGAAACTGCCAGACAGGGGGGTTTTAAAACAGCTTCTCAGGTCTGCGCGAGGGAATATTTCTTCAGTGCATCCTGGATGTCTTTGCCCACCATCGCCCAGTCTGCTCTCATAGCCTTTTCATTGGCCTCCTCCGGGGTCCTGGATTGATTGAACACCAGAAGGAATCCACCGAAGTCAAAGATGCTGGCCATGCCTTGCAGAAAAGATGGAGAAGCAAAAAGAAAGTCAGTTCGATACGTTTCGAGGTTCATGGCATCCTGGGGAGAAAGGTTGAGGGGAAGCAACCGGCCATGCAGTGTGCCATCATTTACTATCAAACATAAGAAGGAATTGGGCAACTGTCAATAATTTTGTTGAGGAATCGAGGATTATGGATCGTCTCATTTTATTCGACATCGACGGCACGATCCTGAACACGGGCGGGGCCGGCTCGGGGGCGATGCTGGAGGCCCTGAAAGAAGTCTTCGGGCGCGACGTGCCCCACGAAGGCTACCGGATGAGCGGGAAGACGGACACGCAGATCTGTCTGGAGTTGATGACCTCGGCGGGGCTGTCGGAAGAGGAGGTGCGGACCGGCCTGGACGCCGTCTGGGCCGCCTACGTCGCCGGCGTGCAGCGCCGGCTGTCGGACGGCTTCGAGGCGAAGGTCTGTCCCGGCGTGCAGGAGGCCGTCGAGCGCCTGCACCACGACGCGCGCGCCCTCCTCGGCCTGCTGACGGGCAACATCCGGGCGGGGGCGATGGTCAAGCTCGGCGCGGTGGGCCTGGACGGGTATTTCAGGACCGGCGCATTCGGGGACGACCACCACGACCGGCATCGGCTGGCCGACATCGCCCTGGAGCGGGGGCAGCAAGAGGCCGGGCGGGCCTTCACAGGCAAGGAGGTCGTCATCATCGGAGACACGCCGAACGACATCGCCTGCGGCCAGCACCTCGGCGTCCGGACCGTCATCGTGGCGACCGGGACCTATACCGTCGAACAGCTCCGCCCCCATAACCCCGACCATCTGTTCGAGACCCTGAAGGACACGGACCGGATCCTGGACGCCATATTCGGGTGATGAGCCCTATCGCTTCAAAAACGCCTCAATCGCCCTTCGCCCGCCCTCCAGGAGGGAGGCCCCGTCGCTCGTCAGGACAGGGCCGAAATCGGAGTTCAGGAGGACACGGATCCCCTCACGGGCCTTCTGGATATCGGCGTACTTGTCGGGCGGCAGGAGCGTGAGGGCCCCGGGAGGATGCCCGATCAGGGCGTCCCCCAGAATCAGGACGTTGGGCTCCCGGTGGAGCAGCAGCGCCGACTCCCCGGGCGACTTGTTGTCGGGCACGTGGATGACCTCCATCCCGCCGGGGAGCCTGTCCCCGTGCCGGAAGGCGTGATCCACCTTCAGCTCCACCAGCGGGGCGTCGGATTCGTGCATCCACGTCTGAGCGCCGTAGAGGTCCCGGTACCGCGCGGCCTCCCGGTCGTGGTCCCGGTTGGTCACGACGATGTGCGCTGGAGCGCCGACCTGCGCGATCTGCGCCTCCTCCTCCGGGGTCATCAGCGGTGGATCGACCATCACGTTCCCATCCCCGGACAGGATCAGCCAGCCGTTGAAGTCGAACCCCTTCAGCTCCGAGAACCGCCCCCAGGTATAGATGCCCTTCAGGATCTCCTTCATGGAGAATCTCCTCTAAAGTCAAACGGCAAACGGCAGAGGGCAAACGGCAAACGTGAAAGACATCATGTTTTTGCTTTTTACGTCTCACGTCTGCCGTCTGCCGTCTCACGGCTTTTCAGCAAACGGCCTGAAGATCCCGAAAGAGCTCGTGAACCCGTGAATGTGCGTGGCCTTCGCCACGGGACCGATCTCCCCGGCGCAGAAGAACCCCCCCAGGGGGATCTTTCCCAGGGCCTTCGTGAAGGCCTCGGAGTCGTGGTTGGGCCGCCCGTACAGATACTGCCCCCGCCCCTGGCAGGAGAAGAGCAGGGCCCCGGCGGGCGAGGGGCCCGGTGAAGTGGCCCGATACCGGGACAGCATGTGGTTCAGGTCCTCCGCCGCTGTCTCCGCGTCCCGCACGTGGAACTGGATCGTCTGACCGTTCTGCAACTCCTCCCCGATGGCCAGGATGCCCTGCTTCTGGTCCACCCCCATCAGGTTCCGGATCAGGAAATCCCCCGCATGGAACGCCTCCTGGAGTTCCGTGCTCGCGACCCCCACGTGCAGGGCGTGCTGCATCAGGTGCTGGTCCTTCGCAGAAAGGGTGCTGTAGATCTCCGTCAGGACCTCCATCGGATTCCGGCCATCCACCTCGATCAGCAGATGCTTCTCTTCACATCGGGTGATCGTCATGGGCTTCCCGATGGGCCGACACCCCTGCGCCACCACCGTGTCCACCCGGACATTTCCCTGGAGGGCCACCCCCACGGCCCCGGAGGAGAAGGCCTCCTGGTCCAGAAACAGGGCATTCTCCCCCGGCGTCATGGACCCTGAGGCAAGCCCCCCAACCTTGGCGCTGTCCGGATAGGCGAAATCCAGCCCCATCAGGAGCCCCTTGGGATCGAAAGAAAAAGGATCGGCCATGAGGATGAAATGGGGCGCGGGCCTCTGGTGGACCCCCAGGGTCTGGACCCACGCGGAGGGTTCGTCGTCCAGGTCCGGGAGATCGTCTATCTCCAGGTGAAAAGGGTGGAGCGCCACGCCGGGCAGATGGGCCGCCGTGAGCGAGAGGATCGGTCCCTCCTCGACCTCCACCCCCCCTCCGATGACCCCGGCTGCGGCGCATCCGACCAGGACCGTCGGGGCCAGGAGGTCCTCCACCAGGTCCGGCAGTTCCTCATAGACCTCCTGGTGATGAGGCGAGACGAAGGCCACGACCAGATCGGGACGCTGGCCGGAAAGCTGCTTCGAGAGAAGCCCCTTCAACTCGGCCACGGCGTCGGACAGGGCCTGCTTCTGGGAGAGCGCGGATGCCCATTGCATAGAGATCATCTCCTGATGAGAACGAAACGGACTCTTATTTCAGACATGGACAATCTAACGCATACGGAAGGGGTTGTCAAGCGCGGGCGGCCCGAAACCCCTTGACTTGATGGGGCGCTTTTGCCATCTTTTGTACATTTTACATTTTACATTTTACATTTTACATTTTACATTTTACATTTTACATTTTACATTTTACATTTTACATTTTACATTTTACATTTTACATTTTACATTTTACATTTTACATTTTACATTTTACATTTTAC
>SICM01000190.1 GCA_009694805.1 Candidatus Latescibacterota bacterium
TGTGTGGCTACATCAAACTCGAACTGCTGAAAGTCTCGACCAAACTCAACCACTTTGCGCTCAAGTCCAAACTCTACCTCAACGCGCTTCAGGTATCCTTCGATACTTTACGTCAACTCCAACCTGTCCGGTTGACTGCGTAAGGTGAGGCTATAATATAGTCTGAATAAAAGATCAGATCTCGCCTCTCCCTTTCTCCCCCGAAACGGAGAAGGGAGAAACGGTGAGGTTTTCTCCCCGATTCTCCGCTTCCCCTCTTTAAGGGGTGGGAGCCGAAGGGTCTACGAGGGACTGGCTTTTGAGTTCTGCCCAGAAATCGGCCGGGATCTCCTGCTCGAAGAATCCGATGTTGGCCTGGAGTTCTGCGGCCGACCGCGCGCCGGGGATCACGGACGCGACCGTCGGATGACCGAAGGGGAACTGCAGGGCCGCGGCCTGCAGGGCCACCCTGTGCCGGGCGCAGACGGCCTCGATCCGCCGGGTCCGCTCCAGAATCTCCGGCGTCGCCTGGGCATAGTTATAGTAAGCGTTTGCGACCGCGCCCGTGGCCAGGATGCCGGAGTTGTAGGGACCGCCGAGGATGATGGAGATCTGTTTCTCTTCGCAGAGGGGCAGGAGTTGATGCAGCGACGCCTGCTCGAGGAGCGTGTAGCGCCCGGCCAGGAGGAAGCAGTCGAAGTTCCCGGCCACCGCGAAATCGCAGAGCATCTGCCACTGGTTCATCCCCAGCCCGATGGCCCGCACCACCCCCTGGGCGCGGAGTTCATCCAGGGCCGGATAGGCCTGCGCCATGACCTCCCGAAAATGGCTCTTCGCGTAAGGGTCCACCCCGGGCTGGAGGGTCACGCCCTCGTCCGGGTCGTGAATCAGCAGGATGTCGACCCGGTCCGTCTTCAGACGCCGCAGGCTCTCTTCAAACGAACGCAGGATCGCATCCCGGGAGTAATTGAAGACCGGCTCAAACGGCAACGGGTCCACGAAGGCGCTCTTGGGCATCCGGTCCGGCGTGCGCGGCTCGAGCGCGTACCCGACCTTCGTGGAGATGACGACCTCATCCCGATCATAGCGGGCCAGGCCGGCGCCCAGCCGGACTTCACTCCGCCCGTGGCCGTAGAGGGGCGCGGTGTCAAAATAGCGAACCCCGGCCGCATACGCGGCCTCGATCGCGCCCGCGACAGACGGCTCGCTCACGACGCTGTGGATGTTGCCGAAGGCCGCCCCGCCCAGGCCGAACTGCGTGACTTCCACCGAAGACCTGCCCAACCGGCGTCGTGTATCAGGTTGCATTCGCTGTCCTCCGTTTGCCGTCCCCTCGATACGCAGCCTCCGGCTGCTACTCGGGGATACGGCAGTCCGTTTATCCCGAGTAGCCCCGAAGGGGCGTATCGAGGGATCGCCGTTTCACTTCACCTGAAGCGTCAGTTCGTATCGCCCGACCTTTGAGGAGAACGGCAGGGCCACCACGAGACGCGCCTCCTCAATCGTCGACTCCCCGGCCTTCCGGTAGGGGTTGTGGGGGAGCGCCGGCCAGACCAGGCGCGCACCTCGCGGCAGGGAGAGCCGCCAGCCCGCGTGTTCGATCCACCCCCCGTCGCTTCCGGCCCGCTCGATCTGCGCCTCCCCCAGCCGCACCTCATCCCCCGACGCGAAACGCACTGGCCGGTCCAGATGCGGAACCAGGGTGATGTGCCCCTCCACCGGCAGGCCGGACCGGGACGTGGCCTCATAAATCAGAGTCAGCTCCGACTCCCCCTTCGGGGCCGCCGTCACCCGGCAGGTCTCCTGTCCGTAGGTCAAAGCCAGGCCCGGGCTCTCCTCGCTGGCCTGGAGCTCGGCCTTTTCGGGGACGTGGATCAAGCCCGGCCGGGGCTTGAAGTCCGGGTTCTCGTCCCCCGGCGTGTGCTTCATCAGGGCGGTGTCCCCCACCGTGAAGGCGCTCCAGAGAGGCTGGAGTTTCGTGTTCCCGCCCCCCACCACGAGACCCGCCCGGTCGTGGAAGATGCTGACGAAGTTCTGCCGGTCCTGCCCCCACCGGTTTTCAGGGGGAGGCACCAGGAAGGCGGAGAGGCTGATGAACCAGGGCCGGCGCCGGACGATGATGGCATAGTCCTTCATCCGGTGGACGTGCCGCTCCCGGCCTCCGGCGGTCTCCTCGAACGGCCCCTCCCCACTGTAGAGGAGCAGGCTGGCCGCATAGTCGGGATCGAATTTCTTACCGGTCTGGATATGGAGCGCGTGCTGCTGAGCCAGGTAGCCCCGGCCCGCCGGCGTGTGGCTGAACCCCGGGTTGCCCAGGTGTACCCCGGCGTGGTAGGGGTTGCGCCCGTCCACGGTCTCCACGGCGCTCCCGTCCGGATAGGTGTAGGCCGCGTGATAGCGTGCGGCCCGGTCCAGCGCCGCCAGGCCCGTCGGGTCTTGCGACATGCTATAGTAGACCCCCAGGGCGTCCGAGTAGACGAAGTTGTAGGCCACCACCGGCCCGTCGTGCTCGGCCCACCACCCCTCCGGCGACTGCACCCCGGCGATCCTCCCCAGGAAGGCCTGCGCCTGAGCCTTCCACGCCTCCCGCCCGAACACGATCCCCGCGCAGTAGAGCCCCATGGCGTGGTGCGCCGGGATGTTGTGCAGACGCTCCAGGCACGTCCGGGAGATGCCCTCGTAACCGAGCAGCAGCCCCTTCTCCCATCGCGCCCGGGCCTCCGCCGGCATGCCCTCCCGCGCCAGGTGATAGGCCCGTATCCATCGGCTGTAGGACCAGGGCATCAGGATCTGCCCCCACGTGGAGTGGTCCTTCTTCCGGAACGTCCACATGCCCTTCTCGTCCTGAGCGTCGATCAGCGCGTACCCCCCCCGGATGATGGCGTCGAGCACCTTCTCGCTGTGGTGGTGCGCGCTCCCCTTCAGGCTCCAGGCCGCGGCCAGGGGGAGGAGGCGGTTCTGGTCCGTGCTGATCCAGGGCTCGGTCCCGAACTGGCCGTTCGGCTTCTGCGAGGCCAGGATCTCCGACACGCCGGCGTCCAGAGAGGTCAGCAGTTCCGGCTCAGGCTTCCAGGTCTTTTCCATCACCATGCCTCCTTTTAAAGGTCTGAATCTTATCTCAGCGGGACGACCGCATACGTCCGCCCCCCCACCGTCCGGGTCCGCCTGCCGGCGACCTGGCCGGAGACCGGGATCATGGCGGACATCTCCGACGTCCCGGATGCGGGAAATGGGGCCATCTCCATCTGCCCTTTCGGGATGGGGCGCAGCCGGACCTCCCGCCGGGCGTGCCAGAAGCGGCTGAACCGGTCCACGCTCAGGACCGGGATGCCCTCCCCTTTCGCGAAGCCCAGGACCGGCTCCCACAGGGGGGCGCTGTACGTGGCGAACGAGACCGGGTGCGCGTTGACGCAGAGCATGCTGTGCTGCCCTTCGGCGTTCCCCCGCATCAGCCCGGTGACGAGCGCCACCCCCTCGTCGGGGGGGAGACCGAGGGACCACGGGGATGTCCCGAGGGTCGTCTCGTCCGAGAACTGGGTAGGGAGTTGAAAGATCGGCAGCACCTCCCCAGAAGGGTCCGCGAACCGCGCGGGGAACCCCGAACCGGCCATGTAATACCGCGCCTGAGGGAGGAGCGAGAAATAGTTGGCATCGAAGGTGAAGCCGTGCCGGGCCTCGATCCGGGGTCCGCACAGATAGCCCGACCAGGTGATGGCGTGGTTCCGGACCGAGGAACTGGGGGGACGGCCATAAGTCTCCTCGAACTGCCGGATGTGGTCCGCGAGCCGGCGCTCCCAGAGCGGGTGGATGGGGGGCGGCAGGTCCGGATGGACCGAGAAGTCGAACCCCCGGCCCAGGAGGTCCTCCAGCCAGGGCCGGTCCATGACGCTTCTTTTCTGGACCAGATAGAAGGTCAGGCGGGCCTCATAAGTCTCGCATGCCTCGATCAATCGCTCGAACTGCTCCGGCTTGGACCAGTCATCGTCGGAGGTGAGGACCAGGGCCGTGTCCGCGTCCTGGGGGAAGTACCACAGCCAGGGGAGGACGGTCTGGTCGGGCCAGGCCCGGTGGACCAGCTCCCGAAACAGGCGGCAGTGGAGGTCGGCCACGGCGTGGGGGGCGTCCACAGGGTCCTGCCAGCCGTCGAACAGGTCGGAGGGGCGCATCCGGGCGAAACCCGAGGACCGGCAGCCGGCCAGGGCAGGGTTTCCCTGGCGGAGGAGACAGACGCAGGAACCAGGGTCATAGGCCAGCACAATGACCTTGCCATTCCCTCTTTGCAGGTGCAGGACCGCCGGGGTCCCGACCGGCTGCCCCTCCCGGTCGAGCAGGCTGGCGACCTCCGTGGCCTCGACGGACGCCTCCGGCGTGTAGCGTTGCGCCCATCCCCGGATGGGCAGGCCGGACTCCGGGAAGCCGTCCAGAGGGATGCGGACCCGGGCGTTCATCAGTCCGGTGAGGTGAGGCTTGAGGCCCAGCCGGGAGGCGAACGCCTCTCCCGGCGAGAGGCAGAGGAGCCCGCCCCCGGACGACACGTGCGCCAGGAGGAGGTCCACGGCCTCAGGCGCGGGATCGGCCGGCCCCACCACGACCAGGGAACGCCCTTCCAGGAGACGCGGGGAGATCTGTTCCAGCCGGCCTGTCTCCAGGTCATTGATGCCCTCCAGCCGGAGCAACTCGGCCAGGATTTCAGGCGACCCGAACCAGCGGTCGGAGGTCTCGCTCAGAAGGAGGATACTGGCGGGAGCGTCAGAAGATGACATGGGAGGTCCTCCTGGACTTCAGCGATTCCAGCCCCGGATCGGGGCGCACTTTAATGATCATATCATATCCCCAAAAGGTCGACCCTTCCGAAAAATTTCTTGACCTTCTCTCCGATTTGGCCTATGATCAGAGACTGCTGACCCCCCACACGGCAATGAATCGCCGTTCTACCCACCACGCACACGGCAAAGCATCGCCGTGCTACATATCATTCAGGACTATGCCTTTATCGCCCATGTTTCGTCCCATCACAAAGGCAGCCGTCTGTCTGATCCTCCCTCTCGCTCTGACCTCCTGCGGCGCTTCAAACAGGACCACTATCCTCCACGACAGGCCCGATGTCGTCGCCGACTCCGCCCTGGCCGAGGCTGAGCCCCTGGCCCCCGAGGAGTCCCTGGGCTATGCCCGAAGCCGGATCGACCTGGCCCGGACGGCCCTCTCCGCGGGTCAGGTGGACCTGGCCATCGCCGAGGTGGACCTGGCCGCGGACATCCTGGCCACGGCCGAGATCGACCAGGAACGCCAGCCCAGGCTGTTCAAACAGTACGTGGAACTCCTGCGTCTCCTTGAAAAGACCCGCCGGGAGGTGAGCCCGGCCGGGGCCCTTGTGCCGGGGGAGGATGCGCCGGCCCTCGCCCTCATTCAGATCCTGGACGACCGCAACCTGGAATCCCTGTCCGAGGAGGATGTGCAACGGGCCCTGGTCGTCAAGAAGATTGCCGCCACGTGCGATATCCCCATCGATTGCACCCCCGCTGTCCTGCGAAACGTCCGATATCTGACGACCACCGCCCGCAGGCGCATGGCCTTCCTGTTGAGCCGCTCGGCCACCTACGTGCCGATGATCCTCACGGTCCTCGAAGAGGAAGGACTCCCCAGAGACCTGGCCTATCTCCCGATGGTCGAGAGCGACTACAACCCCCTGGCCATCTCCAGCGCCCAGGCCGTCGGGATGTGGCAGTTCATCGCGGACTCGGCCCGGATCTTCGGCCTTCGCAACGATGACTGGGTCGATGAGCGGCGGGACCCCGAGAAAGCCACCCGGGCCGCGGCCAAATACTTCAAATTCCTCTATGCGCGCCAGGGGGACTGGCGGCTGGCCCTGGCCTCCTACAACTGGGGACGCCTCAACGTGGACCGGGCCATGGAGAAGGCCGGGACGCGCAACTTCTGGGAGTTGAGCGTGCCCAAGGATACCCGGGACTACGTCCCCCTGTTCATGGCCTTCGCCATCATCGCCCGCAGCCCGGAGACGTTCGGGTTCAAGGACGTGACCCCGGGCCCTCCGTGGCATTACGACCCGGTCTCTTTTTCGTCGCCCGTGGACCTGAGGGTGGTGGCAAACTGCGCGGGGACCTCTTACGAGGCCCTCCGGGGCCTCAACCCGGCCCTCAAGTGGGGGGTGACGCCCCCCTCGGAGCGCTTCGTGCTGCGCCTTCCGCCCGGGACGCGGGAGAGATTCCTGAAGGGATATGCGGACCTTCCCCCGGAGCGCCGGTCCGTCTGGCGTGGCGTCCCGGTGGGACGCCGTGAAACCCTCGCCTCCATCGCGGTCCGGTACGGTATCTCCCCCGAGATGCTGGCGGATGCCAACGGCCTGAAACCCGGCCAGCGTCTGAAGAAGGGGCAGCGCATCCTCGTCCCCATGCTGGTGGAACGCCCCACGGAGGCGGTCGCCAGCGCCCCTGTCCCGCAGTCCCGGACCCCGCACGCGACCTCCAGGGCCCAGATTCAGCCCGCAGCCAGCGTCCAGGAACCCCTCGCCCGCCGACCCATGACCTATGTGGTCCGCCGGGGAGACACCCTCTTTCGAATCGCCCGCGCGCACGGCGTGTCCATGGAGCAGCTCCGCACCTGGAACAGCCTCCCAGCGAGCATCCGCCTCCGCCCCGGCAGACGGATGAAGATCTGGAAGAACCTCCAGGCCGGGGACGGGGCGCAGATCCGGCGCGCGTCCAACGAAGCCTCAGGAAGCCTGAAACGGTATACGGTCCGCTCCGGCGATACCCTCTGGTGCATCTCCCAGAAGCACGGCGTGGAGGTCGATCAGATCCTGGCCTGGAACGGCCTTCCGGACGCCTCCGCCATCCATCCGGGGGATCAGCTCAAGATCTGGACGCGGAGGTAAAGACGACAGACGTGAAAACACGTATCTCGTATCTCGTCAGAAGCTTTTACAAGATACGCTTCACGAGATGCGCTTCACGGTGTTTTCGTTTTATGCCTTATTGAACGGCCACAACCTCAGCACCGTCCCCCCGAGCACCCACTCCTTATCCGCATCCGACAGGAATTTCATCTCGTCCCGCACCACCCTCAGCGTCTGCGCGTACGGGGTTCGTGACAGACAGACCGGCCAGTCCGTCCCCCACATGCACCGGTCCGCCCCGAACGCGTCGATCACCTGCTTCACCATCCCGTGCGTGTCTGACCAGGGGTAGTCCTCCCGGCTGATCGACCAGGTGTGGCTGATCTTCACGAAGACCCTGGGAAACCGCGCCAGATCGAGCAGCTTTTGAACCTGGTCGGGCCGGTCCGGGTGGCAGTCGGCCATGTGATCGACGCACACGTCCAGCCCCCCGTGCCGCTCCAGCAGGCGCGCCAGGTCGGGCAGGCGGCCCGGCTTCGTCAGGATGAGCACCGGTACCTTCAGGCTCGCGGCACGGGCGAACAAGGGGTCCATCAGAGGCCCCGCGAACCAGTCCCCCTCCGGCCCTTCCCCGGGGCTCAGGCGCACCCCGTGAAGCCCCTGTTCCTCCGCCCACATCCTCAGGTGGTCCGGCGCGGCCGGGTCCTCCGGGTTGACCCGGCAGACCCCCATGAATTTGTCGGGGTACCGGCGCAGGGTGTCGGCCACGAAGCGGTTGTCCCACCGGTAATGGATCACCTGCACGAGCACCGTCTTCTCCACCCCGTTGGCCTCCATCAACGCCAGAAGCATCTCCGGCGTCGCGTCCTCCTGGGGAGGCGTGCGCGTCTCCGGCGCCCAGGGGTACGCGGGGTCGTTCTTGTACACGTGGACGTGTGGATCGAGAATTCTCATTTGCCTTTAGACCTCCCGAAATCCTGCGCGAACATGAAAAAGCCGTTGAAGCCCACCGCTCCGTCCCCATCCAGGTCATACCTGGAGTCGTCCTTTGCCGCTTTCTGCCCAAACGCGGTGGCGAACAGGAAGAAGTCGTCGAAGTCCACCTTTCCGTCCCCGTTGAAATCCCCCACGATCTCCCTCGGCAGCAGCACCACCTGTACGTAGTTGTTGACGTCCAGGTAGCTCAGCGCCGCCCTCTGGATCGCCTCCCCCGTCAGCGCATTGTTCATGGTGTTGAACTTGTAGACATCCAGCGGGTCCTCTTTGTGGTAATCGTAGAAATAGAGCGAACTCAGCCAGAAGCCGTTCGTCCTCAGGTCCGTCTCCCGCTGGAGGCGAACCTGCTCCCGCACCTTGGCGATGTCCGCATTGGAGACCATGGAACGCTTCAGGCTGTCGATCTGCGCGAACACCGCCGCCGTGAGCGGTTCCGCCTTCTCCGGGGCGCTGCCAAAACTGATCGAGACCTGGTAGCGTTCCTCCGGGTAGTGCGACGTGGAGGCCCCGGCGGAAACGCTGTAGGTCCCCCCCAGATCCTCCCGTAATACGTCTGAGAGTCTGAGGTTGAGCAGTCGCCCCAGCGCGCTCAGGTCATACCGGTTCTGGGCGTTCCAGTCAAATCGCCCGGTGAACACGATCTGCGTCAGGCCCTTCGACTCCACCCCGCTCCGGACGGTTTTTTTGATCACCCCCCTGGGGGGCCTGATCCCGGCGTCCTTCCAGGTCTCCGTGCGGCGAGTGGACGGCAGACCGCCCAGATACGTCCTCACCAGCGGCTTGATCTGCTCCGGCTCCAGATTGCCGACGAAGAAAAACGTGAAGTCGCTGGCGTCCCCAAATCGATCCCGGTATATCTCCAGCGACCGTTGAAGGTCCATCTCGTCCAGACGGGCGGCGGACAGGGGCTGCGCGCGAGGGTGGTACTGCGCCATCGTCACCTGAATCGTGCCCCTGAACGCCCCTTCAGGGCTTGCGGAGGCGTTCTCCAGGACCCCCTTCAGCTTGTCTTTGTATGCCAGGAACGCCAGGCTGTCCCGTCGCGCCGTCGTGAAATAGAGATAGATCAGTTGAAACAGGATGGAGTCGTCCCTCGACGAAGCCCCCCCCGACATGCCCTCCTGGAGGGATTCGATCCAGGGCGACACCCGCGCCAGTCTCCCGGCCAGCTTCTTTTGCAGGTTGGTCTTGTTAAACTGCCCGATCCCCGACTCCAGCACCACGTCCGTGGATGTCACGGCGGTCACGTAGTCCTTGTCCGGGACCAGCGAGTGCCCGCCGGCGCTGTAAGCCGTGAAGAGGATCTCGTCGTTCTTGAAATCCGTGGGCTTCATCACAACACGGACGCCGTTGGCCAGCGTCCACTCCGTCACGTTGAGGTCGGCGATCTTCTTTTCGGAGACGATCTCCGCTGGAGATGGGAACTTCTCGGTCAGCGGCAGGGTCGTCACGTCCTCCTCGACGGGCTGGAAGACCTTGGCCTGAACCCTGTCGATCACCCCCCGCAGGTCCGATTCCGCCGGGATGCGCACGCCGGATTTGTCGGGGGACTCCGTCAGGACCACGCGGTTCTGGTCCGTGATCCACGCCCGCGCCACCCGGTTGACCTCCTCCAGCTTGATCTCAGGGACGAGTTTCTGTGCCTGCTGAAATTCGTATTCAATCCCCGGAATGGGATTCCCGTACAGGTAGTGGCCGAGGCAGGCGTTGACGAACTGTGCGGAAGCGGTCCGGGCCTGCTCCGTGTAGTGCTCTGTCAAGGAAGTTTTGACGGGTTGTCATGCTGAGGGCGCAAGCGCCCGAAGCATCTCGTTTTTCTGATCAAAAGAGATTCTTCGCCTCCGTTGCACTCCGGCTCAGAATGACAACCGTTCGTTCTAACATTGACAGAC
>SICM01000191.1 GCA_009694805.1 Candidatus Latescibacterota bacterium
AGCTTTCGGGCCTGAAATATAGGCGTCAGCTTCACCAACGAATACGGCTCTCTAAGAGGCGGTTCCTGCGATAATCCAAAACTGCTATTTATATCAGCTAAAACAATATCTTGCGTCAATTTTTGGTAATCGTGAGTGAACAGTGTCCTTTTTCGAGGGGGCTTAACTGCTTGGCTAATTTCAACACCTGTTCCAGGGTGACGCTCTTGTTTTTCATGACATGGTTCCTTTCTTTCAGACCCGCAGCACGGGATGAAGGCCAGCGGGGCCATAAGAAGAGCGCTACGACGGGGCATGGAGACAAGATAATACCGGGTCCCGGTCCGTGCAATACAAATTCAGATGCGGAGGAAATCGGTTGACAGCGGGGGCGAGGGGTTTTACCATGAGGGACGATCCCATGTCGCGAGATACCCCTCAAAAAGGAGAGACCCATGACTGTCGAGACCGTGTTCAAGGCCCCGGCGCCCTACCCGAACGGCATCCAGTTCACGGACGAAGGGCTCTGGGTGGCGGATCAGGAGTCGGACCGGGCGACGCTCGTCGACCCGGCGAACGGCCGGCCCATCCGGTCGGTGGAGACGGCGTCTTCCAACACGAGCGGGTTGACGTGGGGAGACGGGGCGCTCTGGGTGGCGGCCAACGGGGCGTCGGTCCGCCGGGAGCCGAGGCCCACGGACGCGCCGAAGGGGATGGGGGAGATCGTGAAGACGGACAGCCGGACGGGCCGGACGCTGGCCCGGTTTCCGATGCCGGGGGGCGGGGGGGTACACGGGATCGAGTGGGACGAGGACACGCTCTGGGTGACGACGCTGAAGTCGCAGACGCTCACGCGGGTGGACCCGGCGGACTTCCGCATCCTGCACGTGATCCCGGTCCCGCTTCCGCGCGCCCACGGGCTGGTGCGGGAGGGGGACGGGATCTGGTGCGTGCACACGAGCGACCGGGTGATCGTCAAACTGGACGTGCGCGACGGGCGGGAGATGGACCGCATCGCCCTGCCGGAACCGCACCCGGAGCCGCACTGCCTGACGACGCGGGACGGGCAGCTCTGGTACTGCGATGCCATTGCGGGGGATATCTGCCGGATTGAGAGGTAGGTGCCAAGTGTCAAGTGCCAAGTGCCAGGTAACCCCCCCTTCGATTTTACGTGGCACGTGATACGTGGCACATGGCACTTTGTGGGAGAGGGAGGGGGTGTGGGGGGTGGGTGAGGGCTGATCTTTTATCCTTCCGCCACGATCCGTTCCACCTCCTCGCAGATGGATTGGACCTCCTGATCCGTGGCGGCCTCGGCGATGACGCGCAGGACCGGCTCGGTGTTGGACGCCCGGACGTGGACCCAGGGGCAGGCCCGGAACGCGCCGAGGTAGATCTTGACGCCGTCCTCCACGGGGTCTACGGGCCGGCCCCGGTAGGCCCCCCGGACGGTCTGGACAGCGTTCTGCATCCGGTCCTGGGGGATGGCGACCTTTCGCTTCTCCACGACGTAGCGCGGGTGCTCGGCCACGAGGGCGGAGATGGATTTCCCGCGTTCCGCCAGGGCTGCCAGGAGCAGGGTCGCGCCCACCAGGGCGTCCCGGCCAGGGTCGATCATCCGGGAGGATCACGCCCCCGTTCCCCTCCCCGCCGACAATGGACCGCTGGAGGAGCATCTCCTCCACGACGTGGACCTCTCCGACTTTCGTGACGATGAACGGACAGTGGTACCGGGCCGCGGCGTCGGCCACGATCTGCGACGTGGAGAGGGTGGAGACGACGACGCCGGGACGGGCGCGGAGGATGTGGTCCACGGCGATGGCCAGGGTGTAGTCCTCCCCCGGCGGGACGCCGGCCTCGGTGACAAAGGCCACCCGGTCGGCGTCGGGGTCTATGGCCAGGCCGAGGTCGGCCCCCTCACGGCGCACGGCGTCGCACAGGTCGGTCAGGTTCTGGGGCAGGGGTTCCGGGTTGTGGGGGAACTTTCCGTCGGGGATGCAGTGGATGGGGATGACCTCGCAGTTGAGGCGTTCGAGGAGGCGGGGCCCGGCGACGGAGGCCACGCCGTGGCAGGGGTCGATGACGACCCGAAGCCTGCGGCGGGCGATGGCGGCGGTGTCGATGACGCTCAGGATGCGGTCCAGGTGGAGGTCGAGGACGCGGACGTCGGTCTCCACGGGGGACGCGGACGGCCGGTTTCGGAACGGCCCGCCGGGATAGAGCCTCAGGACCTCCTCCCCCTGCGCGGCGTTCAGGAACACGCCGTCGGAACGGACCATCTTGAGGCCGTTCCATTCGACGGGGTTGTGGGAGGCCGTGATGCAGATGCCCCCGGCTGCGCGTCGCTCGCAGACCGCGAATTTGATGGTGGGGGTGGGGCAGACGCCCACGTCGATGACGCGGCAGCCTGTGGCCCGGAGGCCGGCGAACACGGCGTCGCGCATCGCCTCGCGGGAGATGCGGGTGTCGTTTCCCACGACGACGGTTGATCCGGGCGGCAGCCAGGTCCCGAACGCCTGTGCAAACCGGGTCATGACCTCCGGCGTGAGGGACTTCCCGGCGATCCCCCGGATGCCGGAGATGCTGATCATGAGGGTGTTGTCTGGCGTGGTCATAAACCCACCTGTTCTATTTTGTTGTCTTGCCGAAGGCCGAGGCAAACAGGAAGAAGTCTCCGAAGCCGATCTCTCCGTCCTCATCCAGGTCGAACTTCACGCTGACGCCGATCGCGGGCTGGCCGAAGGCCGAGGCGAACAGGAAGAAGTCGTCGAAACCGACCTCCCCATCCCCGCTGAAGTCGGGTGACGGAGGGCCGCCTGCCTGGCTGCTGAGCACCAGGGAGGCCCCGGGCCGAAACGCCGTGAACACCCCGGCAACCCGGATGCTCAGCGACGAAAGCGAGATCTCCGTGTCCCCCGAAAAGTCCCCCGTGGTCTCAAACGTCAACACCGCCACCGCCCCCCTGGTGGCCGTAGTCGTCCCCCCCAGGAACGAGGCCCCGTAGACCACCGAGTCCCCCCTGGCCTGCGCCGGCAGGTCGAGGGCGCTGGCGAACGATGGCCCGTCCTTCCGCCCCGTCACCGCCGCCAAAGACAGTTTCTTGGGGTCGAACTTCAGGATCACCTGAAACGCCGTGGCATTGGCGAACTCCTTGTTCAACAAGACCTGCACCTCCACCTTCTGGCCTGGTTTCACGCCGTTCAGGGTCAGGGCTTTCTGGTCTCCGGCCGTCAGGTTCAGGTCCAGCGTCCCCGACCCGTCCCCCTCCTTCGGCGTCAGGGGGCCGGAAGGCGCGGCGTTGAGGGTGAGGACGCCTTTTTTGAGGATGGCGGGGAGGGCCTTTCCGTTCTCGTCGCGCAGCGTGCCCCGAAGCTCCAGGCCGTAGGTTCCAGGAGGCGCACTGGCCTTCACGTCGAAGACCACTGCGACCAGTGCCCCGTTTCCGGAGACGATGCCCCTGGCCCCGGCCATGGAGACGATCACCTGTCCTGCCGCGCTGAGGTTGGACACCAGGGTGATGCCCGCCGGACTCAGCAGACTGCCTGGCCGGACCTCCCTGGCCGTCAGGACGTCGGCGTTGTAGGAGAGGGTGATATCCCCTCCGGCGATGCCCCCGGCGCTGTCCACCGAGACGGACACCAGCGCCCCTGTCTGTCCCGCCTCCACGCTCAGGTCCGAGACCAGGACCGTGCGTCCCCCCCCTCCTCCGGCTCCGGTCCCTGCGGGGTCTTTGACGGTGAGGACGCCTTTTTTGAGGGTGGAGGAGAGGGCCCTGCCATTCTCATCGCGCAGTGTGCCCCGAAGCTCCAGGCCGTAAGTTCCAGGAGGCGCGCTGGCCTTCACGTCGAAGGCTACGGTGACCAGCGCCCCGCTGCCGGAGACGATGCCCCTGGCCCCGGCCATGGAGACGATCACCTGTCCTGCCGCGCTGATGTTGGACACCAGGGTGATGCCCGCCGGGCTGAGCAGACTGCCTGGCCGGACCTCCCTGGCCGTCAGGACGTCGGCGTTATAAGAGAGGGTGATATCCCCTCCGGCGATGCCCCCGGCGCTGTCCACCGAGACGGAGACCAGCGCCCCTGTCTGGCCCGGATCGACGCTCAGGTCCGAGACCAGAACCGTCCGGGCCTGCGATGGCGATGCCCCGAGGGCAATGCCTGCGGCGCAGAGGGCTATCGCTAACAGAAATCGAGATCGCATTGACGATTCCTAAGTATTCAGTAGATCACGAAATCAGACCGATGGGCGATCACAAGGATCGCCCCTACTTCAACAACAGCATCTTCTGCGCCTGGCGGACGGCCCCGGCGTCCAGGCGGGCGATGTAGATCCCGGATGCCACGCCACGTCCGGCCTCATCCCGGCCGTCCCACACCACCGCATACCGTCCGATTTGCTGCCGTCCGGACACGAGTCTGCGGACGACCTGGCCCGACAGGTTGTAGACCGTCAGGCGGGTCTCTCCGTCCTGCGCTAGGGCATAACGAACGGTCGTGGAGGGGTTGAAGGGGTTGGGGTATGCCGCGCTCAGGGACGAGGTGAGCGGCCGGTCCAGCAGGCGCTCCACGGCCCCGGCCGGCCCGCCATCCCCGCCGAAGACGTTGCCGGTCAGCCGAAGGCTGAGTTCCTGGCCTGCCCCCTCCAGTTCGATCCAGAGGGCCAGGGGCTCCGCCGCCTCCGTGCGCGCCACGGAGAGGTGGACCTCCCCCGGGTTGTCTGCATTGGAGACGAGCAGGACGCCTTCCGCAGGCCTCACCCGCGCCGTCCTGTAGGCCGAGGCGTCGTAGGTGATCGTCAGGTCTGCGCCGTAGGTCCCCGCGTCCAGCATCACCTGCGCCTCCACCCCCTTCTGCGGGAACACCTTCATCTCCCCGAACGCCGCCCCCGGGACGAGGTCCCCGTGTCCCTCCGCCAGCTTGGGCGCGCCCTCCCTGGGGAACCGTTCGATCAGTTTCACGGCCCTGCGGAGGATCAGGACGGCGTCCCCGGAGTCCGTGCTCCGGTCGCCGTTCACATCTCCGAGGTCTTTCTGCGCATCTGTGAAGGTGATCAGCCTGACCGCATACCGGAGCACCAGGATCGCGTCCCCCGAATCCACCAGCCTGTCGTTGTTCACGTCTCCGAGCAAGCCCACGCTGACGGTCACCGACCCGGCGACGACAGCGGACGGGAGGACCTTCCCGTCCTGGTCCTTCAGGCTGGCCTGGAGGGAGAGGGGGGAGACCCCCTCCTTCGCATCGGCCTTGATCTCAAACGAGACCCCCATCAGGGCTCCGCTTCCGGAGGCGATCCCCGTGGCCCCGGCCATGGAGACGATCACCTTCCCCACGGTGTTCAGGTTGGAGACGACGGCGATGCCCGTGGAGGAGAGGAGGCCTTCCGCCTGGACCTGCACGGCCGTCAGGACGGTGGCGTCGTAGTTCAGGGTGAGGTCCCCGCCTGCGATCCCTCTGGCATCGCTCACGGAGATCGGCACCGTCACCCGACCTCCACGCCCTCCCCGCGCCCACGGAGATCCGGATCTCCTGCGCGGACGAGGAGTCGACGCCTGTACCGGAGAGGGTGATGGTCGCCGGGCTCCCGGCTGCGCTGTGCGCGATGGAGAGCGCGGCGGACTTCTCTCCCCGGGAGGCCGGGGCGAACAACACGGTCACCTGCTGTGCGCCTCCCGCCGTGATCGTGGCCGTGGGCGGAGACAGCCTGAACGGGGAGGTGTCCCTCCCCGTCACGGCGATCTTCGTGACCGACAGGGCGGCGTTCCCCGTGTTCGAGATCGTGAACGTCTGGGTCCTGGACGATCCGACGCCCACGCTGCCGAAGGCGAGGGTGGTGGCGGACAGGGCGAGGACCGGCGCGGGGGTTTGCGCGACAGGGGTCAGGGAGGCGTGGAAGAGACCGTTTGGGGTGCCCGCGTAGAGCGTCGAGTCGGCGACCGACAGCACATAGACGGGGGGAGGGCTGGCCGCCAATCCCAGGTTGACCTGTGACCAGAACGCGCCCCCGTTGTCCGAGCGGTAGACCCCTGCGTTGGTGCCTGCGAAGAGCTTGGTCCCGTGAACGGCCAGGGAGAAGACCTCTCGTTGTCCTACCCCGCCATTGGCCTCTGTCCAGGAGCCGCCTCCGTTATCCGAACGGTATATCCCCAGCCGGTTGCCCGTGTAGAGCGCCGATCCGGAGGCGATCAGCGCATTGGCAGGCGCCCCTGCCGGCAGCCCCGAGCTGATGGAGGTCCAGGTCGCGCCCCTGTCCTCGGACCGAAACACCCCTCCCCCTGTGCCTGCGTAGAGGGTGGTTCCGGAAAGCAGGAGAGAGGCCACAAACGTGTTCGTCAGCCCCGTGTTGACGGCGGTCCAGGCCGCGCCTCCGTTTTCCGACCGAAATACGCCCCCGCTGGTACCCGCGTAGATCGTCGAGGCGGAGACCAGGAGTGCCGGGACGGTGGTCGTGGTCGACGGCAGCCCGGAACTGGCCGCGGTCCAGTTAACGCTCCCGCTGTCGGCGCGGAATATCCCGCCGCTCTCCAGGCCTGCGAAGAGCGTCGCTCCGGAGGTCGCCAGGGCGAGGACCCTCTGCGTTCCCGACATGCCGGCGTTGACCGCCTTCCAGTTGAGACCTCTATCCTCCGACCGATGGACCCCATTGTCGTTGGTGCCGACATACATCGTTGCGCCGGAGATCAGAATCGAACGGATGCTCCTGGAGAGCGGCAATCCCGTGCTCACCGCCTTCCAGGTGGCGCTCCCGCTGTCGAGACGGTACAAACCGCCCCCCTGCCTGCCCGCATAGAGGGTGGCGCCGGAGACCGATAGGGAGATGATGGTCGTTTCCGACGGGAAACCTGCGTTGAAGGCGGTCCAGGTCGAACCGTTGTTTTCCGGCCGGAATACCCCCCCGGCTGTGCCCAGGTGGATCGTCGTGCCGGAGACCGCCATAGATGTGATGAACGTGCCTGCTGGCAGGCTTGAGGTGACGGAGGCCCAACTTCCGCCCGCATTTTCCGACCGGAATACGCCCTCGTTTGTTCCGATGTAGATCGCCGTGCCGGAGATCACCAGGGAATGGACTGACCTGCTGGACGGCAGGCCTGAATTGGCTTCAGCCCAACTTCCGCCCGCGCTTTCGATCTTGTATAGGCCCCTGTTTGTTCCCGCATAGAGCGTCGTTCCGGAGGCCTGCAGGCAAGCGACCTGTGTGCCTGCGGGCAGGCCTGAGCTGGCGGCCGTCCAGGTGGCGTTCCCACTGTCGAGACGATACACCCCGCCGCTCTCCGGGCCTGCATAGAGCGCCGTCCCCGTTGCCAGCAGGGAATAGATGACGGTGTTGGACGGCAGCCCTGCGCTGATTGCCGTCCAGTTGCCACCCTTATCCTCGGAACGGTAGACGCCTCCTCTGAACAGTCCCACATAGAGCGTTGAGCCGGAAGCCGCAGACGCGTAGATGATATTCGTCGGCAGCCCTGCGCTGATCCCCGTCCAGTTGACGCCCCCATCCTCGGAACGGAAAACGCCATTTTGCCCGCTCGCGTAGAGTGCCCCTCCGGAGGTCAGCAGGGCGCTGACATAGACATTGGACGGCAGCGGCGAACCGCCACCCGCCGTCCAGGCCGCGTTCTCGTTGCTGGACCGGAACACGCCAGCTCCCTCCGTTCCCGCGTAGAGCGTCGATCCGGAGACGACCAGGGACCGGGATCTCAGGTTCGGCAGGCCCGCGCTGACCGCCGTCCAGTTGGCGCCTCGATCGTCAGAACGATAGACACGGTTCTCAGAATTGAAATTCTCAATGCCCGCGTAGAGGGTGGCGCCGGAGATCGCCAGCGAATAGACCGTCTGGCTCCCAGACAGGCCGCCTCTGGCCGCCGTCCAGTTGTCGCCCCTGTCATCGGATCGATAGATGGCCGTCCCGGTGCCCGCATACAGCGTCGCGCCGGAGGCGACGAATGAATAGATGGCCCCACCCGGCAACCCTACGCCGGCCGAACTCCAGTTGTCGCCTTTGTTGAAGGAACGGAACACGCCGCTCCCCGTGCCCGCGTAGAGCGCCGTGTCAGAAGCGGCCAGCGAATAGATGGTGGTGTTGAGCAGGCCGGTGTTGACGGCTGTCCAGGTTTCGCCCTTGTTGTTGGAGCGATAGATGCCGCCGGTGGAGGTCCTTGCGCCTGCATAGAGCGTGGAACCGGAGACCGCCAGCGCAGAGATGTAGGGGTCTTCCAGTCCCGTGCTCACCTGGGTCCAGCTGGCACCCCCATTGTCGGAGCGAAACACCCCGCCTCCATCCGTGCCCGCGTAGAGCGACGAGTCGGAGATCGCCAGCGAGGAGACATACAGCTCTGTCAACCCTGTGCTGACCTGCGTCCAGGTGTTTCCTCTGTCCTCGGAGCGAAAGACGCCATTCCCGTTGGTGCCCGCGTAGAGGTTTGCGCCGGAGACCACCTGCGAGGTGACACCCGTGTTCTTCAGCCCTGAGCTGGCTGTCGTCCAGGTATTTCCTCTGTCCGCCGAGCGAAAAACCCCGGCGCCGGCGGTTCCCGCGTAGAGATTTGCGCCGGAGACCAGCAGCGCGGCGGTTCTCTGGTTCGGCAAGCCCGTGCTGATCTGTGTCCAACTGGCGCCCCTGTTGTCCGAACGAAACACACCGCGCACGTAAGGGTTGCTTCCCCCCTCGGTGCCATCTAAACTTGCGTAGAGGGAGGAGTCTGAGACCGCCAGCGAAAAGACGGACGAAATCCTCGGCATCCCCGTGCTGACCTGGGTCCAGTTCGTGCCCTTGTTGGTCGAGCGGTAGACCCCGTTGCCGTTGGTGCCCGCATACAGCGTGGTGTCGGAAGCGGCCAGCGAAAGGATGAAGTTGTTTCCCCCCGGCAATCCTGTGCTGGCATTTGTCCAGCTGGCGCCTCCGTTGTCGGAACGAAACACCTTACCGTTCAGAGTCCCTGCGTAGAGCGCCGTGCCGGAGGCCATCAGCGAGGTGATCCTCTGGTCGGAGGTCACGATTCCAGAGCTGACCGCTGTCCAGGTGGCGCCCCCATTGTCCGAGGCGAATATGCCGCCCGGATCCGTACCCGCATAGATCGTCGTGCCGGAGACCAGCAGCGAAGTCACCCTTCGCGCATCCCCACTCAGCCCGGAGTTGACCGCCGTCCAGGTTTCGCCGCTGTTGTTCGAGCGGTAGACGCCCAAGCCAAAGACCCCCGCATAGAGGGTCGTGCCGGAGGCGGCCAGCGAGGAGATGTCTCCGTTCGGAAGCCCTGTGCCGGCCTGCGTCCAGGCGCTGGTTCCGCCGCTGGAGCGATACACCCGCCCCCCCGTGGCCCCGGCATAGAGGGTCCCGTCGGAGGTGGCGAGGAGGCTCTTGATGTTGCCGCCGAAGGGGCCGTTCGTCTGCTCCCAGACCATGTTCTGCGCGGATGCGGGCAGGACGCCGACGAGGCTCCCCAGCACCACCGCGATCATACACGCTACCTGACAGCCATATCGGTCTATGGTGCTTCGCATCTTCATCCCTCCTGAGGCCTGCGGACATCTATAGAAGTTCACCGACGGGAAGCCTGGACCGGATGCTCCCGGGCGCAAGAATAAAAATCGTAACCGTACAGTTGGGTTGAGTAGGATTTTTGCTGTTTGACTGCATTTGTGGATGACTTGGGCCGATTATTGAAAAAGAGGATCAAGCAGTCAACATCTGCGATTTGTTTGAAACAGGAGTTTGAGATGTCTCCCGGCCTTCCCC
>SICM01000192.1 GCA_009694805.1 Candidatus Latescibacterota bacterium
TAAATAGCAGTTTTGGATTATCGCAGGAACCGCCTCTTAGAGAGCCGTATTCGTTGGTGAAGCTGACGCCTATATTTCAGGCCCGAAAGCTTTCTGCCGAGGTTTTCGGGGGGCATAAGTTGGGAATGGTAAGTGAACAGTGTCTGAAAAACAGGTCGCGAGTCACGGGTCCAGGATTTTAAAAAAGTCGCGGGTCCAGGTTCAAAGGTGCAGGGCCAAAGCCTATGACTCTGGACTCTGGACGGTTCTTAACTCAGGACTCAGGACTTCTTTGAAACGGTTTTTCAATATACAACGTCTCCCCCCCAAAGACAAGGCAATTCCTGACTCGGCGGATCATCCGGCCATCGCACTTTTTGATAGGCTTTTTAACGTACTTATGTTAAATTATACGGCGATTTATACACCCAAAGGAGGTTTAGGGTACATGAAATCCTCAGGGGCAGATAAAAGGCGTCATCAGCGCATCCGCATCGAGTTGCCGGTCAAGGCGCGCGTGAACGAGGTCAATACCATCGTCTTGCAGTTGGCGGACCTCAGCGCGCAGGGCATGCAGCTCAAAATGAAAAGCTCCGACTTCGAGTCCCTTCGGGAGGCGACCAACACGAAAAACCAGAACAACAACTTTGAAATCCGGATCACCGCCCGCCTCGCCTGGGTCATGCCCGATGAGGATGGGACCTTCACAACAGGGTGGGAATTCAACCTGCTGGACGATGAGCAACGGATCGGATAGTCGTTGACAAACCGGACGGTTTTGGCTATAATTTGCTGATTATAGCGAGCCTTCGAAGCCCCTATGTCAGGAAACTTGACGAATTTAGAGCGAGTCATCTCCAAAAATCCGACCTCCTCTCTGTTCGCCAGGCTGGCCGATGCCTGCTTGAGGCAGGGGGATGTGAATCGGGCCATTGAGATATGCAGGCAGGGGCTCCGATACCGTCCTTCGTACGTCAGCGGTCACGTGGTCCTGGGCAAAAGCCATTTCGCAGCCGGGATGTTCGAGGAGGCCCGTCGCGCGTTCAACAAGGTGCTCCACCTCGACCCTCACCATACGGTCGCCATCTGGTACCTGGGCCAGATCGATCGTACGATGGGGTGGGATGATCTCGCCCTCAGAAACTTTCAAAAGGCCCGCGATCTGGACCCTCTCAGCCAGAGCCTCCAGAACGGCATAGACGAGATCCTCGCCTCCATCTCCAGCCAGATGGGGCAGAAACTCCTGAATGAGGTCAGGAGAGAAGACGCCGATCCGGTGCACCGCCTGAGCCACGGGAGCGGGCGTCTGGAGATGGAAGAGGCCCGGCTACAGAGTCGCCCGGAGGCAGGAATATGCGACGAACCGCAGTCCCCTGAACCGCTCCCTTCAACTCCCGCTGTCGATCCCCCTGCCCCCAAAAAGACGGCCATCTCCCGGCTGCTCGAAGAGATTGAGACAGGCATCCCCCCGGTCGCGGAACCGGAGGTCTTCGGGGAGCCGGTGGAAGCGGGGATGAGGTCCGTCGGGACCACGGCGGAGATGCCCGTGAAAGAGGGGATACCGGCAAGGATGACGGAAGATACAGAGGAGGAGATGCCCGGAGATGCGCTTCAGGTCGGCGAAGGGAAGGATTCGGAAGAGCGCGTCCCTCCCCAGCCTGACGTTTCTCCTGTCCTCCCGCAACCCGCCGGAGAGGACCCCGGCAAAGCGTCTCCGGGGGTCGCCGAAGAAACAGCGCCCTCCCTGGCGAACCGCCGGGGCGGGGGGAGGCGTTCCGGGGGGGACAGGCTCCCCAGAGGGACGTCCGGCGGAGGAGGCCGGCCGGGCAAATCGGCGCCGAATGGGGCGTCCGGCGGAGGGTCAGGCTGGGAGGATATCCCCATAACGACCTCCACACTGGCCGAAATCTATGCCGGGCAGGGCCTCATCACCCAGGCCCTGGCCATTTTTGAGAAGGTCCTGGAGCGGGAGCCGGACAACGCGCGGGTTCGGGAACGCCTGAGCGCCCTCAGGGCGCAGCAGGTCCCAAACGCGCCTCCATCGTGAACATTCACCCCAGAGAATGCAAAGGGCAAAACACAAAATTCAAGATGTAAAATAAACCTCTCATTTTGCACTTTGCACCTTGCACTTTGCATTTTTTTTGGAGAAGCACCCCTATGGTTTCCACAGCAGAATTTCGAAATGGCCTGGTGTTCAACTACGAAGGACATCTCTATGCCATCGTGGAGTTTCAGCACGTCAAGCCCGGGAAAGGGGTGGCGTTCGTCAGGACCCGCCTCAAAAACGTCCGGACGGGCGCGGTCATCACGCCGACGTTCCGATCCGGCGACAAGGTCGACAATGTGCGCCTGGAGCGACGGGAGATGCAGTATCTCTACGCCTCGGACGGTTTCTATCATTTCATGGATACCCAGAATTATGAACAGATTCAGTTCACCCAAGAGACCGTGAAAGCCGTCGTCCCCTACCTGAAGGAGAACGACACCGTCGAGGTGATCACGACCGACGACGGCCCCATCGGCGTTGAAATGCCCACCTTCACCATCCTGAAGGTCACCCATACCGAGCCCGGCATCCGGGGAGATACCGCCACCGGGGGGACGAAATCGGCGACCCTGGAGACCGGGCTCACCATCCAGGTCCCGCTGTTCGTCAACATCGGAGAAAAATTGAAGATCGACACGCGGACGGGGTCCTACGTGGAAAGGGCGTGAGGCACGCACGAACAAGGAGATGTGGTGCGCAGACACAAGATCAAGGCGCTGGTCCAGGAACTGATGGAGTTGCTCCAGGCCCACGGCCTCGATGAGATTGAAGTGGAGGTCTCGATGTTCGGCAGGATGCGGGTGCGGGTGGCCAGGGCGCGGGAGGCCCGAAACCCCGGCGCCGACGCCGCCCCCAGACCTCCGTCCCCCCCTGTTGCCGCTCCCGCGGACGCCGAGACGGAGGCATTCCATACCATCCGCTCCCCCATGGTCGGCAAGTTCTACAGGGGCCCGGCCCCGGACACGCCCTCCTACGCCAGCGAGGGGGACCTGGTCTCTTCCGGTCAGGTCATCTGTATCATCGAGGCCATGAAGATCATGAATGAAATCGAGTCCGATGTGAAGGGGAGGGTCGTCCGCATCCTGGTGGAGAACGCCCAGCCCGTGGAGTACCATCAGCCCCTCTTTTTGATCGAGCCCGTGTGAGGATCGATGCGGCCAATCCACAAGATCCTCGTGGCGAACCGGGGCGAGATCGCGCTGCGTATCATCCGGGCCTGCAAAGAACTGAGGATTCAGACGGTAGCCATCTATTCCGAGGCGGACGCCAAGTCGCTCCACATCCGGTTCGCGGATGAAGATGTCTGCATCGGACCTCCCAGCCCGGACCAGAGCTACCTGAACATCCCCCGTATCCTCAGCGCAGCCGAGGTCACCAACGCCGACGCCATCCATCCCGGCTACGGCTTCCTGGCCGAAAATGCCGATTTCGCCGAGATCTGCGAGTCGTGCGGCCTCCGTTTCATCGGGCCGGGGGCCGAGGCCATCCGGAAGATGGGGGACAAGGCGATGGCCCGCCAGATCATGAGCGAGGCGGGCGTCCCCATCGTGCCCGGCACGGATGTCCTGGAGAACAGCCAGGCCGCGCGCCAGGCCGCCGAGCGCATCGGCTATCCAGTGATCCTGAAGGCCGTGGCCGGAGGAGGAGGACGCGGGCTCCGGATCGCCCGGGACGAAAAGGCCGTCGAGCGGGCCTGGCAGATGGCCAGCTCCGAGGGAGAGGCCGCGTTCGGGTCCGGGGCCATCTACATGGAGCACTACATCGAGCGCCCACGGCACGTGGAGATTCAGATCCTGGCCGACCGGTTCGGGAATGCGATTCACGTCGGCGAGCGGGACTGTTCCATCCAGCGCCGGCACCAGAAATTGATCGAGGTCACGCCTTCGCCGGCGATGAACGAGGACCTCCGGAGGCGCATGGGGGAGGCCGCCCTGCTCGGTGCGCGCAGCGTGGGCTACGAAAACGCGGGGACCGTGGAGTTTCTGCTGGATGAACACGGGCAGTTCTATTTCATGGAGATGAACACCCGTATCCAGGTGGAGCACCCCGTGACGGAGATGGTCACGCGCCTCGACCTCGTCAAGGAGCAGATCCGGATCGCCTCCGGAGAACCGCTCGACATCCGACAGGAAGAGGTGGTGCATTATGGTTGCGCCATCGAGTGCCGGATCAATGCCGAAGACCCGGACCGGAACTTTCTCCCGGTGCCGGGCGCGGTCACGAGCTTGCATATCCCCGGCGGTCCGGGCATCCGCGTGGATACGCACGTCTACGCGGGATATCGCATCCCGCCGCACTACGACTCGCTCCTGGCCAAGCTGATCGTCCACGGACGGGACCGCCAGGAGGCCATCTGCCGGATGGAGCGGGCGCTGGAGGAATTCGTCATCGAAGGGGTCCCGACCACCATCCCCTTTCATCAGGCCGTGATGAAGCATCCCGACTTCATACGGGGCAAGGTCCATCTGGACTTCGTGGAACAACTGGGCTACGGGAGCAAGAAAGCGCACAGCGAACCGTGAACAGGGGTCAGCCCTCGCCCCGGGAAAAGTGCCACGTGTCAGGTGCCACGTAAAGCCTCATCATTTGGCACTTGGCACCTGGCACTTGGCACGCATCATTGTTTTTGGAGGGAGGCCCTCATGTCGCTCGTCCCGAAGGAACTGCTCTACACCGACCAGCACGAATGGCTCCTGCGAGACGGGGAGGTCGGAACCGTGGGGATCACCGACTACGCGCAGCACGAACTGGGAGACATCGTCTTCGTGGAGCTTCCCAGCGTCGGGGATAAGATCTCGCAGGGACAGCCGTTCGGCACGGTGGAGGCCGTCAAGACCGTGGCCGAGCTGTTCTCCCCGGTTTCGGGGGAAATCCTTGAAATCAACGAATCGCTGACCGAGGACGCCGGGCAGGTCAATCACGACCCCTATGCCGCCGGCTGGATGATCCGGGTGAGGCTCGGAGACCCCGACGAGGTCGATCGGCTCATGACACCCGAAGAATACGAAAAGATGATCCAGGGGCTGTGAGCAGGTCCCCCAAAAAGGGCTTGACATTGACAGGGTAGCCTGGTAGCTTTGAAGACTATAATATGACATTACAATTATTTACTGCCCCTGTAGAGGTTTTGAAGGAGGATTGTGAAACGGTAGACGTGAAACGGAAAATGAGACCCCAAGACCACAGATGACAGGATCCCTGAACCTGTTACCTTGTGGTCTGTGGTCTGTGGTCTGGAGTCTGGAGTCTTTCACGTCTGCCTTCTGCGGTGAGGAGGTCAGGCGCCTTGCTTTCACATCATGTTCTGGTCCTCAACCAAAACTACGAGCCCGTCAATGTCTGCAGCGTCCGGAGGGCCATCATCCTGGTCTTCCGGGGCAAGGCTCAGATTGTGGAGCAGTCTGCCCACGAACTCCACTCCGTCTCGAACCGTTTCCCGGTCCCCAGCGTCGTGCGGCTCATCCTCTACATCCGCATCCCCCAGAAAAAGATGGTCCTGTCCAAGCGTAACGTCATGAAGCGGGATGGGCATCAATGTCAATACTGCGGCACGACGCACGCCAAGATGACGGTCGATCACGTCATCCCGCGCACCCTCGGCGGCGGAGACGCCTGGGAGAACCTCGTCTGCGCGTGCGCCCGGTGCAACAACGTCAAGGGGAATCGTTCCCTGGAGCAGGTCGGGATGAAGCTCATCCGGAGGGCGCAACGCCCGAACCACGTCACCTTCATCCGGCTCATGGTCGGCGGCGTGCCCGACCACCGGTGGAGGCCGTACCTGTTCATGGACTAAGGTTCACGCCTCATCACGCGTCACGGTCCTTATGATCGGTCCTATCTCCTTCCAGATTCATCCTGACAGTGAACCCTACGGCGTGCGCCTGGAGGTGTTCGAGGGGCCGCTCGATCTGCTCCTGTACCTCATTCGCAAGAATGAGATCGACATCTACGACATCCCCGTGGCGGAGATCACCCGGCAATACATGGCGTACGTCGAGGTCATCCAGGAATTGAACCTCGAGCAGGCCGGGGACTTCCTCCTGATGGCCGCCACGCTGATGAAGATCAAATCGCAGATGCTCCTCCCCCGGCAGGAGGGGGGGGAGGAGGAGGGGGACCCGAGGGAGGAGCTGGTCCGTCGGCTGCTGGAGTACCAGCAGTACAAGGAGGCTGCCGGATGGCTCGGCGAACAGGAGGCGGCCTGCCGGGACCTCTTCTATAGGGGTGCGTTCCAGGACCCCCTGTGGGGGGATAGAGGCCCTAAGGAGTCCGACGGGCTTCGCCAGGTGGTGCTGTTCGACCTGCTCGCGGCCTTCCAACACGCGCTGGAGAGCACCCCCAGGGTCACCTATCATCGCGTCGAGGAGGTGGAGGTCTCCGTCGAGGAGCGCATCGCCTTTGTCGCGGAGACGCTCGAACAGCGCAAACAGGTCCTCTTCTTCGACCTCGTCTCCGGGACGCCCAGGCTCGTCATCGTGGCCACCTTCCTCGCCATCCTGGAACTGCTCAAACAGGGGCGCATCCTGATCCGCCAGATGCAGCCCTACGAGGAGATATGGCTCTACTGGCGGGAAGATCAGCCCGAACAACAGGGGGCCGGGGATCGGGGATCGGGGGACGGGTCCCCTCAACCCCTGACTCCTCGGAGCGATGAGGCATGAGTGAGACCGAAAAAAACGATCCGGACGAGTCCTCCCTCACCCCTCATCCCCCATCCCCCGCGCAGGAGGGTGTGGGCCTGGTGGTCGCAGAAGAATCGGCGGAAGCCCCTCCGGCCCTGGCCGAACCCCGCGACCTCACCGTCGAAGAGCACGTTCACAACCGGACCATCCTCGAAGCCCTGCTCATGGCGTCCGACGCCCCCCTGCAGGTGGGCCGCCTCCTGCCCGCCCTCGACGGGGCCGGGGCGCGGGATATTCGGACCTATATCGACGAGCTCAACGCGGAATACGCCGGCACGAGCAGGGCGTTCCGCATCGTGGAGGTGGCCGGGGGCTTTCAGTTCGCCGTGGAACGGCGCTATGCCCCCTTCGTGCGGAGGCTGTTCCGGGACCGGGTCCCGATCCGGCTGTCGCAGGCCGCGCTCGAGACGCTGGCCGTCATCGCCTTCAAGCAGCCGATCACCAAGGCGGAGGTCGAAGCCATCCGGGGCGTGGGCGTCGACTGGGTGCTCAGGACCCTCCTGGAACACAACCTCATCCGGATCGCGGGGCGGTCCGAGGGCGTCGGACGCCCCCTGCTCTACGGGACGACGCGGGAGTTCCTGCGGCACTTCGGCCTGAAGACCATGGCCGACCTGCCGAAACTGAAGGAACTGGACGAACTGCTGAAAGAAGGGGAGAGGAACCTCGCACAGGGAACGACTGAACCGGTTTCTGGCGCGGGCGGGGGTGGCGTCGAGGCGGAAGAGCGACCTGCTGATCCGGGCGGGACGGGTGGCGGTGAACGGGACGACCGTCACGACGCTGGGGACGGAGATCGCCCCTGAGACCGACCGCGTGGCCGTGGATGGACGCCCGGTCCGCCCCGGGGTCGACTTTGTCTACCTCCTCATGAACAAGCCGCCGGGCATCCTGGTCTCACTCGAGGACCCGCACCACCCGCGCACGGTGCTCGACCTGCTGAACGGCCTGGAACGCCGCGTGTTCCCCGTCGGACGGCTCGACCTGGACACCTCGGGCGTCCTCCTGCTCACCGACGATGGCGACCTGACCTTCCGGCTCTGCCACCCCCGTCACGGCGTCTTGAAGACCTACCTCGCGCGGGTGCAGGGGGTTCCGGATGGAGAAGACCTCCGGGCCCTTTCGGAGGGCGTGGACCTCGACGGTCGCCGGACCGCCCCGGCCCGCGTACAGGTCGAACGCAAGGACACGGAGGGGGCCCTCCTCCGCATCACAGTCCACGAGGGCCGCAAGCGCCAGATCAAACGGATGTGCCGGGAGGTGGGGCATCCGGTGAAGGCCCTGGAGCGGGTCGCATTCGGCGGCCTTACGGCAGCCGGCCTCCGGCCGGGAGAGTGGCGCTACCTCACGCCCGACGAGGTCGTCCGATTAAAGCGAATGGTCGGGTTGGAAACGTAGGGGCGAGGCTTGTCCTCGCCCGTGCCCGGTAGTAAGGTGCAGGCAGGATTGATAGGGTGGATCGACAGGGAATCATCATCGCCATCGACGGCCCTGTGGCATCGGGCAAGAGTACCACGGCCCGGGAGGTCGCCCGGCGATTGGGGTATCTCTACATCGACAGCGGGGCCATGTATCGGGCCGTCGCCCTCCGGGCGCTGCGCCTCGGCGTCGATCTGACGGATGAGGAGGCGGTCAGCGCCGTCGCCTCGGAGGCCGGCATCTACTTCTCCGAAAAAGAGGGGCGCCTGAGGATCCTGCTGGACGGCGAGGACGTGACAGAGGCCATCCGGACGCCGGAGGTGGCCGAGGCATCCTCCCACGTCGCCGCCATACCGGAGGTCCGGGAGGCCCTCATCCTCCGCCAGCACGAGATGGGCCAGGCCGGGGGCGTCGTGATGGACGGCCGGGACATCGGGACCGTGGTCTTCCCGGACGCGGAGTTGAAGGTCTACCTCACGGCCAGCCCGGAGGCGCGGGCCCGGCGGCGGCACGCGGAACTGCGGACGAAGGGCATCGAATCCCCCCTTCCCGAGACGGAACGCCAGATCAGGGAGCGGGATGCGCGTGACCTGCAGACGCAGACCCTCCAGAGCGGCGGCCTCTACGCGAAGGATGCGGTCGTCATCGACACGACCCGCCTGTCGATCCAGGAACAGGTCAACACCATCCTGTCCCTGGCCCTGGACCGGGGGGCACGTACATCCGGCCCGTCGCGGGGGTGAGCGGACCGATGTTATACCGGACCTGCTGGTGGATCGGCGTTTTTCTCACCAGGACTTTTTTTCGCCTCAGGGTCATCGGGGCCGAACAGGTTCCGGCCTCTGGCCGGGTCATCCTGGCCAGCAACCACTGCTGCTATGCCGATCCGGTGTTCATCGGGGTCTCCACGCGACGCGTGCTTCACTTTCTGGCCAAGCGGGAGGCGTTCGACTGGTTCCTCTTCGGTCCCCTCATCCGACGCCTGAACGCCCTCCCGATCTCGCGCGGCGCGGCGGACCTCAAGGCCCTCTCCTCCGTGGAGAAGGCGCTGAGACGTGAAGGGACGATCCTGATGTTCCCCGAGGGGACCCGCCGCAAGGACGGCCGGCTCGGCCCTGCCAAATCGGGCGTCGGCTTCGTGGCCGCTCGGACGCACGCGCCCATCGTCCCGGTCTACATCTCCGGCACAGCCCGCGTCTTGCTGTCCATGCTCGGATGGGGAAGGGTCGTCGTACATTTTGGAACGCCGATTCAGGTCGAAGCGTTCATTGTACCGGAGAATCACAGGGAGACGTATAGAAGAATCACGGACGAAGTGATGAGAAGGATTGCGGAGATCAAAGCCAGTAACGTCCGGTTAGGTTTTTGCTCAACAGAAATCAGGAGTTGATAAGAGGGAGAAGATGCGGTATCTCTTAGGGGAGAAGTCCAATACTCCCTATAAAACAAGGAGAAACCGCCATAGAATCCTCCGTCCTCTCCACCTCGTCTT
>SICM01000193.1 GCA_009694805.1 Candidatus Latescibacterota bacterium
TTGGGGACGCTTCCACTACACTCCGATTCCCCAAACGGCAAACCCAGCTCACGTGCTTCACCTTTCCCGTTCATCTATATCTTTCCTCTCCGCCCTGCTCAGTAAACTCCGGGGTGCAAGTGTCTCATCCAATATAGGCAGACTGGGCTCGCGAATGCTCCTGTTGAAGCGCATTCAGGCCATTTAAACCCCTTATCCGATCACGAATGTAGCGGTGGCTAACAGCTTCTTGAACGTCAACACAACTGATCCGAAGAGAGGTAGCCGATCCCAATCGCTCGCGAATGCTCCTGTTGAAGCGCATTCAGGCCATTTAAACCCCTTATCCGATCACGAATGTAGCGGTGGCTAACAGCTTCTTGAACGTCATGACCAACCTCCCTTGTGATGAAATGAATTCACTGCAACCCTGAGACAGTGCGCTGGAAGAATCGCACTCAGAGAATGGTATTTGCAACAGGTATGCCGGACGGTCAGGATAATTTTTTTTATTATCTAACATTTTTTGAAATAACAGTTTATAAAAAACAAAAAGAGAACTCTCAGGATCCCTTCCTCTTCCCCTAGTCGACAAAAGTTTTGTCGATTATTTCTAAAAATCCTCAATATATTGAAAACAATCGCTTTAAATGGGTGACAAGAGATTTGTCTGCTTCTGACAATATAATTATCAGTCAATGTCTTTCAAAAACAAAAATCCCGGCCCCTGTCTCGCAGACCGGGAGGTGACTATGGAAAAATCCTTTGACGGATCGCCGGATTGCCTTATCCTTCTACTGTTCTGTCAAAGGAGTTCTGATGGGTTGTCATTCTGAAGGGCGCAACGCGCCCGAAGAATCTCGTTTTCAAACCCAGGAGATTCTTCGCTCCCTCTGGTCGCTCAGAATGACGATCATTCATTCTAATTCGAGATAGGGAGGATATTGTCAATGGCGATTCACGCCGAACTGAAGACGGGCACGCCCGACAGTGTCGGGATGTCCGGAGAGGCGCTGGAACGGGCGGCCTCGGTGCTCCAGGGCGCCGTCACCGCCGGACAGGTGAGCGCCGCGGCCCTGACCGTGGCCCGGCGCGGGACCGTGGTGCTCTCCAGGGGCTACGGGCGGCTGCGGCCTGAAGGGGATGCCCCGGCCGTGCAGCCGGACTCCATTTTTTTGCTGGCGTCCATCACCAAGCCCGTGACGGTCTGCGCCCTGATGCTGCTGGCGGACCGGGGACAGATTTCGCTGGACGACCCGGCGTCCCGGTACCTGCCGGACTTCACGGACGGGGAGCGCGGCCAGATCCGCGTGCGGCATCTGCTGTCGCACACGTCCGGGCTGCCGGACATGCTGCCCGAAAACATCGAACTGCGCCGGGCGCACGCCCCGCTCTCCGAGTTCCTCCGGCTGGTCCAGAAGACGCCGTTGCTCTATCCGCCCAACACCGGGTTCAGATACCAGAGCATGGGCATTCTCCTGGCGGCGGAGATCGTGGAGCGGGTGTCCGGGAGACGCCTGCGGGACGTTGAACAGGAGGAGATCTTCGGGCCGCTGGGGATGAAGCGGAGCGCACTGGGCCTGGGGAAGTTCCAGATTCCGGAGACGGTCTGGTGCGGGACGTCCACGTCCGAGACCGAGGATCAGAAGCGGTTCGGGCCCAACAGCGCCTACTGGCGGGACCTGGGCAACCCGTGGGGCGGGTTGCACAGCACGGCCCCGGACCTGGCGGTCCTGCTCCAGACGTTGCTGAACGGGGGAGAATACGCGGGCCGGCGGGTGTTCAGCGCGGCCTCGGCGCGGGCGATGACGACGGACCAGAACCTCGGCCTGAACGCCCCCTGGGGCCTGGGCTGGGCCCTGGCCCGGTCGAAGGCCTGGAACTTTTGCGGGGAACTGACCTCTCCCGCGACGTTCGGGCACACGGGCTCGCTGGGCACCGTGGCGTGGGCCGACCCGGAGCGGGACCTGGTGTGGGTGATCCTGACCAATCAGATGGACGACAATGGGAGCCTGTTGCGGCGGGTCTCCAACGCCGTCTCGGCGGCGGTGGTGGATTGAGGAGAGGCTTGAGACTTGAGACTTGAGACTTGAGGCTTGGGGGGGGACAAGTCTCCACCTCCAGTCTCCAGCCTCACATAAACCGGCCCATCAGCACCGTGGCCAGGCCGAGGTAGATGAAGATCCCCAGGATGTCGTTGGTCGTCGTGATGAACGGCCCCGAGGCCACGGCCGGGTCGATCCCCAGCCTGTCGAACAGGAGCGGCACCAGCACCCCCAGGACCACGGCCACGGAGATCGCCAGGAACATGGCGACGCCCACGCAGATCCCCACCAGGGGGTGTTTGAACCAGAGCCACGCCGCGGCGTTCGCGGCCGCGCCGCATGCCACCCCGATGACCGCCGCCGTGCCGATCTCCCGCATGATTGTCCTCAGCACCAGCCCCGACGACACGTGTCCGGTGACCAGGCCGCGCACCGTCACCGTGGACGACTGAAGCCCGCTGTTCCCCCCCGTCGCTGTGATCGCCGGCAGAAACGAGGCCAGGATGATGACCTTCTCCAGCGTCGCGTCGAACACGTGGATCACCGCCCCTGAAAGGAAGCTCCCCAGCAAGCAGATCAGCAACCAGGGCAGCCGGGCCCTGGCCACCCCGAACACCGAGGGATTCTCCATCTCCTGGTCGCTGGTCCCGGCCATCTTGTAGATGTCCTCGGTCGCCTCCTCCTGGATCACGTCCACCACGTCGTCCACCGTGATCTGCCCCACCAGCCGGCCCTCCATATCCACCACCGGCACGGCCAGCAGGTTGTAGCGGCTGAAGATCCGGGCGATCTCCTCCTGGTCCGTCTCCTGCGTCACCGTCACCAGGTCCCGACTCATCAGCCGGCTCATCGGCGTCTGGGGCCGGGCCGTGGCCAGCCGGTGCACGGGCACGACCCCCACCGGCCTCCCCTCCGCGTCCGTCACGTAGAGATGGGAGATGTCCTGGTCCTCCGCCTCCTGTCGCAGCCGGTCGATGGCCCCGGCCACCGTCATCTCCTCGCGCACGGAGATCAGGTCCGACGTCATGATCCCGCCGCCCGTGTCCTCCTCGTGCGCCATCAGATCCTGGACCTCCTGCGCCCCCTCCGTCTCCATCAGGTCCAGGACCTTTTCCGCGTCCTCCCGGTCCAGATCGACCAGCACGTCCGCCGCGTCGTCCGGCTCCATCTCATCCAGGATATCGGACAACCTCTGCGGCGCCATGTCCTCCACGATGGACAGCGTGGTGTGGGTGTCCGACTCCGCCAGCGCCTCCGCGGCCAGGGATTCCTCCAGCAGGCCGAAGACCGTCTCTCGGATCCCCTCGTCCAGGCGGCGCATCAGGTCCGCCAGGTCTGCCGGACGCTCCTTGTTCAACACCTGCCGGAGCAACTCCAGATCCTCCAGCTCCAGGAGCTCGTAGGTCACCTCCAGCAGCGCCTCGGCGCGCTCCAGGGTCTCCCCGCTGGCAAGGCCCGATGGGGTCGGTTCGTTAGACAAGAATAGGTCCTTTTCTCCAGTCGCGGGTCACGGGTCAAACGACTCTGGACTCGCGACCCTGGACTCGTGACCCTGTTTTACCACCCCGTCAACGCGTCCTCGAACATCGCGGCCAGGTCCGCCTCGCTGGCGGGACGCGGGGAGAGCTTGGTCACCCGGTGCTGCGGCAACGTGCCCGCCACCAGGGCCGGGATGTCCTCCCGCGTGAACCCCACCGCCTTCAGGCCGTTGGGCATCTCCAGTTGTTTCAGGATCGCCACGATCCGGCCTGCCAGAACCTCCCCGGCCTCCTCCTTCGGATTTCGAACCCCCGACACATCCGCGCCCAGCAGCCCGGCGGCCTGGAGGTGCCGCTCCGGGCACGCCGGCCCCGTGAACCGGAACACCGCCGGCGCGTTCAGCGCGACCGACATGCCGTGCGGGATGATCGGATGGTCCCCCACGAACCCCTCCGGCCTGTAGCCCCGCACCATGCCCGACACCGGATACGACATGCCGTGGCAGAGGTGTACCCCTGCGTTCCCGAACCCCATCCCCGCGTACGCGGAGGCCAGGATCATGTGCCCCCGCGCCTCGTCGTCTTCCGGGTCAGCCACGGCCCGGACGAGGTACCGGGCCACCATCTCCACCGCCTTTAAGGACCAGATGTCGCTGATCGGGTTCGCGCCCTGGTAGGCCGGCCTCAGGATCGGGCGCTCCGGGCGCGGGCGCTGGTCGTAGGGGATGGCCGTGTAGGACTCCACCGCGTGGCAGAGCACGTCCAGCCCCGTCGAGGCCGCCACTACGGCCGGCATGGTCCGGGTGTTCTCGGGGTCCACGATGCCCAGCGTCGGCTTCAGGCGTCGGTGCGCGATGCCGGTCTTGAGATGGCGGTCCTTCAGGTCGAAGATGGCCACGCCCGTGGTCTCGCTCCCCGTCCCGGCGGTCGTCGGGATGGCGACCAGCGGCCTGAGCGGACCCTGCACCGGCTTGCCCTGGCCGATGGGCGCGTTCACGTAGGCCATGAAGTCGTCCGGATAGGTCGTGTAGAGGTTCGCCGCCTTCGCCGTGTCCATCGAAGACCCGCCCCCCACGGCCACGAAGGCGTCGAACTTCCCGTCCCTCGCAAACGCGATGGCCTCCTGGAACGACGCGTCCGTCGGCTCCACCCGCACGCGGTCGAACAGCGCGAAGTCCACCCCCTCGGCCTTGAGCGACGCGACCACGACCTGGACGGGCGGCAGGTCCCGCAGGTTCGGGTCGGTCACCACCATCGCCCGCCGGACGCCCATGTCCTTTAAGTCCATCCCGACCTCCCGCGTGACCCCCGGCCCGAACCGGAGGTTGGAGGTCCCCATCTCAAAAGCCAGGTCGCGATCCATAAACCCTCAAAAAGTGAACCGCAAAACGTATCTCGTATCTCGTATCTTGCATTACGCTTCACGAGATACGCTTCACGGGTTTTACACGCTTCACGCTCAATATACCACCTTCCATTTGACATGTCAACTTTCCCGCGTTACCTTTCCCCGAAACCGGCATCTAAAGAGGTGACTGTCGCATCGACGAGGACACGAACCCAGGAGCGCGCGTGAACGACCAGGCGGACGTCGGCCTGATCGCGGCCTGCCAGCAGGGGGACGCCAGGGCCTTTCGGAAGGTCTTTGACATCTACCGGGACCGGATCTACGCCCTCTGCCGGCACATGTCCGGCAATGCCGAGGACGCCGAGGACCTCTGCCAGGAAGCCTTTGTCTCCGCCTTCCGAAACATCGGGACCTACCGGGCGGACGCGGCCTTCGGCACCTGGCTCTACCGGATCGCGGCCAACCGGTGTACGGCGGAGTTGCGGAAGTGGACGCCGAAATTCCGGTCGTTCAACGCCGCGAACGAAACGGAGCTGTCTTGTATGGAAAAGCGCCATCGGGCGGGACAGGCGTTGATGGCAACGGCAGGCGTCGGAGGGGGGCTGTTCGGGGGGGGGCGGTTTCCTGCTCGGCCTGATGTCTGAGCACACCCCAGGATCCGGCGGCATCCGTACGGCGATTATCCCCTTGCTCTGGGGGCTCATCGTGGGAGGGGTCTGTTATGCCCTGCGAGGCACGCTTCAGCAGAGGACGGCAATGGAGGTGCAACAGAGACGGATGGCGATGATGAGCGTCTTTGAGATTCAACACGGGACGCATCCCGTGATGTTGAGGTGGGCGTTGACCAGGCTGGTGGCTCCTCGTCTGCGCTCCGGATGCCTGAAATCGAACCAGACGTCCGCCTGAGGGAGAGGGTCAAATAAACGACAACCTACAAACGCGCCCTTCCCCTCTCCCATCAATGGGAGAGGGGTGTCAGGCGTAGCCGGACGGGGTGAGGGCTGCTCACGCTTTTCACTTCACCAGTGTGGCGTGCGCCAGGTGCCAGTCCTCGATGTGGTTGAGCACCACCGCCGAGGTCAGCGTCCCGTCGTCCTTCCGGCCCACGGTCGCGTGGATGTCCGTCCGCTTCGCGTCGAGGTGGACCCGTTGCCGGAGGAACGTGTTCCACGCCTCCACCGCATCCCGGTCGATCCTCCCCTTCGTCTGCTCCAGCACCCACCCCTCGAACCGAAGATAGTCCGGCAGGTTCTCCCGGATGTATTTCAGCACGGCCTCCACGTCCAGCCTGAGCACGGCCAGCACCTTCGGGTCCAGCCCGGTCTTCGTCATGTCCGGGTAGTCCGGATGGAGCAGCCCTTTCGCCCGCAGCAGGATCTTTTGCCACGTCCGGGGCAACTGGCAGACGCCCAGCGGCCCGTAGTCGATGGTGGCGATCACGGGCACGACCTTCCCCCCCAGGCCGGGGAAGCCCGTGTTCAGGTCCCGCTTGTGAAAGAGCTGCCAGTCCTGGAGGCTGTTCAGAATCCCGGCGGAGTTGATCCGCACGTCCGGACCAAACCCGATGTCCCGGTAGGTCTCCTCGATCTTCGCCGGGCTGTTGTGGACCCGGCTCCGGACCGCGAAGTTCCAGTTGGACACCGCCTCCCCATCCAGCGATCCCCCCTTCTGCCGGAGCACCCACGCCTCGAAGTCCAGGTAGGTCGGCAGGGTCGTTCTCAGATGATCGAGCGCGGCCTCCTGGTCCAGCCCCAGCGCCCGGAGGACGCCCGCGTCCAGTCCGTCCCCGCAGTCGGGATACTCCTCGTCCAGAAGCCCTTTCTTCCGGAGCAGGACCTTCCACCAGGTGCGCGGGAGCTGGCAGACCCCCAGCGGGCCGTAGCAGTTGCTGCTGACGAGAGGGATCATGAAGACCTCCTTTAAAAATGAAACCGGCAACCACCCCCACCCTTCCCCCAACCCCCTCCCTCCCCCAATGCTGGAGGAGGGAGGGGGCGAATCAGGGCTTTGCCCCTTGAGATAGGGGGAGGGTAGGGGGGCTGTTGCCTGTTATCTGTCCAGTGGATACAGCGGCTTCGGCCTCCGGTGATACGTGAACTGCTCCGGCCCTGCCGCGGTCACGCCCGGCGTGTCCACCGGGATGACCTTCGTGGAGACCGGCTCATAAGCGGCTCGCGGGGCCGTGGCCCCCTTGGCGGTCATGATCTTCCGGGTCTCCGGACGGATGCCCAGGCACAGGATCTGGTGCAGGCTCATCGGGGCCTCCCGCAGGCTGTTCAGGACGATCAGGTGGCCCTCCTTCGTCTCCACCACCGAGGTCGGGCCCATGTCCCAGAACCGCTTCCCCCCGTGGCGCGGCTCCGGCTCCATATACTTCCCGTCCGAGATCATCCGCACCTGGCCCTCGATGGGCACCGGCTTCCCGTGCCGGTCGTCCGTCTTGCCGCCCACCTCCAACCTCACAGTCTCCCGGACCCCCGCCCGGATGCACGCCTGGACGGCCTCCGGGTCGTAGAGCACGACCAGGCAATCCCGGACCCCCTGCTTCAATATCTCCGCCAGCAGGAACGTGGAGTCCCCCGGCCCCCCGCCCCCGATGTTGTCCCCGCAGTCCATCAGGCTCACCGTGCCGGGGTGCGCCGCGGCCTCCCGCACAGCCTCCGCAGGACCGGGAAGCTTCGCCGTGAGCGCCTCCCGCCGCGCCCAGACGAAGTCAGACAGGCGCTGGGCCTCGGCCCCGGCCCGGCCAGCGTCCCCGTCTGCCACCACCACGACCGCCGGTCCCATGTCGGGCACGTCCGCGTAGTAGAAGGCCGGCGCAAAGGAGACCGACAGAATCCATGGCGTCTGCGCGACCCGCTCCACCTCGGCCATGATCTCCGCCGTTGGGCCGGACCCCGTGTACTGCTGCACGATGTGGAGCAGGAGCGGCGGCTTGCACATCGCCTGCACAGGCCGGATCTTCCCCCGCACGGTCCGGGCGATCAGGGAGGCGCACTCCCGCCCCCGGTATCTCTGGTCGATGTGGGGATAGGTGCGGTAAATGACCGTCGCCGTCGGAAGTTCGACCATGCGCGGGGAGACGTTCGCGTGCAGGTCCAGGGACAGGACGATCGGAAAGTCCGGCCCCAGCGCCTTCCGGAGCCGCTCCATCGTCTCCCCGTCCCCGCTCGTGTGGGCCTCAGTGACCATCGCACCGTGCAGGGCCAGGAGCAGGCCGTCCAGAGGCCCGGCCTTCCGGAGCCCCTCCATGATGTCTCCCACGATCTTCTCGTACGCCTCGGTCGTCACCGGCCCGGACGGCGTGGCCGAGGCCATCAGAACCGGCACGGCCTCGAACCCGTTCTCCTCCGCCCCGACCAGGAACCCGCCCACCTCGTGATGCGCGTCCTTCCAGACCGGGATCAGATCCGCCCCGTACTGGAGACTCCCCTCCTGAAACTGCTGCAACGTGGTGGGGGTCCCGGAAAAGGTGTTGGATTCGTGCATGAAGCCTGCCACTGCGATGCGCATGTCCACTCTCCTCATTCCATCAGTTTCTTCAGGTACGCCCCCTGCTCCCGCACCTTGTCGGAGTCCTCGCCCGGCCCAAAGTCTTCGAGAGAGAGGTAGCCCGCGTAGTTCATCCACTGGAAGTCCTGGAGGATCTGGGGGATGTCCGCGACGCCCTCCCGGAGGTCGCTGAACGTCCACTTCCATCGCATCCCGTCGGTCTCGTCCCGCCCCTCCGCCACCGGCGCGGCATTCCCGATGTGACAGTGGGCCAGGTAGGGACCCAGGATCTCCATCCCCATCCGGCTCTCCTCCAGCCCCACGCGGATCATGTTGGGGACATCGTAGATCGCCCCGATATGGGCAGGATCGAGGTCCCGAAGGAGTTCCACGGTCCTCGAACAGCTGACCGCGACCGTGCCCACGTGGATTTCGTAGAGGACCTTGACGCCGTAGCCCCGCGCGACCTCCACCAGGTCTGCGAACCCGGCCCTTGCCCGGAGGAACTGCGGCTCGTAGGGCTTGGTCCGGTCGTGCCGGGGCGCGCCGATCCGGATCATGGGCGGGGCCTCGGGGTCGATGGCCATGGCCCCCTCAAACAGCTTCCGGATGAGATCGTCCTGCCCGATCTGGGCCTGGGGGGCCAGGGCCACCACCCGCAGGCCGCTTCGCTTCGCCGCGGCCCGGATCTGGCCGGCCTTCGCGATGATATTGTCCGGGCTCACGTCGGACAGGTGCCGTCCCCAGAACGACGGTTCGATGTTCGGGTTCTCCGGGTTGTCCCGGCACCGGAGTTCCAGGCCGTCGTACCCGTATTCAGCGAGCCTGTCGAAGGTCTCGTCCAGCGTCCACCGGGGGAGCATGACAGAAGTGCAGCAGAGCTTCATAGGACGTTCTCCTTAAACACCTGATAGGAAACCTGAGACCTGTTCATCAGCCTCCAGCCTCCAGCCTCTATTTTTCCAGCCTCCAGTCTCTATCCCTATATTCAAGTTTAACTCTGTTTCCCTGACCTCGCAAGGGTAAAGTGGAAAATTGTTGCGTTTGAGGCAGTATTGTCCGGTTAGAAAATTGCTGTGATGAGGATTTGTCTTTGCCAAGGTCCCCATCGTTGCACGGCTAAGAAGAGTGTGACGGTCCGCCCCCCCAGCAGGCCCATCATAGTGGAGTCCAACGCCCGCTCTTTTCGAATGT
>SICM01000012.1 GCA_009694805.1 Candidatus Latescibacterota bacterium
ATATAAATAGCAGTTTTGGATTATCGCAGGAACCGCCTCTTAGAGAGCCGTATTCGTTGGTGAAGCTGACGCCTATATTTCAGGCCCGAAAGCTTTCTGCCGAGGTTTTCGGGGGGCATAAGTTGGGAATGGTAAGTGAACAGTGTCTCAATATAAGGAGCCTATCAACAAGAGTTCCCGCCAAATAGACCATCTGGCGGGAACTTCTTTGCCCTGCTCACCGCTTGCTCGCGTGCAGAACCGTAAACCCGATGACCTCTTCGCCTTCGTAGCGAATGATCACATCGTCGTCCGTGATCTCACTATCCGTAGCATGGCTCGATTTTTTAAAGTTGATATAAAGCGTATCTGCCTCCTGATCGTAAGACGACCAGAGATAGCCCTGTGGCGAGTGCTTTAGAGCAGGAATGAGTTTCAGATATTCCTGAATATCAACTACGGCCATAACTGTCATCTCGCAAAAACAAGGGACGGTGCGATAAACCGGCATTGCCACCGAGATGCTACAACAGATGCAGGTCGCCCGAAATTTGAAATCGACCGAAGCGTAGCACCGTCCCCTTAACGCGATTGTCAGGTTACTCGATGTAAGCTCACGCGCCTCCGTAGATCGCCTGAATCATGGCATTGATGTAGCCGAAACAGTAAGCATAGGACTGATAGTAGCCCTTCGGATCTTCGTCCGTGCGCGGGACATGATCGGGGTCAATGCCGTAACAATAGCCCGTGTCCTTGAGGGCCTTTAATACCCGGTAGAAGTCCATCTCTCCTTCATCGGGCAGGGCCTCGCGGAAGCTGTAGCGCCGGCCAAGGAGGTTGCGGTAGTGAACCAGGAAAATCGTATTCCGGCTGCCGAAGTATTCTATGAAGGGGTAGATTTCAGTGGCCGGATCTTCGAGCATTTCAGCGATGGAACCGATGCAGAAGTTCCAGCCGTGATACGGACTGCGCTGAATCTCGATGAAACGCTTCATGCCTTCAAAGTCATTGAGGACTTTGTCAACGCCCCTGTAGCCGGGAGGGGTGGCGGGGTCTTCCTGGGAATTCCCCATTCGAACCTTGTATTCTTCTGCTACCGGAATCATGCGTTCGAGCAGATACTCGATTCGTTCCCAATGCATGTCTGCTGTGACGCGCCCCGCCTCTGTCAGTCTGGCCTGTTCCTCTGCGGGGATCTTTTCCAGGCGGAACGCGGTGTAGAAGTAACCGCCGCGACCCTCTTCTCGTTCGGTGCGGTCGATGGGCAGGACGCAGGTGTTATACCGCAGAGATTCGATACCAGCTCGCGAAGCGGTGCGGATCATCTCGCATACCAGGTCAATTTCCCGGTCGCGCTCCGGACTTTTGCCCAGATAGATGATGTGGGGAAATTTCTCGTAGATGGGCAGCGAGCTCAAGTCCAGCGTCATCCCGAAGGCCTCGTGACGCTCTCTCTCCTGGATCAACTCGTCGAGTTTCCAACCGCAGTCGGGATGGAATGGGAAGGTGGCGGCTTTGTGGCGCACGCCGCAGCGCTGCAGAAAGCGCAACTCAGCATCGGTTGACCTAAAGCCCTGTGTGCGCACATACATTCGCCCGCCGTTATCCGGTGTTTGGGATGCGCCTCCGGCGGCAAAAGCCACCGCCTCTCCAGCTGCGAGACCTTTTTCAAACGGATCGGATTTCTTCATGGGACTCCTTTCGTGGGTATGGCATTGGCGTGATACGACGGACGATGCACAGGGTTGCGATTTTGTGGGGGTGAATTCTATAGAGCTGTTCGCATCCTCAGGGCGTTCTATCTATATCGCGCCTCCGGATGGGACCGATGGTCGCCCAGCACCCGGAGCAGACGTTCGCTCGCGCCTTCCAGGAGGTGTTCCGGCACCTTATACCGGATGTAAGCGTTATAGCGCGGAAACGCCCACCTCGGACCGTACTGCTGCTGGAGCAGGTAGCGGACCCGGTCGGAGCCGTTGGGGGTCCCCCGGTGCCAGCACTGCGAATTATGCAGGTAGATGTCGCCCGCCTTGCAGAGGATCGAAACCGGGCCTCGGCCTTCAAACTCCGGCGTCCCGGTCTTCGGCGGGTTCCGGCCGGAGTAGTGGCTGCCGGGGACGTACTGGGTGGGGCCGTATTCCATCGCCTCGATGTCCGTCAGCGCCACCTGCACCGTCAGCCATGGAATCGGCATGTCGATGCGCGGGTCGTGTCGGGGGACCTCATCGGGCAGCGGAAAGAACAGCGCATCGTCCACGTGCCACCGATCGATCGCATTGGTGCGGTTCGTCCGCAGCACGTTCATGCCGCACTGCTGGCAGTTCGGTCCGAAGATGGCTTCCATCAGGCCGATGATCGGCTCCCGGACCAGCAAATCGCAGAAAATTACGTCAAGTTCGTTGGTGTGTCTGAGAATGAAGTCCTTCTGGACATACCCCCCGGCGACGACCTCCGGATCGACGAACAGCGCATCCGTCTTTTCGCGCAGGGCCGTCACCTCGTCGGGCTCCAGAACACCGGGAATCAGCACAAACCCGTCTCGCTTGAAGTCGCGAATGATTTCGCGGGTCCGCTCTTCGCTGAAAGGCTGTCCTTCTTGAATGGCAGTCCGGTTCATGAGGTCCCCTTCACCTCCAAAATATCACCTATATCAAACGCCTGAAAACGCCGAGAACCCCCCGTCCACCGGCACCACGATGCCCGTGACGAACCGCGCGGCCGGCGACGCCAGCCAGACCGCCGTCCCGACGAGATCCTCCGGCTCCCCGTAACGCCCCATCGGCGTGTGCGCCAGGATCGTCTTCCCCCGCTCCGTCACCTCCCCCGTCTTCGGGTCCGTCAGCAGATAGCGGTTCTGGTCCGTCAGGAAGAACCCTGGCGCGATGGCGTTCACCCGCAGGTTTGGGTTGTAGGTCTGCGCCACGTGTACGGCCAGCCACTGCGTGAAGTTGCTCACCGCGGCCTTGGCCGCCGAGTACCCGGGGATGCGCGTCAGGGGCCGGATCGCGTTCATCGAAGAGATGTTGAGGATGCTCCCCCCGTCCACATTCTCCACCATGACGCGCCCGAAGACCTGCGCCGGCAGGATCGCCCCGCCGAACAGGTTGAGCGCCACGACCTTCTCCAGCGACGGCAGGGGGATATCGAAGAAACTCCGCTCCGCGTTCGTGGACGCCTCCGGCAGGTTCCCTCCGGCCGCGTTCACCAGGATATCCACGCCTCCGAAGTCCCGGCAGATCGCCCCGCACCCCGCCTCCAGAGAAGCCTTGGACAGGACATCCATCGCATAGGCCCGCGCGTCCATGCCCTTCCCTCGCAGGTCCGCCGCCGTCCGCTCCGCCTTCTCCAGGACCAGGTCACAGACCGCGATCCGTGCCCCCGCGGCCCCCAGCCCCGCCGCAATCGCCGACGCCAGCACCCCGCCTCCGCCCGTGAGCGCAGCCACCTTCCCGTCCAGTCGGAACAGGTTCATCCCGTTCATAAAACCTCTAAAATGAGAAGTACCGCTCCACGACCCGCTCCGGCGGCCACATCTCCAGCAACTCCAGCGTCTCGGTGAACCGGTGCGCCCGGAAATACACCTCCACTTCTTCCCGGGACATCTGCCGCGCCGGGCGTTCGGGCAGGTTGGCCACGTGAAGGACGACCTGCGCGTTGATCGCCGCGCACTCCGTCAGCCCCTCTTTGTAGACCTTGTCCGGCGTGTCCGCCCGCGTGTGCCCGTAGATCGCCTCCTCCGGCCTCACCGGCGTCGTCCCGATCCCCAGGGTCGGCACCCCGTGGGCGATGAAGGGGAAGAAGTCCGACCCCCAGCCCGGCCCACCCACCGAGACCCTGAACGGCGGGAGGTTCTCCCCCGCGACCCGGACCCGCGCGGCCAGGGGCTCCAGGCACGACTTCAGCGCCTCAGCCCCCATGACGCCGATCCCCGTGGGCCGTCCTCCCACGTCATTGTTGACCATCAGCACCGTATCCTTCAACGCGTCCCGGTGCCGATGCGTGAAGGCCCACGCCCCCACCAGCCCCAGTTCTTCCACCCCGAACAGGGCGACCTTCACCCGCCGCCGGAGGTGTTCCCCGTACCGGGCCAGCCCCCGCGCCGCCTCCAGGACCGCCACGACACCAGCGGCATTGTCCCCCGCCCCCGGCCCCACGTGCCAGGAATCGTAGTGTCCGCCGATGACGATCTGCTCCACGCCCTGGCCGATCTCCCCCACGACGTTCCAGGAATCCTTCTGCTCCACCCGGCTCTCCAGCGTCAGCCGCAGCCGCACGCGCCCCTTCCGCGCCTCCAGCCGCCGCAGATAATCCGCGTCCTCCCGGCTGATGGACGCCACCGGAATCGCCGCGACCTTCGCGAAGGCGCACGTCCGGGCCGGCTGAAGCCCCCCCGCGTGGCTCCGCGCCTCGATCAGCCCCACGGCCCCGAAATCGGCGGCCAGCGGCGTCTTGAGCTGCCGGGCGACCGGATAGTAGGGCGCGACCACGAACCGCCCCTGGACCCGATCCTTGACCTGCTTGAACTCCTCCCGGTCCCCCCGCTCCAGAAAGAGGACCTCCGCCTCCACCCCGCCCTCCGGCGTGGACGGCGAAAGCCCCCCGCACCGGCACGGAATCTCCCGCGTGACCGGCGCGGTCACGGTCAGAGCCTCCCGCACCGGCGTCCAGGCCCGGTGCGGAAACGCCTCGGCCCGGACGTTCTCCAGGCCGTAACGCCTCAGCGTCTCGACCAGAAAGTCCCGCGCCGCGACCTCCCCCTGCGTGCCCGCCATCCGGCTCCCGATGTCGTCCGTCAGGGCGAGCAGGTTCTCCCACGCCTCCGACCGGGCGAAGATGTCGTCCACGACCTGGGTCTCAATGTCACTCATGGAGTGCCTCTCAAGGATGGGCGTGAAAAAATCGTGCGGCCCTCACCCTACACCTCCGGGCGCATCGTATGCCACGCGGTCGCCTGCTCGTACGCGTGACCGACCCGGCAGATCAGGTCCTCCCCGAGAGGATGCCCGATGAACTGGATGGACAGCGGCAGACCGTCCCGCGTGAACCCGCACGGCACGGACAGCGTCGGTGCGCCGTTGAAGTTGAACGGAACCGTGAACCGCTGGAACGAAATGTCGCGTTTCACCATGGGCCCGTACAGGACCTCCGGCGACACCGGATGGGGCGGCGCGGTCGTGGAGGGACAGACCAGCGCGTCAATCCCGCTCATCGCCTTCTGCACCCGCCCGTTGCAGGCGGCGCGCAGGTAGTGGGCCTTCGCATAGTCCGCGCCGGACACCTGCGCGCCCGCGTCCAGCCAGCCCCGGAACCAGGGACCGTAGTCATCCCGTCGGGACGGATAGGTCGCCGCGTGCGCCACCACGGCCTCCGCCGTGCAGAGCGTGGGCCAGGCGGGCACATAGTCGTCGAAGTCCGGCAGACGCACCGTCACGACCTCCGCGCCCAGCCCCTCCAGGACCTTCACGCCGGCCAGCACGGCCTCCGCCAGTTCCGGGTGCGACTTCCGCCGGAGATAGTCCTCGTCCAGGCCGAGTCGCACCCCCTTCACCCCCCGCCCGATGTCCGTCGAGAAGTCCGGGACGGGATCCAGCAGGGAGGTCGGGTCGTTCTCGTCGTGACCGGCGATGGCCTGCAGCACGATGGCCGCATCCGCCACGCGCCGCGTCATCGGCCCCACGTGGTCGAGCGACTCCGCCAGGGCCAGCACCCCGTATCGACTGACGCGCCCCCAGGTCGGTTTCAGCCCCACGACGCCGCACGCCGCCGACGGAAACCGGATGGACCCCCCCGTGTCGCTCCCCAGCGTCGCGTAGGCCAGCCACGCCGCCGTCGCCACCCCCGACCCGCTGGATGACGACCCGGTCCAGACCCCGCGATTCCAGGGATTCACCGGAATCGGGAAGGAGGGGTGATATCCCCCCATCGCCCCTTCCGTCAGGTTGAGTTTCCCCAGAATCACCGCCCCGGCGGCCTCCAGCCGGGCGACCACCGTGGCGTCATAATCCGGGACGTGACCGGCCAGAACCGCCGCGCCCCCCATCGTCCGGACGCCCTTCGTGAAGCACAGGTCCTTCACCGCGAGAGGAATCCCGTGCAACGCCCCCCGGTACTGCCCTGCCCCGATCTCCTGGTCCGCCCGCCGCGCCGCCTCAAGCGCGCGATCCTCCATGAGGGTGGCGTAACTGTGAAGCGTCCCATCCACGTGCGCAATCCGCTCCAGGAGCGCCGTCGTCAGCTCGACCGACGACACCTCCCGGCGTTGGAGGAACCCCGCCACCTCCGTCAATGACCCGAATAAGACATCTTCCACGCTGAAAACTCCTCCTGAGTCGGAAATCATCCCCTCGTCTGTTCCCACCGCGCCAGCTCCGGGTCCTCCGGCCGCCGCGACCAGTCGATCACAAAGTCCGAATCCCCGCACGGGACCCGGACGGCCCGCCCGGCGGCGAAGTCATCCTCCCGGTCGTTCCGCGCCTCCCGCAGAAGCGCGTCCGCCAGCTCCACGGTGGCGTCCCGCCGGTTCGTGACCGGCCCCAGGGCGTGGTTTCCCCCTTCGTAGTACTTCACCACCACGGTCCTGCCCGCCTCCCGCAGGGCCTTTTCCATCCTCCGCGTGTGAAGGTCCGGCAGGGTCTCATCCGCCGTCCCGTGCATCAGCACCACCGGGCATTGGCCCCGGCCCGCCATCCCGGCCGTGTCCCGCACGGCCAGCTCCCGCGCGCTGAAGTCCCGCCCCGCCCACGCCGCCCGTTCCGCATCAAAATGGGAGGCCCCGCACGCCGAGATGACCAGCGCAAAGGTGTCCGGACAGAAGGAACACATCAGCATCGAGATGTGCCCCCCCTGGCTCCCCCCGTAGGCGATCAGTCGCCCCCGATCCAGACCGGGATACAGCCCCAGGACGTGCCGCACCGCGTTCAGACAGTCGATGACCTGAAGGTGGCTGGCGTCGTAGGGCTGGTACGCCCCCGTGCCCGTGACCGGGTCGAAGTCGTAGCCACTCTGCCGGAACTCCGTGGCCACGCCGATCAGATTGTACCGGTCCGCGAACTCCTGCTGCATCGCCCGGTAGCCGTACCGGTTTCCGCCCCACCCGTGCGCGAAGTGCATCAGCCCCGTGCCCCCGTCCATCCGGTCCGGCCCGGTCACGTAGGCCGTGATCGGCTTGGCGTAATGGACGGAGTTGCAGCTTTTGAAGGTGATCTCGTAGTCTTTCACGTGGGCCTCACTCCAGCTTGAGAAGCCGGGAGATCGTCCCCCAGAACAGGTTGTCCTTGTCCTTCTCGCTGATCGGCAGGATGCGGATCCGGTCGATCTCCTCCTTCGCAAAACTCGCCAGGTCCGGCGCCGGATACGGCCCGTCGATCCCCCAGGCCATGCGGTCCGACCCGATCCGATGGACCGCCTCCGAGACCTTTCCCGGAATGACCACCCCGCTCGTGTCCAGGATCACATTCTCGTACTTCTCCGCGATCTCGATGAACCGGTTCAGAAGCCCCCGGTCCGTACACAGGTACCGCCCCATGTGCGCCACGATGATCGTGGTCTTTGGAAACGTCTCCGCGATCCGGCTGGTGTAGTCCACGTTCCCCGCGAAGTCGACCAGGCAGGGCACGTCCAGCCGCGCCGCCAGCTCGAACACCGGATCGATGACGTAGGGCGTCAGTCGAGTCTCCCCCCCGTGGACCTTGATCCCTCGAAAGCCGAAGTCCCTGACCGCCCGCTCCACGTGGGACAGGGCCGACTCCGAGATGTGGGGGATCGCGTACGCGTAGGGGATCAGCCGGTCCGGGAACTCCCGGCAGGCCCGCAGGGCGAACTCCGTGGCCTGCGCGGACGTCACGCAGATCGCGAACACCACGGTCTTGTCGATCCCGGCCCCGTCCATCGCCTCCACGATCTCCCGGCCCGTGTACTCCGTCATCTCCTTGTTGCCGTGCTTCAAATGGCAGTGTGAATCACAGATCATGGTCGCTCCTCAAACCTGCTTTTTTCATCCTGTACATCCCTGTCAAACTTTCACGTGGCCTGCGCCGCCTTGAACTGCGCCTCGAACCGGGACACCGGACCGACGCCTGTCCCGGCATCCGCCTCCGGGTCCACCCCCCTCAGCATCATCCCCTGTCCTCTGGAAAGATGGACCAGCTTCAAGGGATGGTCCGTGGGGTCGCGCATCTGCACCAGCAGTGTGGTCCTGGCCTCCTGGCTCGTGTTGAGGCCCGACCCGTGGATCGTCAGGTAGCTGAAAAGCAACACATCCCCCGCGCGGGCCGGGCACGGCGTGGCCTCCGCCACCGGGAACCGCTCCACGGGCAGGTGGTGTCCGCCGTCGTTGATGTGTTCCAGCGGCCCCTGCCTGTAACTCCCCGGGACCACGCGCACGCACCCCTTCTCCACGGGCGCGTCGTCGAAGTGGATGGTGGCCGCCATCATCGTGTGCCGTTCGTGCGGGAAATAGGGGTAGTCCTGGTGCATCGGGAACGGCGCGCCCCGCTCCGGCGGCTTGATGAACATCTTCGTGTGATGGAGCTGCACATTGGGCCCGATCAGGTCCGCGACCCGATCCGTCAGACGCGGGTCCACGATCAGCCGGCTGAGGACCGCGCTGTGGAACTGCACGTTGTGGCAGTGCAGCAGCTCGCGCGGCAGGTCCGTCACCTTCGCCCCGCTCTTCCACCCCTCCCCTTTCACCCCCGTGGCCTGCGTCTCCAGCAGCCGGCGCGCCAGGTCGTGCGTCTCCTGCCGGAGAAGGGCCGCCTCCTCGCGCGTGAACACCCCCTCCGCGAGCAGGTACCCGTTCTCCCGGTAGAACGCGATCTGCTCCGGCGTCAGACCGTACGCCTTATTTCCAGAGATCAACCCGTTTCCTGACACAGATCCTCCTTATGTCGAGCGCAATCCGCCCTCACCCTCCCAGATCGGGGGAGGAAGGGGGCCTGTTGCCTCCTGAGCGAAACGCAGTGGAGTCGAAGGATGCCTCTTGCCTGTTGCCTCTTGCCTTTTCATCCCGGCAGCACCAGCCCCACGCGGCCCTGGATCTCCCGGAGCTTCGGCTCAGCCACGGCGCGGGCCTGTTCGGCCCCCCGGGCCAGCAGGCGGTCCAGCGCCGCCGGGTCTTGCATGAGCACGTTGTAACGCTCTCGGATCGGCCTGAGTTCCTCGATAACCACCTCCGCGACGCGCTTTTTCAGGTCGCCGTAGCCCCGCGCATGCGCGAAATCCGCCTCCACCTCCTCCTTACCTTTCCCCGTGATGACCCGGTAGATCTCCAGCAGGTTGTTGACCCCTGCCTTCGCAGGATCGTCCGAAAACCGGACCTCCTTCCCCGAATCCGTGACCGCACGCTTGAACGCGCGTTCGATCTCCGCCGGTTCGTCCAGCATCCGGACCGCGTGCCCCCGCACGTGCGCCTCGCTCTTCGACATCTTGACCGCCGGGTCGTTCAGCGCCATGACGCGCGCCCCTGCCTCGGAGATGACCGGTTCCGGGATCACGAAGGTCTCTCCGAACAGGTGGTTGAACCGCTGTGCGATGTCCCGCGCCAGCTCCACGTGTTGCTTCTGGTCCTCCCCCACCGGCACCTCGTGGGCGTCGTAGAGCAGGATGTCGCTCGCCATCAGCACGGGGTAGTCCAGCAGCCCCGTCGAGACGCTCTCCTGTTTACCGGCCTTGTCCTTGTACTGCGTCATCCGCTCCAGCCATCCGAGCGGCGTGACGCAGTTCAGCAGCCAGCAGCACTCGGCGTGGGCACTCACGTGGCTCTGGATGAAAAGGATGCTTTTGTCGGGGTCGAGACCGGCTGCAAACAGCAGCGCCGTCAGCGAGCGCGTCTCCTGGCGCAGCGCCTCCGGGTCCTGAGGTACCGTGAGCGTATGGAGGTCCACCACGCAGAAGAAGTTCTCTTTCTCCGCCTGCCGCTCCACCCATCGCTTGACCGCGCCGAGATAGTTGCCCAGGTGCATGTTCCCCGAGGGCTGGATGCCGCTGAATACACGTTTCTTGGTCATGTTCTAAATCCCTTTTGATCTCGGTGCCTATTCATTTTGCATTTTGCATTTTACATCTCCCTGTTCACCACGCCGTCCATCCCCCGTCCACGAGGAGGTTCTGGCCGGTGATGTAGCTCCCCGCGTCGCTGGCCAGCAGCACCACCGCGCCCTTCAGCTCCTCCGGCCTCCCCATGCGGCCCAGCGGCACCTTCTCCTCCAGGCGGGGGATGAAGCCGGGGACCCGCTTCTCCGTCTCTGGCTTGGGGAACGGGCCCGGACTCAGGGCATTGACCCGGATATTGTACTTGGCCCAGTAGGCCGCCAGGTGGCGGGTCAGATGCACCAGCCCCCCCTTCAGGCCGTGATAGTTGGGCGGACTGTTGGCCTCCAGCCCCTCGTACGCGCTCGGATAGCTGGCCACCACCCCGTACATGCTCGCGATGTTGATAATCGAGCCGGGGGCCTGGCGCGCCCTCAGGTGGAACATCACCTCCCGCGCCAGCAGGAAGTAGGCCGTCACCCCCACGTGGTAGGCCCGGTCGAAGTCCTCCGCCGTCGCCGTGTCGATCGTCGGCGCAGTGGTCCCGTAGGCGTTGTTGACCAGGATGTCGATCCGCCCGAGCCGCTCGACCACCTGGGCAAGGAAACCGGGGATGGTGTCCGTGGCCTCCTGATCGAACCCTATCCCCGCGTGCCCCTCCCCCGGCAGCGTGGCCGCGAACGCCGCCGCCCGGTCCTCATCGCGGCTCGTAGCCACCACGGTCGCGCCCGCCTCGGCCAGCGCCCGGCTCATGGCAGCCCCCAGCCATCCCGCCGCGCCGGTCACGATGGCCACCTTCCCCTTCAGACTGAGGAGGTCCATGACGTGGCGTTCTGATACGCTCATAGAATTTTTTCCTCTCTCCTGCGTCCTGGCGCCCTATATCAAGTGTACGCCATCCCCCGCGGCGCAGAGCACCTTCGCGCCCCGATGGGTCGCCACCAGCCGGGTGACCGGCGAAGCCTCGGAACGGATGGGCTGCGCCCGGCCCCGGCTGTCGACCAGATAGACCTTCCCCCCGAAGGTCCCGGCGGCCAGTTGCGACCCGCGCAGGGACGACCGGCAGAGCGTGGTGACGGGTGAGCCCAGGAAGGCCGCCCACCGGCGTTTCCCGGCGGCATCGTAGCAGATCACCCATCCCGCGTGCGTGGAAATGGCCACGTCCTTATTCCCGTCCCGGTCGATGTCGGCCACCACCATGCCGCTGGTGCGGTCCCCCACCTCCCGCTTCCAGATGTGCGCCTCCGTGACGGCGTCATAAGCCGAGAGTTGATTGAACGCCCCGCTGCGCCCCACCAGGATGAGCGGCGGACGCCCGCCGTTCCGGTTGAGGTAGTCGACCACGCTCGCCCCGGTCTGCTCCCACGACGGGTTTCGGACCGTCTCGCCGGGCCACTGCTTCGTGTACTGCTGCGGCAGGACCGTCCCGTCCGACGCAAAGACGTGCAGCCGGGAGGTCATCGTCAGCCGGTCCATCCCCACCAGCAGCTCCCGCCGCCCGTCCCCGTTCAGGTCGATGGCGAAGGCGTTCTGGGCCAGCCCCCACCGCATCGGATGCCGCCAGCGCTCGTTTCCGTCCGCGTCCAGGAGGTGGACCAGCGCCCCGCCCGTGCCCACGGCGATCTCCGGCCGGCCGTCCCCGTCCAGATCCACGACCGCCAGGGACCGGACGCGCCCCTTCAACAGATTCCACCACGGGTAGGCCAGCGTGTGCTCCGAGGCGGGAAAGTCCCGCTGCCAGACCGTGCGACCCTCCGCATCCAGACAGGTCAGCGTCGCGTCGTCCGAACCCACCAGGACGCGACGGGCCCCGCCCGCATCCAGCGCGGCCACCGCGCAGACAGCGTCCCCTGCGCGATAGGCCCAGAGCGTCCGACCCTCCGGGTCCAGGGCCGCGACCTGCCCGTCCCGCAGCCCCACGACCGCGAAAGGCGTCTGAGGGTCAGGGGCGCGGTCCGCCCAGACCGCCGTGATGCCCCCCTCCGGCGGAGGGATGCGCCGATCCGCCTCCGGCGACGCCGGCCCCACCTCGAAGACCCTGCTCCAAACGGGAGCGCCGCCCGCGATCACCGCAGGAGCGGAAGGGACCGGCGGCGCGGGGACGGCCTCCCCCCGGGCGCTCGCCTCGATTCCCTCGGCCACCGCCGGGCCGGACGCGAAGACCCCCGCGAGCCGGTGGTGGCCTGCCGGCAGGGCCATCGTCGCCTTGTCGTCGGCCTGCTTCAGAAACGCCGTCCGCCCGTTCAGTCGCACCCTGCCCGCGCACGCGGCCGGCAGGGTCATCTCCACGGGCTCAGGCGTCTCCACCTCCACTGCGCCGGTCAGCAGGTCCGCGTGAAGGGTCACAGGCACGGACACGGTGAGCGTCTCGGACAGAATACTGAGCGACCGGGCCTCGGTCAGCAGGACCTCGCCCCGTGCCAGGAGGAACGACCCGGCGGACAGGGTCAGGTCTCCGCGTCGGAAGCTGAGCGTCTCCCCCTCTGGCGCCAGGCCCGCGTACCCGGCCACGGGCGCGGAAAAGGCGTAGACCCCATCCTCCACCTCCCGGAACAGGCCCTCCGCCGGATGCGACTCCGGCTCCGAGTACAGGAGGTTGGCGAACACCACCCAGTCCCCCTGGTCCATCTTCAGACTCGTCGTCTGGTGGACCTGATTCAGCGTCAGCCCCGCGTACGGGGCGAAGGCCCGCCCCGCCCCCCCCTCCTCGCCGTTGAGGGGCAGGTCCCGGAACAGCGTCACCTCCTCCGTCCCCGCGGACAGGATGTGCGCCGTGCGTGGCCCCTCCTCCGTCGGCGCGGGGCCGAGGCGCAGGCGCGTGTCCCTCCCCGAGGCCTCCACCTCCCCCAGACAGCGCCACTGGCACCGGAAGGCGTAGTCCCCGGCCCGCTTGGTCTGCAGCACGTCCACGACCAGGAATGCCGCCCCCCGCACCCAGAAGAGATGGCGCGACCAGTCCGCGGTACCGTGGTCCCGGGCGACCGTGTGGGTATGGGCCAGCCGGCCCATCTCCGCCCGCAGGACGAGGGACGCGGCCGTGGGCGTGGGGCCGGACTCCCCGTTCACGGTCACGCAGATCGTGTTGGCCGCCCGCAGTCCCACACCTTCCGTCTGTACCCCGGAGTCGCACGTGGTCATCAAGACCCGCCCGTGCTCGCTCCACTCCTGGATCGCATTGATGTCGGGGAAGAACTTCGTGCCGGAACAGATCCCGTTCAGCGTCAGGAACTGGTCCTCCGGCTCGAACCCCGACCGGAACGTCAGTTTGTCGAATGCCTCCTCGAACGGGATCGGGCGTCCCGTGAAGGCGTCGAAATAGGTCCGATCCGCCGGGGACACGACCACGCCGGTCATGTCTCCCGCCGGGGCCGGCGTCACATCCCCCGCGAATGCCTGGCCCGACCCGAAGTCCGTCACGTTGTACACGCCCTGCCCCTTCCGGGCCCGGTCGCGCAGCGACTTGAGATGGAGGAATCGCCCGTCCCGGAGCAGGTGGGCCGCCTTCGACAGGGCGGCCTCCGGGAACTGCTCGGCGCTGTACTGGCCCGCCATCACCTCGAACCCCAGGTTGTTGCAGATGGGAAACAGCCGCTCGGCCCAGACCCGGAACGCCCCGCTCTCGCAGAACGTCCGATTCCCGGTCAGCAGGGCGTGGTCCAGCGCCAGGTCCAGATAGGACGACACCCCGAAGGTCAGCCCGCTCATGCCCTTCGACGACCGCATCTGCACGGCCCAGTAGCGGTCCACGAGGTCCAGCAGCGGCGCCCAGCAGTCCCCCGCGTACCCCCGCGAGAAGTAGCGACAGCCCAGCAGGACATTCATCGCCCGCGCCATCGCGTGCCGGTCGCGGGGCTGGGCCTTCAGCACGAAGTCGGCCAGGACCCCCGCGCTCCCGGCAGACTCCGGGCTCCGCAGGTGGGCCAGCAGCCGGTTCGTGACCTCCAGCCGCTCCTCGTCCGAGAACGCCGGGCTCTCCTCGATCAGGTCCCACGCGGGATACATCTTGTGCGACCAGTAGTGGTCACAGGTCTCCAGGAGGTGGGTCTTCAACGCCGCCTTCTTGAACGCCTCCGCCCACTTCACATCTCCGGTGTAGTGGTAGCGCAGCGCGAGCTGGCTGGCCTCGTTCAGGCCGAGCTTCTTGCGCGGAGGGCCGTAGAAGACGAGCAGGTCGCCGGGGATCCGGTCTCCCCTCGGACGCGCGTGCCCCTTGCCCAGGACCACATCCTCCAGCCAGCCCAGGGCCGGGCGCTCCGCCTCCGACAGCCGGGCGATCAGGCCATCCGCCGAGGCGTCGATCCCTTTCGAATCGCTCCCCCCGCAGAAGATCACGTTGTGCCCCGTGCCGTAGGGGTTGTGGAGCGAGCGGAGGACGTGACCGCCGGGGCCGGGATACCACCGGTCCAGGAGCGTGTACTGCTCGAAGTAGAGCCGCTCAATGAACGGATTGTCCGCCATGCACCCCAGGGCCACGACATTCGCCTTGGACAGCAGGTCCGAAGTTGTGACCCCGTCTCCCAGCGCCACGGGGATCTCCACGCCCCACCGCTTCCGCACGACCTCCTGAAGGCGCGCAGCAGCCGCATCGCCCGCGCCGTTCGGGGGCGCGACAATGACGGAGGCGGATCGTTTGCCCCGCGCCAGGACGGTCTCAAGATGCAGATCCTTCAGCTTCTCGATACGATCAGGTAGTTCAAACATGCTGTCTCCTGAAAGCGAAAACGGCTTTACACAACATTTTTCCACAACCTTCTCTATAGGATGATAATGCTTGGACGCGATGTTGTCCAGCAAAAAATGAGATGTTGCGCTCCACGCTCGGTTGGCATATCTTCTACCGATGCGTGACTCGTGACTCGATTCTTTGGGAGGTCCCCATGCTCAAGGCGCACTATCTGCATCACGTGACCGTGACCGTCACCGACCTGGACCGCGCAAAGGACTTCTACGGGCGCATCCTCGGCCTGCAGGAACTGCCCAGGCGGGGCGTGAAAGGGTCCGACGGGGCCTGGTATCAGATCGGCCCCAGCCAGATCAACCTGTTGCGGCGGGAGAAACCGGAGCCCGATTCGGCCCGTCACTTCGCGGTCTGCGTGGACAGCATCCAGGCCGCGCGGCAGGCGTTGCAGGCGGAGGGGTTGGAGATGACGGAGACGACTCAGGTGGGGAACATCGACCGGTTCTTCTTCGCCGACCCGGACGGGAACCGGGTGGAGATCGTGTGCCCGATGGGACAGGGATAGGGATACAGATTGCTATAAGGAGGTTCTCATGTCCAAAATCCTGCGTATAGGACTCGCCGGCTGCGGGGGGCAGACCCGCAACCAACTGGCCCCCGGCCTGGCCCGCATCCCCTCCGCGCGTCTCGTGGCGTGCGCGGACGTGGATGCCAGCAGGGCCCGGCAGGTCGCGGACGAATTCCGGATCGAAGAGGTCTACGGGGATGCCGGGGAACTGGCCCGCAGCGGGGACGTGGACGCGGTGATCGTGGCCGTCCCGCACCGCCACCTCAAATCCGTGGCCCTGTCCGTCCTCGAAGCCGGCAAGCACCTGTTCATCGAAAAGCCCATAGGACTCAACGCAACGGAGGGGGCGGAGGTGGCCGAGGCCGCGCGGAAGCGGGGCGTGGTGGCGATGGTCGGCTACTGCATGCGCTACTCCCTCAGCCGGATGTTCATCAAGGCCCTGCTCGAAGGAGGGGCGGTGGGGGACGTGGCGTTCGTCGTGGCCGGCAAGGGGGGAGGTCCGCTCGGCGGATGGCTCGCCGCGCCTTATGCCGAAGGGGGAGGCCAGCTCCTGTTTCTGGGCTCCCACCTGACCGACCAGGTCCTCTGGATGACCGGCGACGACGCCGAGGCGGTCTCGGGCTCCGTCCGGTGGAACGCCGGGGGGACAGATGAGACATCCGCCTACACCGTGCGCCTCAGGCGGGGGGCCGTGGCCTCGTTCACGGTGTCTCAGGCGACGGGGGTCAGTTACGACTTCGTGGACGTGTACGGGACAAAGGGGCGCGTCCGGGGGGACTGGTACGGAGACGTGGTGACCGTCCAGAGTCGGGTCATCCCCGAGTACGCGCACCCGACCGTCCTGCGCATTCCCGGCGACAACCTTCGGGAGATGTGCCACCGGGAGATGACCGCCTTCGTCGAGGCGGCCCTTTCGGCCGGCCCTTCTCCCATCCCGACCTCGGACGGCCTCCGGGTCCTCCGCATCCTGGACGCCGTGGTCGCCTCCAGCCAGAGCGGAAACTGGGTGAGGATGTAGACCTCACGCCCCGTCCCCTCCACAGAAAAGTGCCAAGTACCACGTGTCACGTGCCACGTAGAATCTGGACTTGGCACTTGGCACGCTCAAGAGGATGGGAGAGGGGGTTGGGAGGTTAGGTCGCCCCTACTTCGTCGTCTTGCCGAAATCAGCGGCAAACATAAAGAAATCGTCGAGGTCAACCTGGTCGTTCCGGTTCAGGTCGAAACTCGCGGTGAACCCGGCGTCATTTCTCTTCTTCCCGTATCCCGCTGCAAACGAGAAGAAGTCGTCGAAGTCCACCTTCCCGCTCCCGTCAAAATCCGAGGCCAGTTTGACGACCGTGGAGAGCCCCACCTCCCACAGCTTCATGGTCTTGTCCCCCGAGCCCGACAGCACGAACCTGCTGTCCTGGCTGAACGCCACGGTCCAGATCGGGGCGGTATGGCCGGAGAAGATGCGGGCCTCCTTTCCCGTCGAGACCTCCCAAAGCTTCATGAGATTATCCGCAGAACCCGACAGCACGTACTTGCCGTCCGGGCTGACCGCCACGGCGTAGACCTCCTCCGTATGGCCGGTGAACGTCCGGATCAGATTCCCTGTTGAGACCTCCCACAACTTCACGGTCTTGTCCCACGACCCGGTGGCCAGGTACTTGCCGTCCGGGCTGAAGGCAGCGGACCAGACCCGGTCGGTATGCCCGGCGAACGTCCGGATCACTTCTCTTGAAAATGGAGTGATACCTGCCAAAACCTGACGAAAATGGCGTGGACCCGCAAAAAAAAGGCGGCTCGCGTGGGTCTTCGGGAACCCCTGCAAGCCGCCCTCTCCATGTCGCTTTTACAATACAGATTGTTTCGCTCAGACCGACACCAGCTCTACGCTCCCGTCCGGCGCCTGGACCAGGAGCCGGTCCCCCTCCGCGCCGGGCGCCGCCTCGATCCGGCGAATCGGGCGCGTCACCCTGCCCGCAAGCCTCCACCTCCGGTCGTACACGCAAAGCCCTGTGCGCAGGGCCACGGCATAGCGCAGCCCCTGGTCCAGGGCCACAAACCCGACGATCTCTTCGGAGACCGGATGAAGCGGGCGATCCTTCCCGTCCGGCGTCAGCCCCACCACGTACCCGTCTCGCCGGGCCAGGATCAACTCCGGCCTCCCATCCCCGTCCGCATCACACAGGGCCGCCCCCCGGACCGGACACGGGCTCCGGTAGATCCACCGCGTGGCCTTCTCCCCGCCTCCGAAACAACTCGCCCCCTGGTCCGCCGCCGTGACGACCTCGACGCGCCCATCTCCATCCCAGTCCAGAACGCGGTTCAGGAGGGAGAACCCCCCGATCCCGTGGCTGTGGGCGATGGCCCGACGCGTCCCCCCGTCGAACGCCTCCAGGGGCACGTCCCCCTGCCAGGCCATCCGCTGCCGGAAGAAGAGATCCATCTCCCCGTCCCCATCCCAGTCGATCCCGTCCGTGATCGGATCGGAGACATAGGTCCCGTTCACCCACGCATAATCGTAGACCTTCCCCGCGCCGTCCAGAAAACTCGCGAAGCAGTAGTGCCCCACGACCAGCCCCCGCTTCCCGCTCGCATCCGCCCGGAACGGCGCGATCCCCCAGGGCATCTCCCCGTAGAAGAACCCATCCCCCTTCGTCTCCTCCCGGAGGCCCGCAAAGACCGTCTCGAACGCCATCCCCCCGTCCAGGCGGTGCGCATACAGCTTCTCCTCCGCCGTCAGGACCAGGACCGTATGCCGGCCGTGCCCCTCCAGATCCGCGGAGGACGCGACCGTGATGTCGCTCGCATACTCCCTCCGCCAGAGCTCCCGACCATTGGGGTCCACCAGCGCCAGGCGGCGTCCCTTGTCCCCGTGGACGAGCAGGAACTCGGCCTGGCCGTCCCCGTCCATGTCAGCCACGTGGGCCCGGACCGGCTGCCCCGCGTCCGACCCCTTCGCGTGGACCGTGAAGCTGCCGAGGGTCAGCGGCCCATCCGCCGGAAAGGTCAGCCGGATCTCCCGCACCCGCTCATCCCCCACCGGGAGCGTCCCCTCCAGGAAGTACCACGGCTCTCCCCCGTAGACCGGGCTGCTCTGCGCCGGATCGAGCGCCACCTGCGCGGGCCCCGAGCGCGCCTCTCCCCCTTCCCGGAGGACGGACAGGTCGAACGCCAGAGCCCCGGATGCGTCCCCGGCCCCGGCGCTGGACATCGCCGCCAGGTTCGTCTCCCGGTAGGTCCTGGCCACGCGCGGCCTCCGGATGACGACCCGCGTCACGTCCATCGTGCGCGGCAGCCGCAGCGTCACCGTGACCGGCCCCCCAGCGGACCAGGTCATCGCGTCCCCGGGGTGCTGCGGCTCGGCCAGCAGCCGGAGCGGCCGGCGTCCCTCTGGCGGCCGGCTGACCGACACGGAGACCCCCTCCACAGGCCCATCCTCCGGGACCAGCCCCTCATACCGCCAGATAGAAGAGAGGTCCAGAGAAGGGATTTTCTGCCCCTCGATACGCGGCCTTTGGCCGCTACTCGGGGGATACGGCTCCGTCTGTCCCGAGTAGCCCCGCAGGGGCGTATCGAGGGACAGACCCTGAATCGCCGTGGGCAAGAACGTGATCTCGTGCCGGCCCGCCGGGAGCGTCAGCGCCAGTCCCAGTCGCTCCGACGAGACCCTCGTCTCCGTCGCCGCGACGACCGTCCCCCGGCCCGCGCTCAGGTCGAGTTCCACGTCCGAGGGCGCGGACAGGACCAGAAACGCCTCGTCGCCGATCGCCACCTTTCGCCCCGCCGCCAGGGCGACCTCCTTCTCCGAGACCGCGAAGGCCTCGGCCTCGGCACGGAGACCGCCGAGCAGGACAGCCCCTCCTCCGGACTCGCAGCCGTAGAGCACACACGTCCCTCCCCGCCTGTCCCGGCCCGTCACGACCGCCGCGAACGGGCTGATCGTCACGACCTCCAGGTCCCGCTCCCGGCCCGGCCCGGACAGATAGATCAGGTTGTGAAAACCGTCCACGTCGCCCACCTGGGCATCCGCGAGGAGGGGCGACGACTGCCTCAGGACGTAGGGCCGCGCCGCTCCCTCCAGGCCCGCGTGCTCTCCGACCGATGGACGATCATCTCCGCTCTTCAGGTAGAACGTATCCCCGTCCGCCTCGGCCCGCCACGTCCTCCCCTCCAGGTCCGCCCGGTAGAACGACCGCCAGGTCGCGTGGCACGCGTAACGCCCGGCCCGGAGCGCCCGGACCCGGTCCAGCACGACGAAGTACTCCCCCCGCCGCCAGAGGACCGTCCGACGCCAGGTCGTCCCCCGGTAGGGGGCCAGTTCCGTCGCCGAGAAACCGAACCCGGGCAGGTCCGCCACCGCCACGCGCTCGCACGCGCACGGGATCGGGTCCGCGTCCTGCCCGTCACTCACGTACACGGCGTTCTTGCTGTACATCCCCGTCACCCCGGTGTTGTGGAACAGGAACAGCTTCCCCCGCTCCGAGAAGTGCGAGATGGCGTTCGCATCCGTCGTGTTATGGGCGCTTCCGATGAAGGGGTGCAGGAGCAGGTACTGGTCGTCCGGCCCGAACCCCTCCCGGAAGCAGACCTTCTCCACGGTCCGTTCGTGCGGCAGGGCCGTGACCGTCACCGTCGCCCGGCCCGGACGCCGCCCCCGGTCCACGGCCCTCGGCGTATGCCCCGGCAGGAGGTCGGCCGTCGTGGCCACCCGGTAGGTGTAGGCGCTCAGGGGGAGCGTCGTCACGCCCAGCAGGTCCGTCGGCGCAACCCCCGCGACCTCCTCCCCCATCGCGAACGTGTGGATGCCGAACAGGGTGAAGGGCCGCCACGCCTTGTCCGTTCCGGGGAGATGCTCGTAGATCCACCGGCAGCGCCCGTCCCGCTTCACGTAGGCCGCCATCTGCAGCAGCGGGCCGAACACCGGCGCCACCCACATCTGGCCGGGGAACGCCTCCCCGTAGCCCCCCACGCCCGCGTAGAACCCGGCGTTGCTCAGGTGCATCACCCCGCGCCGGATGGCCAGGTCCGCCATGCCGTTGTCGAAGAACGTCGTGTCCCCGGACTCCAGCGCGTACCGGCAGGCGTTCTCCGCGGAGTCGAAGCTGTAGAGGTGGTCATTGTCGTCCCGGAAAGAGGAACACGCCAGGCGCATGTAGCGCCGGAACCCCTCCAGGCGCTCTTCCAGCCGGCCCCGGTCCTCCGCCGTCAGGTGGCACTTCGTCAGCAGCGTATGAAGCAGTTCGTAATAGCTCATCGCCCCGGACGTGGTGTGCCGGCTGCCGATCACCCGGCTGTCGGGCCGCCACCACTTCCCCCAGTCCGCGTCCGCCGTCAGCAGCATATTCTGGTCCGTCTCGCGCACCTGCTCCGCCGTGAACAGCCCGCTGTCCCCGATCAGGTCCCACCCCCGCGCGAACGCCTCCAGGCCGTAGTCCTCGTTCGTGATCTGGTCCGGATGATACCGCCCGTCGAACCGCTCGTTCAGGTAGAGGAGCGCATCCCGCGCCCGCTCGCCGTAGGCCCGGATACCCGTCCAGGTGTATTTGATGGCATCGATCATGAACCCGTAGATGTAGGCGTGTACGATGGCGTCGGGCCGCCCGGCTGGCGTCAGGGCCGCTGCGTCCGCCTCGAACTTCTGCCTCAGGATCTCGTCAGTCGCCACCTCCAGCAGAAACGGGATGGAGCCGCCCTTCCGGATGACCTCTGTCAGCCGTTCAACGCCCCGCCGAACCCCCTCCGTCGTACTCCCCCCCACGATGAGGCAGTTGTGCCCCGTCCCCCAGGGGTTGACCACCGTGCGCAGGACGTACCCGTCTCCGCCGGGATACCGGGCGTCGCAGGCATCGTAGAGCCGGGCATAGAGCGGCAGGAGCGCGCGGTTGTGGTTGATGTCCCCCAGCAGGAGGAGCGGGCGGGAGCGCCCCTCCCCGTTCAGGCGGAGCCCTCCCGGCTCCATGACCTCCTTCGGCGCGCAGACCGGCAGGTCGCATCCGATCGCAGACCGGACCGCAGCGTTCAGGTCCGCCACGAGCGGGCGATAGGAGGCGTCTGGGGGGGACACGATCAGAGCCGCGTCGAGCGGTGTGTCGGGCCGGCTGGTGCGCGGCCCCACGCGGTAGGTGCGGGACATGGCGAGACTCCTTACCTTAAGGCGAGGAAATCTGGAGATCAATCAAACTTCAGCGCCCGTCTCCAGTTTTCATGAATGATATTGTGGATCGCCTCCTCCGGAAACTTCGGGAAGTTCGTCCCCTTCACCACGTCGTTCACCTTCCACTGCCCGGCGATCACCTGCTCCGGCGTGGCCGACGGGAAGTCCGACCCGAAGATCAGCTTATGCTCCACCCCGTATTCCAGCGCGGACATGAACGCGTGATAATGTCTCAGAGGCCGGTAGTGCAGCGCGGAGATGTTGGCGTAAAGGTTCGGGTGCTTCCGGATCAGCACCACGCACTCGTCCTCCCACGGATGCCCCATGTGCGCGATGACCATCGTCAGACCGGGGCACGCCACCGCGATGTCCTCCAGCATGACCGGGTTGGCGTACTTCAGCGGGCCGGGCCGCACGAACGACGTCCCCTGGTGCCAGATCGTCGGGATGCCCAGCGCCTCCGCCTTCCTGAAAAACGGCAGATGCTTCGGGTCCTGCGGGTTGAAGTTCTGGTAGATCGGCGCGACCTTCAGCCCGCGCAGGCCCAGCGTCTCCACATTGTAGACGAGCTGCTCCACGCAGTCCGGTTCGTTCGGGTCCACCGAGCACCAGCCCACGAATCGGTCCGGGTGCTGCCGCACGAAGTCCGAGATCAACTCCTGCGGGATGTCGATCCCGCAGAACGGGGCCTTCAGCCCGAACACCACCACCTTGTCGCAGGTCTTCGTCGCCTCCAGCAGCGTCTCCGGCGTGGAGTCGAAGGCATTCTTCTCGTCCTTTTCGTGCCCGGCGAAGTAGACATCCGGCGACAGCCGCATCTTGGCCTTCTTGGCCGCCAGCGCGAACGCCACGAACTCGTCCGACATGTGATCCGGGTACCACATCAGATTGGTATGGGTATCGACCAGCACGGGAAATATCCTCTCGGTGACAGAGAAGTTTCTCTATCCCGACGCCAAGGCAGCGCGGCGTCGGAATCCCCCTCTACAATGGCCCCTTTGATGCAACGTCCCTGTCGCGGCCATCCACTTCCCGATCCGACAGGGGGAGCATTTACGCCGCGCTAAAGCCCCTCGCGGCGTTTGAGCGAGCGTGCTTCTCTTGCCTACTTTTCTTGCACGAGCAAGAAAAGTAGGAGCGCGGACTTTTATCGCTTCATCAGCTCCAGAACAGCCGAGGTCATGGCCTTCACACCCGTCCGGATCGTCGGTTCGGGCAGCGGCGCAAACGCGCTGGAATGGAGATAAGGCAACGGGGCTCCGGTCCGCTTGCCCTCCGCGACCTTCGCGGGATCGACCGCGCCCAGCCAGAACAGGCAGATCGGAATCTGATCTCCCTCCAGGCGGTAACGCCCGAAGTCCTCGCCCGCCATGATCGGCGCCCACGGCGTCACCTTCTCCCGCCCGAGCGCCTTCTCAAACACGCCCGTCAGCCGCCTCGTCAGTTCCGGGTCGTTGTACGTGGCCGGCGTGAACTCCCTGCTGGCGTCCACGACCGGCGCCAGCGAATCCGGGACCCCCGCCGCCAGGGCCACACCCCTGCTGATCCGCTCGATGGATGCGAGGATCTTCCGGCGGACCTCCTCCTTGTAGGCCCTGACCGTGATCTGGAGCTTCACCTCGTCGGGGATGATGTTGTGTTTCGTGCCCCCGTGAATCGACCCGACCGTGACCACCGCCGGGTCCAGCGGCGAGACCTCCCGGCTCACGATGGTCTGCAGCGCCAGCACGACCTGCGCGGCCACGACCACGGGGTCCTTCGTCATCTCCGGTTTCGACCCGTGCCCTCCGACCCCGCGCACCGTGACGTCCACGGAGGTGACGCTCGCCAGGGCATAGCCCGGACAGTATCCGACCTTCCCCGCCTCCAGTTCGGCGTTATCGTGCAGCGCCAGGGCATAGTCCGGCCGGGGAAACCGGGTGTATAACCCGTCATTCAGCATCGCCCCGGCCCCGGCGCCGATCTCCTCCGAAGGCTGTCCGACCAGCACGAGCGTCCCGCGCCACCGGTCCTTGAGCTGGACGAGCGCCCGCGCCGTCCCGATCAGCGAGGCGATGTGAATATCGTGCCCGCAGGCGTGCATCACGCCCACCTCCTGACCCGCGTCATTCTTCGTCCTGACCCTGCTCGCGTAGGGCAGGCCCGTCTTCTCCTCGACCGGCAGCGCATCCAGATCCGTCCGGACGAGCACGGTGGGGCCTTCCCCATTCTTCAGGACCCCGACCACCCCATAACCGACCCACCCTGCCCGGTCATACTTCCCCACGCGCTCCGTGACCGCATACCCGGCGGACCGGAGTTCCTTCGCCAGAAAGGCCGAGGTCTTCTCCTCCTGGCGGGAGAGTTCGGGGGCCGCGTGCAGCGTCTTGTAAGCCTCGACCAGCGACGCGATCTCCCGGTCGACCAGCGCGTCCAGAGACGGCTGCGCCTCAACCTTCATCGCCGTCATCAGCGCGCCGCAGAAGATGGCGACTAAAAAGAGTCTGCGATGTATCACGGCTTCAGCCACTTCTTCAAGAACGCCAGGCTCTTCTCCATCCGGATCTCATGCCCCCCCTCGTGCAGGTCGATCTCGATCCGATCCGCCAGGCCCAGCTTCCGGTAGTGCTCGCCCGACGCCTCGTATTCCTCCAACATCATCGGCCACCAGCCGATCCCGTCCGCCTTCCCCTGCTCCACCAGAAGCGGACGGGGGCAGATCAGCGAGACCAGATCGCTGTCCGTGAATTCCCGCAGCCAGCCGGGGATCCAGATATGCTCCTCGTTCACGGACAGGAAGCAACTGTAGCGCGGGTCGTCCACGGCCATCTTGTTCCGCCGGTGGTTGAACCACGCGCAGACCACCGCCGCCCCGATGCGGGGTTCCAGCGGCGTCGTGAACATCGTGTAGGCCCCGCCCAGGCTGATGCCGTACATCGCCGTCCGGCCCATGTCGACCTCGGACCGGGTCTCCAGGTAATCGAGCAGCCGCTGCGTCCGGTGGATCTCCAGCCCCCACAGCGTCCGGCCCAGCAGCTTGCAGAGCCGCTCCATCCGGGCGCGGGGCGCGGCCTCCGTCACGTTCATCGGCGCGATCACCGCGAACCCCTCCTCCGCCAGCCGCCGGCCGTACCCCTTGTAGATGTCCGACGGGTCGTCCAGCCCGAACACCCGCTCCGGCGAGGACCCGATGCCGTGCTGCGCGACCACGAGCGGCGCGGGACCCTTCCGGCCCTTGGGGAGCGCCAGGATGCCCCGTCCCCGTAGCCCCTTCGGGCCGCCCAGCAGGCCGAGGGTCACCCACCAGGCCGTGAGCCGGTCATCCTCGTACCACAGGTCCAGGACCGGGTTGAGCGGCGTCCCGTCCGTCTCGAACACCCCCACCGTCTCGCGCCAGCGCTCCCGGTTGGACGCCACCGACTTCTGGAAGGCATCCAGAGACGCGTAGTCCCGATGCCAGTGCGCCTTCTGCCTCGGCTCGTAGTCCAGGATGACGCCCCGGAGATAGTCCTCGGTCTCCTTGCGCAGGAGGCCCTGCCGGTCCGTGACCCCCCGCCGCACGACCTCCCCGCGCTGCTGGTAGGGATTCGGTACGTCTGCCATGTTAAGGTGTCCTTTCGTTTAACGGATCATCCACCCCTTGACCTCGCCCGCATCCGTCCCCGTGACCGCCACCCCGTCCAGGGCCCCGATACAGGTCGGCCTCCCCTGCGTGCGCCCCATCCCCACGACCTCGCCCCTGCCGTCCAGCGCCACCAGCGTCCCATCCTCGCAGCCCACGGCCACCCAGGTCCCCCCCTGCCCGGCAACACAGGCGACCACCGTCGGCGGGCTCGGCAGACGCCTCGCCCAGACCTTCTCGCACCGGGCGTCGAGGGCCAGAACCAGCCCCCCCGACAGCGCCGCGACGATCTCCTGCTTCCCATCCCCGTTCAGGTCCGCCACGTCCATGTCCTGCACGTTCCTCTCCGGACACGGCCTCGGAGGCGGCCTGAACGCCCCCGGCCCGAGCTGGACATTATACAGAGGCGTCCCGTCCTCCGCCCACACCCCGATCCGGTTCCACGTCCCGTCGATCTCCCCGATCACCTCCCGCTTCCCATCCCCATCCAGATCCTCCACGAAGACGTGTCGCCGGTACATGCACCCCCACACGCTGACGTTCGTGTATCCTGCCGGGACCCCGTAGAAACTCCGGGGGCTCGCATCCAGCTTCCGGTTGTTCACCACCGCCAGCGTGTGCATGTCCGTCGGATGGCGCGCGATCAGGAGGTTGAGGCTCCCCTCCGGACCCTCCACAATCCCGTATCCCACCCCCGGCCCCCAGAACACCGGCAGCCGCTTCACCAGTCCGCCCTGCTCATCCAGAATCTCCAGCGTGCATGCGCTCCCCACAAACGCCTGGCTCTTCCCATCCAGAAACACCCCCGTATGCAGCCCGTGGACCCCCTCGTGCCCCGGCGCGGACTTGAACCAGTACTGTTTGGCTGCATGGAACACCGCCGGGTCCATCTCCGACACAAAGGTCCACCGCCGCTCCCCTGCCTCGTCGAACGCGATCACCTTCTCGTCCGCGCAGCCCGCCAGCAACAGCCGGGGCTCCGGCCACCAGCGCAGCACGCGGATGGGACCGTCCGTCGCCATCCGCCGGACCTCTTTCCCATCCCTCCCCAGAACGTGAACCTGCTCCCCCCCTGCCGCCCAGACCCTCTGCCCCGCCCCGGAGGAGACCGTGACGAGGTCCACGAGCCCGCCGCCTGTCTCTGCGGTAAAGACCGTGTTCAACGCCGGGATGGATGGCTTTTTCTTATCCCGAGCGCCCTGTCCATCCCTCTTCTTCCTGGCTTCTGATAGAAGCGCCGCCAGCCGCTCCAATATCTCCTTGAGCGCCCCCGCGTCTGGCCGGACGCCTTCCAGGCAGTGACGGCCTGCGGGAAGGGTGAAGGTCCGCCCCGCCCCCCTGACCCCTTCTCTCCCCTCTCCCTTTGGGGGAGGAGTCTGCCCTTCCTCTATCGCCACCTCCACCCGCGTCTCCCTGCTCGTAACCACGTACAGGATGCCCGTCTCAAAATCCCAATCCACGTCCACCGGCGCGTCGGCGGAGAGGAGCCCCGCGCCGAGCAAAGCCTGTTTCAGGCCGATACCGTGGAGATGATCCTGCGCCAGAACGACCAGCTCTCCCTCAATACCTTCATAGCCCCCCGCGACCACGATCGCCGGCTCCGGCAGCGCCAGGACCGCAGCGTTCTCCCCCAGCCGGGCGCAGACAGGAGAGGTCCTGGCGATGACCGAAAAGAAGGTCCGCTCATCCCCTGCCTTGACCGCTCCGTGCCACGCCATCCGGGCGCGTCCCTCCCCGGCGCGGGTCTCCACGGGGTCCGACAGGACGATCTCAAACTCACTCTCCTGCACGCGGACCTTGCCCGGCTTCGCCTCCCACGTCCCCTTCCCCTCCCACAGGATTTCCGCCTCCATGTTCGCGCTGTCCGCCCGGAACGCCAGCCGGTCCACGACCAGCGCGTACCTCCCGATCCGCTGAAGAATCGTCCGCCGCCAGCAGGAGAAAGGCGCATCCGGCGTCTCCCCCACGGCTACGGCCGTCTGGCCGACCACGTCCCGGCGTCGGAGCGCGGCGTCCATGGCCGCCTTCGGCTCCACCATCCCATCGGCCCGCGTCACGACCTGGTTCAGATAGCCGTCCAGCGCCGTCTGCCCGGCCAGCCGCAGGTTCAGGACCGCAAACGTGTGGTACGGGTTCCGGCCCGTCCAGTTCATGCCCTTGACCAGCAGGAAGTCCCCCAACGCGTCCGGCGCGCTCCGGAAGCTCCCGAACATGAACGAATCCTCCAGAGGCAGGTCTGTGGCCCGGCTACGCCACATCGGCGCCGGCAGCGGATGGACGCTCCACATACCCACCAGGTCCATTGGCTGGGCCGGCGGAAGGTCCGACCCTGGCGCAAACGACTGCCCCAGGTGGAAGGCGCTCAGGTCCGCCCCCGTGCGCCGGAGGTACTCCAGCCACCGCCCGTCCTGCGTCAGATAGGCCGCCTGCCGGTGAAACGCGATGGAGGAGGGAATGTGCATGGGGTCCTGTTCCCGCCCCGACGCGAGAATCTCGTGCCCCTTGATCAGACGGCGCGTCACCCCATTTTCGAGCGGCTTCCGGTCCCCCGTCAGCAGCATGTAGACCAGCCCCTGCGCCATGCCGGTGCTGTACCAGCCGAGGTTGTCGATCTCCCCGATCACCCATGCGTGCCGGTGGAACGGTGAGAACTGCCACTTCGCCGACGCCACGGACTGCCGCCACAGCGGATCGCCATAGTCCCTTTCGAAATACCTTCCAAGACAGTAGAGCGCGATGGACGACCACTGCCCGTGGCGGCTGCTCACGTGAGGCGGGGGCTCAGCGTAGGCCGCCTCGCCCGTCGGGATCTCCTCCGGAATTCGCCTGCGCCACGCCTGCTCCTGAGGATGCGCGAACTGTCGGGAGAAGGCGTTCGTCACCCTCAGGCGCTCCTCATCCGTGAAGACCGGACTCTCCTCGATCAGGTCCCAGTAAAGGATCATCATGTGCGCGCCGTAGTGGTACGGCCCGGCGATGGGATCGTCCTTGTTCTCGATCAACTCGCCGTCGATCTCCGTGAACTCCTGCTTCGCCTTTTCATCCGGGAATGCCAGGCGGATGGCCTCCCGCGCGTGGAACGGATCACCCGTCATGTAGTACATCGCCATCCGCTTGCTGAGGCTGTTCCACCCGAAGTAGCCGACGTGGCCGCCCGTCACGGTCCCATCCCAGATCCGGAAGTCCTTCAGGTCCTTCTGTGGCGCCCGCCCCTTTCCCAGGCCGATCTCCATCAACCAGCCCACGGATAGAGCGCCCTTTCCGCCCTCCGCCTGTCCCAGCTTCTCCACCAGAACACCCACCGCACGGTCCACCCCCGCCGCGTCGCTCCCCCCCACGAAGATCACATTGTGTCCCCCACCGAATGGGTTGTGCAACGTGCGCACCTCGTATCCCCCCGGTCCCGGATACCACAGGTCCAGCAACGTGAAATACCGGTTATACAGCTCCTCGATGGTCCGGTTGGTGGATCGGTTTCCCAGCACGATCAGATTCCCCTGGATCGGAACCCCCGCCTCCGGCGCATCGTCCTTAACGACCGGGACCTTCACCCCCGACCGTTTCTGAATGGCCTCCTGAATCCGGGACGCCTGGGCGTCGTAGATGCCGCTGACCGGAACCACAATCGTGACATGCGGCCGACCCTCCTTCACCAGTTCCGTCCTGAGGTGAAGACCCTTGAGCTTCTCGTACACGGGCGGGATCTGCCCGGATGGTCCTGAGTTGTTCATGGTCAATCTCCCATTCGTAGCTCGGAGATAAATTCCACTCCGCCTAACGCTCCCAGCGGTCGCGTTCCCAGCCCTGAGCTACCTCAGACGCGCCCGGCTGCGCCGGGCTAAAGCCCGATTTATCGGGCGCATACGCAGGTAGCGCGGGAACTTCATTCCCGCGCTATGGTCCACCCTTTGACCTCCCCCTCCTCCGTCCCCACCACCGCCGCGCCGTCCAGCACGCCGATGCACGTCGGCCTCCCCCTGACGGAGGTCCTCCCGAAGACCTCGCCCTTTCCGTCCAGGGCAACCAGCGTTCCGTCCTCGCAGCCCACGGCGATCCAGACCCTGCCGTCTGTGCGGACAGCGGCCAGAACCGTCGGCGGACTCGGAAGCCTCCGACCCCATACCTTCTCGCACCGGCAGTTCAGGGCCATCACCAGTCCGCTGGAGGTCGCGGCCAGGATCTCCTTCTTTCCGTCCCCATCCAGATCTGCGAGGTCCAGATCTCGCACGTTGAGCGTCGGATGCCTCTCCCCCGGCCCCAGGTTCACGTTGTAGAGCGGCGTCCCATCCTCGGCCCAGACCGACACCCGGTTCCAGGACCCGTTGACCTCGCTGACCACCTCTTTCCGGCCATCTCCGTCCACATCCTCGTAGAAGAGGTGCCGGCGGCTCATGCTCTGCCAGCCCGGGATGTACGTCTGACCGGGCGGCACGCCGTGAAAACTGCGGGGCTTGGGGTCCAGCGTCCGGTTGTTCACCACGGCCACGTTGTGTACCTCCGTGGGCTGGCGGGCGATCAGCAGGTTGAGGCTCCCCTCCGGCCCATCGACCAGCGCGAACCGCGACCCTGCCCCCCAGAACACCGGCATCCGCTCGACCAGGTGGCCGTTCTCGTCGATGATCTCCAGGGTACACGCGCTCCCCACGAACGCCTGGCTCTTCCCGTCCAGAAACACCCCTGTATGCACTCCGTGAACCCCCTCGTGTCCCGGCGCGGTCCTGAACCAGTAGGGCTTGGCCGCCCGGAACACCGCCGGGTCCTCCTGCGATACGAAGACCCATCGGCGCTCGCCCGTGGACAGGTCAAAAGCGATGACCTGATCATCCACGCACCCGGCCAGCAACAGCCCCTGTTCCTCCCACCAGCGCAGCACCCGGATCGGACCGTCCGTCTTCAGCGTCCGCTGCGCCTTCCCCTCCGGCGTCAGCAGGTGGACCCGCTCCCCTTCCGAGATGCAGAGCCTGGTCCCATCCCCGGAAGAGAGGGGGAGAATCTCCACGGCCTTGCCGCCGATGTCTGCGGTGAAGACCGTCGGCAGTTCCGAAACCCGGGGCCACGAAGCAATATCCTTCTCCTGAGCCCGCCCTTTCAGACCCTGCGCCAGAAGCCCTTCCAGCCGCGTCTTCACCGTTTGAAGCGTCTGCGCGTCCGGCCTCGTCTCCAGGAGCGTGTACCGCCCTGCCGGGAGCCGGATCGTCCATCCCCCATCCCCTTCCCGATTGGGCTTCAGCTTCCTCCCCTCCACCCGCATCCCCGGCGCATCCTCCAGCGCCAGTCGGACCTCCGTTTCCCGGCCCGACGAAATCACCAGAATCCCCTTTTCAAAATCCCAGTCCAGGTCCACCGGCGCATCGGCTGAGAGCAGCGCCGCCCCCAGCTCGGCCTTCGTCAGGCTGATCCCGTTCAGATGATCGCAGGCCAGCAGGACGAACGCCCCCTCCAGGCCTTCGTACTTGCCTTCCACCGCCACCCCCGCGCCAGGAAGGGACAGCGCCGCAGCCCTCTCCGTCAGCCGGGCGCACGTCAGGGGGACGCCCCGGTCCTCCGCGACAAGCGAGAAGAAAGTCCTCTCCTCCCCGGCCCGGACCGGACCGCGCCAGATCATCTTCGCCTGCCCCTCCTTCACCCGCGTGGCAAGCGGGTCTGACGCGCGGATCTCGAACGGCCTTGCCCCTTCGATCCGAACCGCGCCCCCTTCCGGGGACGCCTGCCAGGCCCCCTTCCCCTGCCACAGGACTTCCACCTCCATCTCCCGGCTGTCCTCCCGGAAGGCCAGCCGGTCCACGAACAGGGCATAGCGCCCGACGCGCTGGACCAGCGTGCGACGCCAGGAACAGAACGCCACGTTCGGAACCTCCCCCACGGCCACGGCGCTCCCCCCGACCACATCGTGAAAAGGCAGTCCCCCGTCCATGGCCGCCTTCGGCTCCATCGTCCCTTCGGACCGCGTCAGCACCTGATTCAGAAACCCCTCTAAGACCGTCTGCCCGTCTATCCTCAGTTCCAGGATGACGAACGCATGGTAGGGATTCCGCCACGCCCCGTTCCACCCCTTGAGGAAGATGTAGTCTCCGGAGGCGTCCGGCGCGCTCCGGAAACTCGCAAACTGGAAACTCGCCTCCAGCGGCAGGCCGCTCGCCCGGCTCCGCCACATCGGCTCCGGCATCGACAGAAAGCTCCACCTGCCCACCAGGTCCGCCGGCGGGGTTGCCTTGAGGTGCGCCTCCGGCCAGAACGACTGTCCCACGCGGAAGAGGCTCAGGTCTATCCCGGTGCGCCTCAAGTACTCGGACCACCGGCCGTCCTGCATCAGATAGGCCGCCTTGTGCAGACACCCGATGGACGCCGCGCTCATCGACCCCTCTCTCTCCCGCCCGGAGGCCATGACCTCCTGCCCGAGCAGCAGCGTCCGCAGCACGCCGTTCTCCAGCAGCTTGCGGTCCCCGGTCAACAGCATGTAGGTGAGGACGGGGTCCAGGCCCGTGCTGTACCAGTTGACCACGTCGTCCTCACTGTCCATCCACGCATGCCGGTGCAGGGGGGAGAAGTACCACTTCGCCCAGGCGATGCAGTGCTCCCAGAGGGGATCGGCGTAGTCCCTCTGGAAGTAGCGGCCCAGGAGGTAGAGCACCACCGCCGACCATTTCCCGTGCCGGGTCCCCACCTTCGGCGGCGGCTCGTCGTAGGGACTGACCCCTTTCTGGACGTTTTCATAAAGCGTTCTCCGCCAGCCCCACTCCTGCGGATGGGCGAACTGTTTGGAGAAGGCGTTCGTCACCCGCAGGCGCTCCTCGTCCGTGAAGGCCGGACTCTCCTCGATCAGGTCCCAGTAAAGGATCATCATGTGCGCCCCGTAGTGATACGGACCGCTGAGAGGCTCGTCCTTGTTCTCAACCTGTTCGCCGTCGATCTCCGTGATCTCCCGCTTCGCCTGCTCATCCGGGAAGGCCAGACGGATGACCTCCCGCGCGTGGAAGGGATCACCCGTCATGTAGTACATCGCCATCCGCTTGCTGAGGCTGTTCCACCCGAATTTTCCGTCCGCCCCCACCGTGGCTGACCGCTCCCACGTCTCGATTCCCCGGACCTCCTTCGGCGACTGAACGCCCCTGCCCGGCTGAATCTCCATCAGCCAGCCCACGGACAGCGTCCCCTGCGCCCCTTCCGCCTTCTCCAGCTTCTCCACGAACACCCCGGTCGCCCGGTCCACCCCCGCCGCATCGCTCCCCCCCACGAAGATCACGTTGTGACCGCCCCCGAACGGGTTGTGCAGGGACCGCACCTCATACCCCCCCGGCCCCGGATACCACAGGTCCAGCAGTGTGAAATACCGGTTGTAGAGTTCCTCTATCGCCCGGTTGGTCGACCGGTTGCCCAGCACGATCAGATTCCCCTGGATCGGCGCCCCCACCTCCGGCGCATCGTCCTTCACCGCCGGGACCTTCACGCCCGACCGCTTCGAGAGGGCCTCCTGAATCCGGGACGCCTGGGCGTCGTAGATGCCACTGGCCGGAACCACAAGCGCGACACTGGCCTTCCCCTGCCGCACCAGCTCCGTCCGGATATGAAGATCCTTGAGCCTCGTATACACGGGCGCAGTAGGCATGGCGCCTGTTGTGTCAGCCATGGCTTTTTTCCCCTTTCAAAAGATCGGTCACGAAGGCCGCCACCGCATCTGCGAGGACCGCGTTCCCCGCGTCGGTCATGTGGACCCCGTCCGGCCCGACGCACCCCTCCCGTCCCCCTGCCTCCACGACGCGATGCAGGTCGTCCACCGGAAGCCCTGCCGCCTGCGCGGCCCGGAGGGCCACGGCGTTGTAGGCCAGCACGTCTTTCTCAAACCGATCAAACCCCTTGCGCGCCGCGTGCCGCTCATCGACCACCGGCGTGATCGTGGCCCACGCCAGGCGTGAGCCTGTCTCTTCTTTCAGCCGACAGAAGATCTCGCGCAGGTTCGCTTCGTACTGTTCCAGGCTCACCCTTGGCCCGACGGCGTCCCGCTCGCGGCCCAGGTCGTGCAGCCCGCAGTTGAGGTGAATGACGTCGAACTCAGGACGGATCAACCACTCATCCGCGTGGGCGAGCAGGTTGGCGCTGGTGCCGCTGTTGGCGGGGAGGTTCGTCACCTCGCAGACCCCGTCGAGCCGGGCCTGCACGTGCGGCCCGTACCCCATACTGATGGAATCCCCGGCCAGAAGAACCTTCGGTTTTGTATTCATATCACCTTTCCCCCTTCACGCTGGTTTTCATCCTGCACATCCCTGTTAAAACCTGTCATCCACGGATCATCTTCACAAGGTCCCACACGAGGGCGGAGACCGTCAGCAGGATCACGCCCACGACCCCCCCCCACAGGGCGCGCCGCGGACAGCCGGTGGGCCGTGAGCGCCCCGAGTTGCGCCCCGATCGTCGACCCGAACATCAGGGCCACCACCAGACCCAGGTGAATGTTGCCGTGCATCGCGTGCGCAGCAGTCCCGGTCGAGGCCGTGACCACCAGCGCCAGGATGCCCGTCCCCGCGGCCATGTGGACGGAGAACCCCAGGCCGTAGATCAGCACAGGCATCAGCGCCACCCCCCCGCCGATGCCCATCAGCCCGCTCAGGACGCCCATGCCGAACCCCACGTACGCGATCATGGGCAGGGAGACCCGCCGGAGGCCGGCGTTCGGGAGGTCCACATAGGGAGGCAGCCGGAGACGGGCCAGGGAAGCGCCTGTCCCGGACCCCGAATCTGGAGTCCCGGCCTTTTTTCGACCTGCCTGGAGATTCCGGGAGATGAACTGGAGGGCGACGGTCAGGAGGAGGACGACGTAGAGGATCTCCAGGATGAACTTGGCGGCGGGGAGGGTGTGGCCCCAAAGGCGCAGCGCGGCGAGGTGATTCAGATAGACGAGCAGGTGGGTCCCCGCGTCTACGCCGATGATCGACCCTCCCAGCATCAGCAGGTCGAACTTCGGCTCCCCGTTCCCCAGGCGGCGGTGCTTCCGGTAGGCCGAGACGGCCGTGCCGATCATCTGGCAGAGGCCGCTCCCCACCGCGATCGGGAAGGGGATGCCGAACATCACGTTCAGCATGGGCGTCAGCATGAACCCCCCGCCGACGCCATACATGCCCGCGATGTAACCCACACCGAGCCCCAGGGCCATCAGGTCCAGGATGGAGACGGGCTGTCCAGCGATGTTGAGCATGATATTTCATGAAAGGCGAGGCCCTCACCCACCCCCTCCCTCTCCCAGTGCTGGGAGGGGGTGGGGGCATCAGGCGCACGGCTGCCGGAGATAGGGGAGGGTGAGGGCCGTTTCACGTCTGCCCTTCGATACGCGGCTTGCAGCCGCTACTCAGGACATACGGTCTATCCGCTTATCCCGAGTAGCCTTGAAGGGGCGTATCGAGGGACTGCCTATATCCTGTAATCCAGCGTCTCCGGCGTCCGGTAATGCGGGGTCGTCGGAGGTTGCGCACGGTCCGGAGGCGGTCTTCGCCGCTTCTGCACGTAGCCCTCCACCCTCCCGGAGACCCATTCCGTCACCAGGCCCCACAGCAGCGGCACGGCGATACAGACCGTCACGTACATCCACGTCGTTTCGCGCATGAATCAAACGCCTTTCGTATCTCGTATCTCGTATCTCGCGAGATACGCTTCACGCTTCACGAAATACGCCTCACTCCCCCGCCCAGAGGCGTTCGAACGTGACCCGGTCGTCCAGGTCCATCACCTCGAACCAGGTCTTGAGCGTCTCCGTCTTCGAGGGATCGAGTTTGCTCACGATGCCTTTGAGGTACGCCCACCCCCGGTCGGCCGTCGGGCCGAGCCGGACCATGTCGTCGTTGAAGGCCGCGATCTCCGCCGGCGTCTTCGAGCCCTGCCGTCCCGCCCAGTCCGCCACGTCCGCGTCCGTGGGGCAGGTCTTGAGCGCCTCCGCGAACGCCTGCTCGGTGACGCCCAGGAACTGCAGGACGCGCCGGTCGATCCCGGAGTCGTCCCCGTACACGTAGGCCCCGAGCGTCCCGCTGTTGAAGGCCCGCCCCTTGTCGATCATGCGGGCGAGGCCGACGATGCCCGCCACGTCGGTCCGGTAGCCGCTGCGGGGGGGGCGTCGCCTCAGGTCCACGACCCTGAACGACTGCTCGTCGTCCAGGTCCGTCATCTTGAACCAGCCGGTGATGTCCGTCCTGGAAGGGTCCAGCTTCTGCACCACGTCCCTGAGATAGGCCCGCTGCTCGTCGTCGACCGGGCCTGCCTGCACGATCTGCCGGTTGAACGCCGCGATCTCCTCCGGCGTCTTCTTCGTCCGCTCCAGCACCCACGCGCCCAGCTCGACGTCGTTCGGGTTCTGGTATGCGGCCTCTGCAAATTCCTCCTGCGACAGCCCCAGCCAGCCGAGGACCTTGGGGTCCAGCCCGGCGTCGTCCCCGTAGTTGTACTCACCCAGCTTGCGGCACTTCCAGGCCCGCGCCTTCTCGGCCATGCGCGCCAGCCCCACGATCCCGGCCACGTCCCGGCAGTAGGGGGAGCGGGGCGGACCTGCCGTCAGATCCTTCTCCCGGAAGTTCCCCCAGTCGTCCAGCTCCTGCGACTGGAAGGCCGTCCGGATGTCCGCCCGGTCGGGCGCGAACTTCGTGACGCGCTCCTTCAGCATGGCCTTCATCCGCTCCGTCGCCGGCTCCCGGCCCAGCAGCTCCCGGTTGAACGCGGCGACCTCCTCCGCGCTCCTTCCCGACCGCTCCAGCACCCACCGGCTCAAATCCGGGTCATCCATCTCCGCCGCCGCCTTCTCAAAATCCTCGGCGGAGATGCGGAGATACTCGAGCAGGGCCTTGTCCTGCCCGGAATCGTTCCCATAGAGATAGTCTCCGAGCGTGCCCTGCTCGTGCGACCGCGCCTTGTCCGCCATGCGGGCCACGCCCACGATCCCGGCCACGCCCGTGCTCGAAGGCCGCCGGGGCGGCTGTATACGAAGGTCCATGAGAGGTGTCCTTTCTATCAAACGTGAATGGCAGGGGAGAAGCCTGCTTCGCCCCTACTCTCGATAATGCCACCCGAACTTGCTCAGCTCCTACTCTCGATAGTGCCACCCGAACTTGCTCAGGAGCAGGATCGCGCTGCCGAACACCGCGACCGCGGCCAGGCCGAAGGTGAGGCCGTAACCGACGCTCACGATCATCCGCCCGGCCATGACGCTCCCCACGGCGGCGGAGAGCTGGAACCCCGTCACCCGGAGACTCTGCCCCCGCCCCCAGTAGGCCCTGGAGACCTGGTTCGTGGCGAAGATCATCTCCTGCGGCGTGGCCATGCTCTCAGCGATGGAGTAGATCAGGAAGATCCCCAGGGCCAGCAGCAGGTGGTCCGTCGCGCCCAGGACCGCCAGAGAGAGCCCGGAGATCATCCGGAGCGAAAAGAGGGCGGGCACGGGCCCGAACCGGCGCGTGATGCCGGGACTGACGACCGCGCTCGGCATGCTCACGAACCGCGCACAGAAGAACAGGAGTCCGATCTGTCGCGTGGAGGCGTGGATGCTTTCCTCGAAGAAGACGTTGAAGAACGGAAAAGAGAGGCCCATACCCAGCCCCCGCAGGGCACTGGTGGCCGCGAAGATGAGCAGGATCCCCCAGGGGACGGGGACAGGGGAGGAGGGAACCGCCTCTTTCGGGAGCGCCTCCCGGGACGGCCTCGCCTCCCGCATCCTCAGGGCCGGCAGGATGGACAGCGCGGTGATGGCCGAACCGAACATGAGCGCATAGCGAAACGGCTCCGGTCGGTCGAGCCCCACGCCCATCCAGCCACCGATCCACCTGGGCAGATTGCCCCCCACCAGGCTCATCACCATGGCCGTGATGATGTAGGTGGAAAAAGCCAGCGAGATGACCGTCCCCCGGTCCTCCGGGCGACTGTTCTCCGACAGGTAGGGCACGTGGTTGACGTAGACCATGGCCGGAGAGATACCGCTGAGAAGACCGAGGATGAGGAGGGGCGTCGAGTGGGTGATGAGACAGAGCCCCACCTGCGAAAAGGCCAGCAGGAGAGAGGCCGCCGCCATGAACGGCTTCCGCCCCCACCGGTCACTCCCCATGCCGATGGGGATCGCGAAGAGGCCCGATGTCAGAGGGGTCATCCCCGCCAGCAGCCCGATGAAGTCCTCCCGGTAGCCGAGGCGGAGCAGATAGAGGTTGTAAAGCAGGGAGAACAGCGACATCCCGGAGGAATAGAGGATGCTGAAGGCAAAGTAGAACTGCGCGTTCCGGCTGAAACGCCGGACGTCAACGCGATAAAACAGGGATCTCCACACGGAATCCTCTTCTGACGGTCTGCCCCTACTTCCGCCTGCGCCCGAAATTATTCGCGAAGGTGAAGAAGTCGTTGAAATCGACCTTCCCGCTCCGGTCCATATCGAAGGTCGGGTTGGTCGTCCCGAACGCCTGCGCGAAGGCGAAGAAGTCGTCGAAATCCACCGCGCCACTGTTGTCGAAGTCCCCGGCCAGGTCCGCGCCCTGCGCAAGCTGGACGAGCGGCAGGAGGGTCATGCCCTTCGGGAACACGGCCTTCAGGCCATCGCTCGGCGCCTCGAACCACTGCTGCAGGAGCGAGGCGTAGACCTGCCGGAAGTCGTAGGTATAGACGAAGTCCCCGGCCCCGTCCAGCTTGCCGAAGTCCGGGTTTGAGCCCAGGACCCCGCCCCGCACCGGGTCCCCGAACACGAACAGGGGAGCGGAGGTCCCGTGGTCCGTGCCCTGGCTCCCGTTCTCCTTCACCCGCCGCCCGAACTCCGAGATCGTCATCCCCACCACCCGGTTGGAGACGCCTAACTTTTGCAGGTCACCCTCGAACGCCGCAATATCCTTCGCCAGTTCGTCCAGCAGCTGCCCGTGGCGGGTCGGCTGTGTGGCGTGGGTGTCATAGCCTCCCTGCGACACGATGTAGATGCGCGTCCCAAGCCCCCCGGCGATCAGCCGGGCCACCAGCGCCAGCTGCCCGGCCAGGGAGCCGGACGGGTACGTGACCACGTTCTTCCCCCGGTCCGCCGCGGCCTTCACCTGCTTGGAATACTGGAGGGACTCGGCGTTGATCTCCCGCACGAACTTCAGCTCGTATCCCGCCGGAGTCGGCGGCGCGCCGGTGTCGATGATCTGGTTCCCCCGGCTCACGAGGTTGAAGAACTGGACGGGGTCCTGAAGGGCGATGCCCGTCCCGCCGGACTTCCCCTGAAGGGCCAGGGAGAGGACCGGGCTGATGTGGATGGCCAGGGGATCGCTCTCCTTGTCATCGTGGAAGTTCGGAAACTGGTAATCGAGGTAGCGTCCCAGCCAGCCGGTCGAGAGGTATTCATCGGCGTTGGACCCGGTCAGCCAGATGTCCGTGGAGCGGAAGTGCGACCGGTCGGGGTTGGCGTACCCCACCCCCTGGATGATGGCCATCCGCCCCTCCTCGTAAAGAGGCTTGAGGGGGGCCAGGGAGGGATGGAGACCGAGGGTGCCGCTGATCGGGAGCAGGTCGGTCCGTGGGATGCCGAGCGTCGGGCGCGCCTTGTAGTAAGCGTCATCCGCGTAGGGGATGAGGGTGTTGAGCCCGTCGTTCCCCCCCTGAAGCTGGACCATGACGAGGACCCGGTCCGTCGGAGGGGCATCCGCAGCAGCAGACAGGATGCCGATGTCGGAGGTCCTGCCGTAGGCCCGTACCGGAAACCCCCAGACCGTGAACGGAACCAGGCCCGCGCCCGCAGTGAGCATCCGCCTGAAGAAATCGCGTCTTTGCATGAGCATCTCCATCCGCAGATAACGCGGAAGCGCGCAGACGGTTTTCGATCTGCGTATATCTGCGACATCTGCGGATTCGCTTTATGTCAGTTGGTATTCCGGCAACTTCAGCATCATCCGGAGCAGGGCCTTCAGCCGATCTCCGGCGCGGGGATCGGTGATGCTCCAGTCGTAGACCGCCGCCCCCTGGAGCAGGGCGTTCAGGAACACCTCCCGCTGGCCCTCGCCGATCGGGATGCCCAGAAGCGCCTGCGTCAGGTCCTTGACGAGGGCCACGGCGTCGTTCGGGGCCGGGAAGGATTTGGCGAAGCTCAGGACGTCGAAGGCCGGGAAGGTGAACCTCTGTCGGTAAATCTGCCGGGGTTTCCCATCCAGCAGTTCATCCACGAAGGCATTGCGCTGAGGCAGGGTGGAGGTGCTGATCCACGTGTGATAGCCCGGCCATCCGGCCACGTTGGGCGGGTCCAGGAGGGTCTGCTCCAGCAGGCCTGCAAAACCGGTGAGGTACACGGGCGATACCTGCGGGACGTTCAGCCCCCGTACCGTGCCGATGATCAGATCGATCGGGGATTTGATCTGCGCCCCGATCGTGGTCTCGTCGAAGAAGTGGTCACTCAGCAGGAGCTTTCTGAGCACGGGTTTGATTTCGTACTTGTTCTCGCGCAGGATATCGGCCATCTCAACCACCACGGCCTCGTCCGGTTCGTGGTAGACGAACGCCCGGTAGAGTTTCCGGCAGAGGAAGACAGCGGCCTGCCACTGATCGAAGATGATGTCCACGACGTCCGTGTCGTTGAAGGCCCCCGTCCTGCCGAGAAAGGTCTTGGTTCCGATGTCGAACCGGCGCGGCTGAAATTCGGCCTGCAGACCGCTCACCGTCCACCCCGTCAGCGCCCGGGCCGCCTCCGCCACGTCGTTCTGCGTGTAGTTGTTGACCCCCAGCGTAAACAGCTCCAGCAGCTCGCGGGCGTAGTTCTCGTTGGGGCTGCCCACCCGGTTGAGCCGGCCGTCCAGATAGACGAGCATCGCCGGGTCGCGCGTGATGGCCATGACCAGGTCCTTGACGTTGCCGAGGGCGTGCTGCCGCAACGTCTGATTCTGCGTGTACATAATCTGTGGGAACTGAACCGCCTTCGCCTCGGTGGCAAAGTGGTTGTGCCAGAACAGGACCATCCGCTCCCGCAGCGATATCCCCTGCGCCAGCATCAGATTGGCCCACCAGAAGCGCATCGTGTTCATCCGGTCCTGATTGGTCTGCTGCTGCTCGGGGGTGGGGCTGCGAAACGGGGGTTCACTCACCCAGTCGCCGGGGGGAGCGGGGGGGGATACGTCGGCCAGCAACTGGTCCACGACCTTTTCCAGAGTCATGCCGGCAGCCGTCGCGATCTCCCCCGGCTGCGGCCCGAACACGGCCCTCCGGAGGAGATGCCCCGCCAGCTTCGCGTCCCAGGGCCTCTTCGCCGTGGGGACAAAAGGCTCCAGACCCGCGACGCCCCGCGTCAGCCGCAGACCCGACTTGGCCACGATGATATGGGTTTTGGACACGAAAATCACTTCCTGCGATGGACTTCAACGATCCTGCCTTCAACACCCCGACATCCCACCCTGCGGTCTTGACCAGGGGTCCGCAGACCCCGAAGCCCTGTGACGATTAGACACCTGGCCGGGAATTGGGTTTATAAATATCGTCCAGAATCGGGTCGATGTCAAGCGGGAGGCGGGGGATGACCCTCACAGAATAAACAGGTTCAAGGTTCAAAGTGAGAACCTTAAATCTTGAACCCTGGTTTCAGTCTGGCACGGCGCTTGCAAAAAAGAGGGGTGAAGCACGCCTTCGAAGGCCCGAAAACCGCGCCGAATCAACGAAACAGGACGCGGGGAGCCTTCCCGGGAACGCCCGAGTCGGAAAAAGTTGACCGAACCAGGAGAAAAAAATGTCCCCCGAAGCCATCCAGAGCATCATCGAGATGTTCGGCGTCGAGAAGGGCCTCCACATCCTGAACATGTTCACGATGACCGGAGACCCCACCATCGCCCATCTCTACAAGCCCCCCTCCCCCATCCGGAAACGTCCGGCGCATCTGGTGAGGGTCACGGACCCGGACCGCAGAAAGGCGAGTTAAACCGGCAGAGACAGGGCAAAATATAAAATATAAAATGCAAAGCGCAAAATATCCCACTTTTCATTTTACACTTTGCACTTTGCACTTTCATCTGCGCCTCTGCGCTATTCCTTCAAATACGCCTCCAGGCTGAAGTAGCGCTCTCCGGAGTCGCACAGGATCGTCACCACCCGCTTGCCCGGCCCCAGCCGTTCCGCGACCCGCAGGGCGACCGCGACATTGGCCCCGGCGGAGACCCCGACCAGCAGTCCCTCCTCCCGCGACAGCCTCCGGACCATCCGGAACGCCTCCTCCTCTTCCACCGTCACCACTTCGTCGATCACATCCCGGTTCAGGATCGACGGGACGAACCCCGCCCCGATCCCCTGAATGTTGTGCAGGCCGGGCCGGCCCCCGGACAGGACCGGCGAGGCCGCCGGCTCCACGGCCACGATAAGCACATTCGGGTCGTGCGCCTTCAGGACCTCCCCCACGCCCGTGATCGTCCCTCCGGTCCCCACGCCCGCCACGAAGGCATCCACCCATCCCTCCGTGGCCTCCAGGATCTCGCGGGCCGTGGTCCGCCGGTGCGCCGCCGCGTTGGCGGGGTTGTCGAACTGCTGCGGCACGAAGCAGGCCGGGTCCTGCGCGGCGATCTCCCGCGCCTTCTGCACGGCCCCTGGCATGTCTTCCCGGCCGGGCGTGAGCACGACCTCGGCCCCGTAACTGGCCAGGATCTGTCGCCGCTCCAGGCTCATCGTCTCGGGCATCGTCAGGATGAGCCGGTACCCCTTCGTGGCCGCGGCCAGGGCCAGGCCGATGCCGGTGTTCCCGCTCGTCGGCTCCACGATCGTCCTCCCCGGCCCCAGACGCCCGTCCTGCTCCGCCGTTTCGATCATCTCCCGTCCGATCCTGTCCTTCACGCTTCGGCCGGGGTTGAAGAATTCGACCTTGCAACAGACCTCGGCCACGCCGGGTCCCGCGATGCGGTTCAGGCGGACCAGCGGTGTGTCTCCGATCAGGTCCAGGATGCTGTCCACGACGGCATTGGGTTTGGGCATGGGCTCTCGACCATCCGCAGATGGCGCAGATGAACAGGGCAGGGAGACGATCCTGTGAATCGTCCGGGGTGGTGGAGATGGGTTCCTATCTGCGCATATCTGCGAAATCTGCGGATTTCTGTTTAGGTTTTTTCTGCGGACTGAATCGCCCGTCTCCCCAGGGTGCGGATGTCCTCGGCAATGTCCGGGCTGCCAAGGTCCTGGGCTGTGCACCACCGGCACCCCTCTGTCTCCTCCAGGGAAGGGGCCAGCGCCCCCCCCACCACCCGACCAAAATAGATCAGGTCGATGTGCTCGTGCCCTTCCACGATCTTCTCCAGCAGGATGCAGACCGGCTGCGACAGGACGCGCACGCCCCCCATCGCGGATCGGGGGCTGAGGAGTTCCACCTCCAGCCCCGTCTCCTCCCGCACCTCCCGCACGGCTGCGTCGCAGGGCAACTCGTTCGGGTCGATATGGCCGCCGGGAGGGAGCCACATGCGGATCTTTTTATGGTAGATCAGGAGGGTTCGATCCCCCTGAACGACGAACGTCGTGGCCGTGAAATCGCGTGTGAGCGTCACCATAGATATGGTAATATAACAGAATTTCCTTTGCGCGGAAACCCATTATTGTTTAATTTGTAGGGGTGCGAGGACGATAGGCCACCCCTTACCAAAACAACATGCTTAACAACCGTTCACAACTATATCAGGAGGTGCTTCAAGCATGGCAACCCCCAAGGTCATCGCCTATCTCAAGCCTGTCTGCGGCTGGAGCAACGGCGTGCGAGCTATTCTGAAGAAGTACAACCTGGAATACGAGGACAGGGACATCATCAACGATCCCCGGCAGTATCACGAGATGGTGACCAAGAGCCGCCAGCCCCTCTCTCCCTGCGTGGAGATCGACGGGACCATCCTGGCCGACGTGAGCGGGGATGAGGTAGAGGCCTACCTGCTGGAGAAGGTTATTGTGACACCCTCCGGCGTCAAGCCCGATGTGCCCACCAATGAGGCCTGTGCGGACCACGGGACGCCGGTCAACACCCCCTCGATGTTCCGCCGGTAGAAATCAGCCCTGCAACAGATGAAAGAAGAGGTCCGACAGCGTTCTGTCGGACCTCTTTGTTGTACCATTAAAGAGGTTTTTCTGTGTCCTTCCGTATGCTTCTGTGGCTTTAGCATTGTGCCGTTGAAGTCAGCAACACCCGCCCCCGTTGTAGTGATAGGTGGGCGGCGTCACGAAGATGTCCTCCCGTCCCAGTCCCTCGAACCAGCGGGCGGTCTTGTCGCAGATCGGAAGCGGAATGTCAGGGGTCACGACGTGCCCCCGCCCGTCGTCGAACGCCCCCTCACCGGTGAAGAGGATTGTCCGGCCGGTGAAGATGCAGGGGCCATCCGAGGGGACCGGGTCGTTAAACGCCGCGATCTCCACGGTCTCCAGGAGGATGTCCTCCTCAATCCCGTAGCGCCTCCGATCCAGCAGGCGGTAGGGACGCCGTCCCCGGATCTCCACGGTCCCGAACCCCGCGCCCGTGATCCGGGAGAGATAGTCGTCCAGCGGAAGCGCCCCGGACAGGCAGGCGGCCCGGAGGCGTTCATCGGCCCGGAGATGCGCCGGGATGGGGACCTGCGCCACCGGGTCGGAGATGACCAGCGCCCCATGGGGACGGAGGACGCGCCGCATCTCCCGCAGGGCCCGGCCCAGGTCCTCCTCCTCGAAGATGTTGAACAGGCAGTTCTGCGCGGCCAGGTCCGCCGACCCGTCGGGCACGGGCAGGTCCAGGGCGTCCCCCTCCATCAGCGTGATGAAGGACGGGTCGAACCAGGCGTTCTCCCCGGCGGCGACCTCAAAGTTGGCGCGGGCCTTCTCCAGCATCTCCGGGACGCAATCCACGGCGATGACAGACCCCGGCCTCCGCGTGAAGTAGGCGAACTGCAGGGCCTCCATTCCTCCTCCTACCCCCACGTAGAGAACCGTCATGTCAGGCCGGAGATCCTGAAGATGGATCGTGGTCCCGCAGCCGTAGTTCATCTCCAGCATGGCCTTCGGGATGGACAGGCCGGGGAGCTGATAGGGCTTGGACGTGGTGCAGCAGAGCGCCTTCTGAGGCGCAAGCGCCGCCTCCCGGTAGACCTCGCGCGTCGTTTCGAGATAGCTCATTTTTTCCCTCTTAGCCAGTGAATATAAACTCACCTTACGCAGCGCGGGGAGAATTGATTAAATTTGGGGTATGACCAACAAAGACCTTCTTGACCTGTATAGCGATTACCTCATCAGTTCGTTTGGGCAAACGACTGCGACTGGTTTGGCATCGCTGCTGGGCGGGACAGTTA
>SICM01000194.1 GCA_009694805.1 Candidatus Latescibacterota bacterium
CGGTCGGTATCCTGCCGGTGTCTTCGTGACCGATGAGCAAATGGCCCGGATCAAACTGAAGCCTCATCTGTTTCGCGAGGACTAGAACTACACGATTCACCCTAATACTTGAAAATGGAATTAGTCAGTTACTCCGTCATAGGCCCTAAAGATACAAAAATGCCCCCTGATGTCAATTCTGAAAATTCAAATGGGCTTGACAAAAAAAGGGGAAACGATTAGCGTTAAATAGGGTCGTAAAACGAAAAAGGACCTTTCGCGTTTACCGTTGGACACGAATCACGAAATTTGAGGATGCAGGTGACAGAATGCTCAACCCGGCAGATATTCAACGGGACTTTAAGGAGTTCCTCGAAAAGAAGTATGGGGCGCAGGTCTCTGTCACGGGCATTCCGCAGCCCGCGACGGACGGTGGGGAGGAGGAGGTCCAGACAGAACGGAAGGCCCATCACATCGATTTTGACCTGAAACCGGAGGAGATGGAGGCCTACCTGGATGAGTACGTCGTCCAGCAACGGGAAGCCAAGGAGGTCCTGGCCACCAAGGTCTGCACCCATTTTCACCGCATGAAACTCGATCAGAAGAGCGGAGACGGAGGACTCGTCGGAGGTATCAAGAACAACATCATCCTGATCGGGCCGACAGGGGTGGGAAAGACCTACCTGGTCAAATTGATCGCCAGACGGATCGGCGTCCCGTTTGTGAAGGGGGATGCGACGAAATTCAGCGAGACGGGCTATGTGGGGGGGGATGTGGAGGACCTCGTCCGGGACCTCGTCCGGGAGGCCGGGGGGGACATCGAACTGGCGCAGTACGGCATCATCTACATCGATGAGATCGACAAGATCGCGGCATCGGGCACGGTCGTCGGTCCGGACGTCTCACGTACCGGCGTGCAACGCAACCTCCTCAAACTGATGGAGGAGACGGAGGTGGACCTCAAGGCCCCCCACGACCTGGCGTCTCAGATGGAATCGCTGATGCAGATCCAGCGCACCGGCAAGGCCGAACGGAAGCGGATCAACACCCGGAACATCCTGTTCATCGTGAGCGGGGCCTTTGCGGGCCTGGAGGAGATCATCCGGCGTCGGCTGAACCGGGGAGCGATGGGGTTCGCCTCGGGAAACAACGGGCAGGAGCGGCTCAGGGAACGGATGGGGGCCCTCCGGCAGATGCGGACCGAAGACCTTCTGGAGTACGGCTTCGAGTCGGAGTTCATCGGTCGGCTTCCGATCCTGACCCTCCTGAATTCCCTGGAGGTGGAGGACCTCTACACCATCCTGAAGAACCCGAAGTCCTCCGTGATCACCAGCAAGAAGAGGGACTTCAGGGCCTACGGGATCGAACTGGAGTTCGAGGATGCGGCGCTCAAGAGGATGGCCCGACTGGCGCACAGGGAGAAGACCGGGGCGCGGAGCCTGGTCAGCGTCTGCGAGCGCGTCCTGATGAAATTCGAGAAGAAGCTCCCGTCCACGGAGATCCGGCGACTCGTCGTGACCGAGGCCCTGGTCGAGGACCCCGATTCGGAACTCCGGAGACTTCTGGTCCTCGACGCCATTCGCCGCTACCGGGAGACGTTTCTGAACACCTACCGGATCACCCTGGATTTCGACGAAGAGGCCGTGACCAGGATCGCGCAGAGGAGTGAGGCCCTCGGCACGACGCCGGATGCCCTCTGCCAGGACCTGTTCGCCGAATACGGCCACGGCCTCAAGTTGCTCGGAAAGGAGCGTTTCACCGTCCGGGCAGCGATACTCGAGGACCCGAAGACTTATCTCAACGACCTCATCAAGGAGCATTACAGCAAGGGAGGGGAGTGAGGGCAGAGATGAAGGAGATTTGAGGGGTTGAGGCCTGTTTTTTCAGTCTTCAGCCTCTTGTCCCGCGCTCTGACCACGCACCACTCACCACTGGCTTTTATGTTACGTCGCTGCTTTTGTCAGGTCCCCAGAGACCGCCTGGAGCTTCTGGCCCGGCAGAAATACGTGCAGGGAAACGCCACGGTCGATCTGGTAAAAAAGACGTCGTCCCCCGTGGAGCGGGAGGAGATGATGGCGGTCTGTCTCCTGAACCTCTCCCCGGAGAAACTGCGCGGCATCCTGTCCCGCGACCCGGAAGAGGTCGTTCAGCACGTCCTGCAGTGTCAGCAGGATGCCCTCCGGTACCTCCACGAACGGGGCATCGAGGTGACGCCGGGAGAACCGAAGGATGAACCGAAGGCCTGACCCCCTTTTCCCATAGGGAGAAGGGGGTCAGCCTGGTCCAAACAACCAGCAGCGCGCCGCCAGAAACCCCCACTACTGAAGCCCAGCAGAAGCATCCCACTCGCCGGGGGCACAACATTCGGTGCGTCTACTGAACGTCAAGGTTGCGGCGCGCCAAGCCTCCCCGGCGTCTGAGGGGCGTGCTTCTTTTGACCAACTTTTCTTGCACGAGCAAGAAAAGTTGGAATCTGCGGGGAGAGGGGGGAGTAAGGCCGGTTCATCTTTGCTTTTACTCTACCCCCGCCAATGCCGTCTTGATCCACCGGAGCGCGCGCATCGGGGCCTCCGAGTAGTTGTAGAACAGGACGCCGTCCCCCCCGGCGGCCTTGACGCTGGCCACGATGTCGCCCAGGTCCCCCGGACCGCTCACCCCCTCGAACCCCACCCGGATGCCCGCGTGCAGCGCACACGACTCGCCCGTGACCCCCTTGGCCTGCCCGACGAGCGCGAACGCCTCGGCGGGTTTTTTGTGATAGACAATGATCTCCATCGCATCCACCACGCGGACGAGTTCCGAAGACGGCGTCCCGAAGGAGATCAGGAACAGCTTGCAGCCGGTGTCCCGGATGCCCGCCTGGATCTCCTCGATCAGGCTCTGCTCCACGGACTTCCGGAACGCGAGGAACTTCTCCAGGTCGGGGTGCCGGTCGATCATGCCGGCCATGGAGGTCGGGCGGCCCTTGGACCGGAACGGGCTCTGCCGGAACAGGTCGTCCAGATGTTCGCGCACCGAGGCCTGCACTTTGCGGGCGTCCAGCCCCGTCCCCTCGGCCCGCTGAAGGCAGGCGTCGCAGAAGCAGAGGGACATGAGCTGTTCCTCGAACGGCGTGAACACGACGCCCGACCGCTCGTGGTGGTGGCCGTGCGAAAACCCCATGTACCCGGGCGATTCGAGCTGAACGGCGTACATCCCGTAGTGCGTGGCCAGGTCCCTCACCAGGGCCTTCAGGTAGGTCCGGACCTCCTCGTTCGCCGGGCAGAGGCCGTGGGAGTAGGGGTCGCCGAAGGCGTTGCGCACGACGCAGTCCGGATGGAGGAGGCCCAGGCGGGTGTTGTGGGCGCAGATCGTCCAGGCGACCAGCCGCAGGCCGATCTTCTGGAGGTGCTTCCCGGCCCGGTCGAACCAGTCCACCTCCCTGGACACCGTCCCGACTACCGGCTTGAGCTTCGTCTCCTGGTAAAGGTCCATCTGAGGGTGAAAATAGGCCACCCCATCCTCCGGCATGGTGACCCGGTTGACCGGGTTGTGCGGGAGGGTGAACCGGCCTGCGTGGTAGGAGGAGGCGATGTTGACGGCCTTCAGGCCGAGGTCCTGCGCGAAGTCCAGGACCTTTTCCACGCCTTCGTCCCGCAGATCCCACGCGAACATCCAGAGGGCAGAGTGCATCGGGAAGCCTCCTTGTCAGTCTTCAATGGCCTTCTTGACAACGCCATCCGCCTGCTTGAGTCGTTCCATCGCCTCCTCATAGCCCACCCCCCGCTTGCGCATGACGAGGGCCGCCTTCAGGTTCCAGCGGGCCTCGTCCAGCGTCCGGCGGGCCTCGTCGCCGGAGATCTCCGCGAGGGTCGAGAGGATGCGGGTCGCCCGGTCCTCCAGCTTGAGGCAGGTGGGCGTCAGATCGACCATCAGATTTCCGTAGACCTTGCCGGCACGGATCATCGACGCCGTGGTGATCATGTTGAGGACCAGCTTGGTGGCCGTGCCCGCCTTCATGCGCGTGGAGCCGGTCACGACCTCCGGCCCGACCACGGGGACGATCTTCACGTCCGCCTCCACCGCCTCGGCCGCGGAAGGGTTGCACGTGAAGAAGACCGTGCCCGCCCCCAGGCCACGGGCCTCGGCCAATGCCCCCCGCACGTAGGGGGTGACGCCGCTGGCCGCGATGCCCACGACCACGTCCCTGGCCGAGACGTGGCGGTCGCGAAGGGCCTGCGCCCCGCGCTCCGGGAAGTCCTCCTCCTTGCCGAGCGACCGGACGAGGGCCTCGTGCCCCCCCGCGATGATGCCCTGCACCATCTCCGGGTCCGCCCCGTACGTGGGCGGGCACTCGGAGGCGTCCAGCACGCCCAGCCGGCCGCTGGTGCCCGCGCCCACGTAGAACAGCCGACCACCCCGCCGGAACGCCGCCGTCACCAGATCCACGGCCTCCGCCACGGCCTCTAATACGGCCTCGACCGCGTGCGCGACTTTCTTGTCCTCCTCGTTGATGACCCGGAGGATGTCCAGCGTGGGCCGCTCGTCGATGTCGGCGGAGGCCGGGTTGCGCTGCTCAGTCAGCAGTTCAGACCATGGAGACACAGATAACTTCTTTTTATCCTTCATCCTTCATCCCCGGAGTCCCTATGCGCCCTCTGTTTCTTTTCGCCCGTCGCCCGGACCTGGAGACCATCTGGCCGTTCGTGCCGGAGCGCCTGGTCGCCCGGCTTAGCGAACTGGGAGAAGTACAGGTCCTGAATGCGGACCCCGAAAGGCCCCTGGGTGAACAGACCGATCTCAGCCGGGTCACTGGCATCGCCCACTTCGGCGGGAAATTCACGGACGCCTGCGTGGCTGCGGCCCCGGACCTCAGGATGGTCGGAAGCGTTCTGGACATCAGCGGCCACCGCAACCTCCCCATCGAGGCCCTGTTCAGCCGGGACATCGCCGTCATCGACGCCACGCGGGCCTGGGGGCAGCCCCGTGGCCGAGTGCGCCATTGCCCTGGCCCTCTGCGCCCTCCGGAGCATCCCCCAGTGGCACAGCCGCATGGCTGCCCGGGAGCCGCTCTGGACATATCAGGCCCAGCAGTTCTGCGACAATCCCGGCTTCGTCAACGGAGACCTGGGCGCAAAACGGGTCGGCGCGTGATGGGCCTCGGCGCCATCGGGGGGCGGATCGCCCGGTGGTGCCGCGCCTTTGGCGCCACGGTCTCCGGCTACGACCCCTTCCTCCCGAAATCCCTCCCGGAATCGTGGGGCGTGACGCCCGTGGAGATGGACGCCCTCGTCGAGGCCGCCGACGTCCTGTTCGTGGCCGTCCCGCCCACGCCCTCCGCCCGGCGCCTCCTCTCGCGGGAGCGCATCTACCGGCTCAGGAAGGGCGCGCTCGTCGTGGTCATCACCCGCGCGCACCCGGTGGACATGGAGGCCCTGCGTGAGCGCATCCTGGCCGACGAGCTGTTCGGCGCCTTCGATGTCTACGACACGGAGCCGGTGCCCGTGGAGGACCCCCTGCGCGGCCGGGCCAACGTCGTCCACACCCCCCACATCGCCGGCCGGACGCGGGACGCCAACCTGCGCGCCGCCGACGTGATCGCCGATGAATTCGGACGCCTCATGCGCGGTCAGCCTCCGGAACTCCGCCTGACGCGGGAGGCCATCGCCATCCGCGCCGAGATCCCGGACGCGCCGCCGGTAGGGTGAAATTCACCGCAGAGGACACATCCTCAGATCTCGCAGATGAACACAGATGATTCTTTGTCTGCGCATATCTGCGTCATCTGCGGATGTCTTTTACCCCTCCAGCCCGGCCCGAAACGCGTCCTGCGCCCTGAAAAATGTCTCGAAGTAAGCGGAGGTCGATTCGCTCCCCTCTTCCCCCCCGGCATCGCCCCCCTGCCGGGCCCTCTGCCCGTCGGGTGCGCCTCGCTCCAGGTAGGCCGCCACCAGGGATGAGGACTTGGCCTCCTCGCTGACTGCCTGCGCCATCTCATCCGCTCGATTGCAGACCCACCGCACGTCCTCGGCGCCGTAGACCCGTAATTCGTCGATGAATCGGTTCAGACTTCCCAGCTTTTCGGCGAGTTCCTGCGCCGTCTGAGTCGTCTTCGCCACGGACCGCTGTCCATAGACGCGGCGCTCAAACGGGTCCGGGTTCACCTTCCCCTCGAATCGCTCGTTCAGGAACGCCCACTGGGCCACGGCCCGGGTCGCCCGGTGGCGCGCCCGATCCAGGGCCGCCTGCCACCCGAATGCCCTGAGCGGGGTCTGCCCCTCCAGACGGCCGGCGAGGTCCCGCACCATCGTCATCTCGCCGGTGAAGACCCGGACAAAGGCGTGCATGTGCCCATAATAGGCCGTCATCGACATCGAATCCCGCTCGTCCATCCCCGTCCTGTCCGGCCTCACAATGAAACAGGACATGCTGAGATGCCAACAGCATGTCCTGAATTTACCCCTACTTGCCCCTGAGACCCTATTTCACGGTTTGAATCTGCAGCCCCGCGTGAGCCCGGTGATCCTCCGGGATATTCGGGGTCCCGTCGAACAGCCCGTTGAGCGCCGTCAGGAGGTTGTCGATATTGATGCCGTAATCCCGCGCCGCGTCGCCGAGGATATGGTTGTCGCTGATGCTGCACGACGAACAGCCGCCCAGATGGAATCCGGCCATCACCGCCACAGCCTGAGGGTGCAGATTCATGGCCTCGCCCACGCTCATGTCCCTGTGAAACCCGGGACCGCTGCCCTGCTGTCGCGTTTCCATCTGAACCCGCGACAGGATCTCATTCTTCATCCGTTCGTGAGAGACGTTGATGAAGGCGCGGAGGTCATCTGTCCCCCGTTCAAGACGCTCTATCTCCCCCTTCAGCCTCGCGCAGCGCCGCCAGTTGACCAGCGAAAGGAGGATGAAGAGACCGAGGACTCCGTAAAGGACGGCGTTCATGTCGGCACCTCTTGGGGCGTGAAGATCTTAAAATCGCACACTATCCAGACCAGAACAGTATCCAGATCGAACATGAATATAACAAAAAAAGGACCCTCAGGCCATGCCTTTATCGACGCCGACAAACGAGATCGCCCGGACCCCTGTAAGAGGTCCGGGCGACTGAAAGTCATCTATAACTCACCCAGCTTTTATCCTGTCCACCCTGTATATCCCTGTTAATCCTCTACCTTCCGCTCAGTCTGCCGCTTGAGCCTCCTCAGTCTTCTGGGGGATGGGCTGGATCTGGAGCAGTTCTCCGTTGCCCGGCACTTTCAGGTCGATCCCCGTGGCGTACTCGGGCAGCGGCACGTCCTTCTTGTTGGCGTAGATCGGGTGCCGCCCCTGGGTCTTGAACCAATCCGCCGTCGTGGCGTTCATATACATCTTCTCGATGATGTTCCGCCAGCCGATGCCGGTGTTGTAAGCGCAGAAGGAGATCTCGCCCATCTGCGTCCCGTAGGGGATGATGCACATCTCCGTCCGCCGGAAATCGTAGTTGAACAGGTCCTGGAACCACATCCCGGCGATGAACAGGATGAGCCATTCGTCCTGCTTCCGGTTGGCGTTGTCCTGCGACCCCATCTTGCCGCCGAGCGACCCCCCCGTCTGCTTGTCGAACTTCTTGAGCATCGCCTTCAGGGTGAGGCCCTCCGGCGTCTTGAGCGGGTCGTAGTTCCGCAGGACGCTCAGGCCCACCTGGACCTTCGTCCAGAAGGGGCTCCGGCCGGAATCCACGATGACCTTCGCATCCTTGAAGAGCTTTTCCGCGTCCAGGAACTGGGTCAGCGGCGCCCAGACCTTCGTGTGCTTGTTGACCATCAGCGCCGTGCCCACGCCGCAGTTCGGGTGGCACCCGCACTTCATCGTCCCCCAGTCGGACCCCGGCCCCTTCAGGTGGTCCGTCAGGTCCGAAAAGACCCCGGCGGCGGACAGCGGGAACCAGTCGCGCAGGGGCTCGGAGATGCCCGTCTGCCGCTTCACGTCGTGGGCCAGGTGGGACAGGGTGTAGCGCTGCCGCATCCGCGTCTCGTCGTCGATGTCCTCGTCCCGCCCGGTGAAGGAGACCGGCTGGAAGGCGATGAACGAGATCTTGTCCGAGTTGGCGATGGCGAAGTCGATGATCGGGCCGACCTGATGGTCGTTGATCGTATTGATGATGGTGACGACCAGGACCACGTCGATGCCCGCGTCGTAGAGGTTCTGGATGGCCCGCAGCTTGACGTCGAACAGGTTGCTGATCTTCCGGTGCTGGTTGTTCTCGTTGCCCACCCCGTCGAACTGCAGGTAGGCGAGGCGCATCCCGGCCTCCCTGGCCCGCTTGGCGAAGTCGGGGTCCTGGGCGAACCGGATGCCGTTGGTGGCCGCCTGCACGCTGAAGAACCCGCACTGCCTGGCGTAGGCCACGGCCTCCAGGAAGTGGGGCGAGATCGTCGGTTCGCCGCCGGAGAACTGGATCGACATCTGGCGGCGGGGCTGGATCGTCAGGGCGTCGTCGAGGATCTTCTTGACCTCGTCGAACCTCAGTTCGTGAACGTAGCCGACCTGATTGGCGTCCATGAAGCAGGGGTCACACATCATGTTACAGCGATTCGTCAGGTCCACCGTCAGCACCGACCCGCGCCCGTATTTGATGGAAGAGGTGCCGTGATTGTGCAGGTCGGTGATGGCGTTGAAGTCCCGCCCGGGATAGAGGCGCTCGATGCGTTCAAGGAATTTTGGGTCGATGGCCATCACGTCCGTGAACGTCCCGTGCTTGGGGCAGGTCTTCTGCATGACGATCTTGCCGTCCTGCTCGATGATCTTGGCCTTGATCTCACCGGGATGCCCCTTGATCAGGAGGTCCAGGTCGGCCTCCCCGGTGAGGATCATCTCACGGGCCTCCTTGACGCACCGGGGACAGAGGGAGTCGGTCTCGCGGGGCCAGCCCAGCTTGGGCATGGACCGCTGCTTGCTCTTGAGCAAGGGCGCGGGTGCCCACTTCGGCTGGAAGGACGGAGCCGGTTTCAGCACCTTCGAGTTGAAGAACTGAAACACGGGCCAGGCCGCAGCAGCCGTCTTCGTCAGGGCGACCTCCATCACTTTGGTGAGACTCATGGTGAAACCCTCCTTAACCTTACTTTGTTACCCAGAGTATTGCGATAGAGGGAGCGCGGAAGACAGGCCGAGATCCCTCCGGGAACAGACGATGAATTCGGTTCAAAATGGCCATTATTGAAGAAAGATACCCAAAGCCAGGTCCTGAAGCAACTTTTTTGTAGCGAACGGTCTGTTCTGAGGCCCCGAACGTCATATCGACGGCTGAAATGCAGTCGGAGCCTGTCAAGGACTTTGAGACACGTGCGCGAAAAAATTACTGACGTGGTGCATCTGAGCCGACCTCGATCGGCGCGTTGATCCAGACCTTCTTTGGGAGGGGCCGTATGCGAGGCGACCCGTTGACGAAGCGCTCCGGGTTGG
>SICM01000013.1 GCA_009694805.1 Candidatus Latescibacterota bacterium
GGACATTCGAAAAGAGCGGGCGTTGGACTCCACTATGATGGGCCTGCTGGGGGGGCGGACCGTCACACTCTTCTTAGCCGTGCAACGATGGGGACCTTGGCAAAGACAAATCCTCATCACAGCAATTTTCTAACCGGACAATACTGGGACGAATGCATCAAAAAAGTCTGACTTCGGAAAGAGGCCAGACTTTTTTGTTGTATTTGCGAAAAGCGGTCTGTACATTGTCAGCACCTTACACAGGAGGTCTTCATGCCCGATCTCGATCTCGATCTCGACTATCTCCCCCGAATGCCCGCCCGGAAAGACTTCGGCATCGGCTGCATCGGGGCGGGGTTCATCGTGCGGGACTGCCATCTCGTCGCCTACCGGAACGCCGGGTTCAATCCCGTCGCCATCGCCTCCCGGTCCCGCGCCCGGGCCGAGGAGACGGCCAGGCTGCGCAATGTCCCGAAGGTCTACGACACCAGCCAGCAGCTCCTCGACGATCCGGCGGTGGAGATCGTGGACATCGCCTACCCCCCTCACGAACAGATCGGCGTCATCCGGGAGGCGGTCCGGCGCAGGGGCCACGTCAGAGGCATCCTGGCGCAGAAGCCCCTCGGCGTGAGTTACGCGGAGGGGAAGGAGATCGTCCACCTCTGCGAAGAGGCCGGCATCCCCCTGGCCGTCAACCAGAACATGCGCTACGACCAGTCCATCCGGGCCCTCAAATGCCTCCTCGACCGGGGCGTCCTCGGCGAGCCGGTCCTCGCCACGATTGAGATGCGCGCCATCCCCCACTGGATGCCCTGGCAGCAGGACTACGACTGGCTCACCCTCCGCATCATGAGCATCCACCACCTGGACGCCTTCCGGTTCCTGTTCGGCGACCCGGAACGCATCTTCTGCAGTGCGCGAAAAGACCCCCGCACGAAGTTCGACCACCGGGACGGCATCTGCCTCTACATCATAGAGTACGCCGGCGGCCTCCGCTGCGCCGCCTGGGACGACGTCTGGACCGGCCCGGCGCGGGAGGGCGCGGAGAAGGACATCTACATCAAATGGCGCGTGGAGGGGACGGACGGCCTGGCCTGGGGGACCATCGGCTGGCCCGATTACCCCAGTCCTTCGGCCAGTACCCTGCACTTCACGACGAACCGGAGGCCGGGCTACTGGTTTCATCCCCGCTGGACGCAGGTCTGGTTCCCCGACGCCTTCGAGGGGACGATGGCACAGCTCCTGTGCGCCGTCGAAACCGGGACGGAGCCGGAGATCTCTGGACGAGACAACCTGAAGACCCTGGCCCTGGTCGACGCGGCCTACCAATCCCTCGACGAGGGCCGGGCCGTGGCGATCCGCGAGATCACAGGATAAGGAGATCTGTCATGAAACTGGGGCTCATCAACTCCGCGTGGGTGCAGGCCGGGCAGGAGACCGCGTTCGGCATCCGGAAGACGAAGGAGATCGGGTTCGACACCATCGACATCTTCGCCGACCCGTTCGACCTGGACGTGCAGGAGAAGCGCCTGATCATCGACACGGCCGAGGCGTGCGGCCTGCCGATCGTCTCCGTGGCCTGCGTGGCCCTGGGGCTGATCGACTTCAACCCCTCCGTACAGCAGTTCCACCTGGACCGCGCCACGCAGTACCTCGACCTCTGCTACGAATTCCGGGCGAAGAACCTCCTCCTCGTCCTCGGCGAGTACGTCTGGCAGCAGGAGGTGATCCCCCCGGAGGACCAGTGGGCGTCTGCCGTGGAGGGCCTGCAGGCCCTCGGCGAGTACGCGGAGACTCTCGGCCTGGAGATCGCCATCGAGCTGGAGCCGTTCCACGCCTCGCTCATCAACAGCGTCGAGAACATGGTGAGGTTCCTCGACGACGTGGACAGCCCGGTCGTGAAGGCCAACTGCGACATCTCCCACCTCCACCTCGTCCACGCCCCCTTCGCCGACGTACAGAAGCTCGCGGGCCGGATCGCCCACGTCCACCTGTCCGACTGCGACGGGAAGCGGCACGGGGACCTGCCTCCGGGCCGGGGGAACACGCCGATTTACGAGTACCTGTCCCAGATTCAGAAGACCGGCTTCGACGGCGTCGTGAGCCTTGAACTCGAATATTCCCCGGACCCCGACCGGATCGTCGAATGGGTCGAGGAGGCCTACCGGGAGACCGACACGATCATGAAAGCCGTCGGCTGTCGAATTTGACCTTTTCCGGAGAATGACCCATGCCCTTCATCGACCTCTCCCAAATCCAGCGTCTTGAACTCGCCCCCGGCATCCACATCCGCGCCCCGTTCGGCCAGAACCTCATGCTCTCCTACCTGGAGATGGAGGAGGGCACGGTCGTGCCCACGCACAGCCATCCGCACGAGCAGGGGGGCATCCTCCTCTCCGGGCGCATGGAGCTGACCATCGGGGACGAGACCCGGGTCGTGGAGGCCGGGTCCCTCTTCATCATCCCGCCCAACACCCCCCACAGGGCCGCGCCCGTGGGCGGCCCCATCGCGCTCCTCGACTGCTTCAGCCCGGTGCGCGAGGATTACGCGAAGCACTTCAACCGATACGTCCCCACGGCCACGCAGAGGAAAGAATAGGAAAGAAGAAGCCCTCACCCTCCCCCTGTCTCCGGAGGCGTACACAAGATACCCCCTCCCTCTCCCAGTGTTGGAAGAGGAAGGGGGTATGGGGGTGGGTGAGGGCCTGTTGCCTATTGCCTGCCCCTTTTACCTTCTACCTTCATCTGCGTCCATCTGCGCTTATCTGCGGATCACGCCTTCTGCCTTCTGCCTTCCTACGGCTCCGTCCCCGTCAGCTTCGCCAGGGCCTGCCGGAACTGCTCCCTCCCGGACGGGACCACCACCTCCCGGTTGTTGAACACGAAGGCGAGGTCCCCCTTCAGCTCCAGCCCCTTCACGAGCTGAGCCTCTTCCATGACCAGCTTCACGCCCAGCGCCCCCTGCGCGGCATCCCGGACCTTCACCGGGTCGATGCCCAGCTTCCGGGCCCCCTCCTCCCAGTAGGAACTCCCCGCCTCCGCGCACCGGGCCTTGAAATAGTCGATGTAGCGGTCGGGATACAGCGCCCGGATGACCGCCTGCCGCGCGCTCTCCTCCAGGTCGAACCGGCCCCCCGGCGCATCCGCGCTGTCCTCGCTGCGCACCATGTAATGGAAGGAGATGTCCGGACGCTTCGGCGCCCGCTCCAGCATGTCCAGAACCTCCCGCGCGATCCCGCACGCGTGCGGAGACGTGGGCGACAGATAGATGTCGAGCGTGCCCGCCCGGAACGGCCTCCCCACGCGGACCGTGGCCCCCGCCCCCTCGCCGTCAATCACGTAGTCCGCCCCGGAGCGGCGGAACGTCTTGGACGTCCGCTCGAAGTTGATGGCGTCGGCCACGCGGGCGTCGAACAGGTAAGCGGGCAGCATCCGGAGGCCGTGACTGGCGATCAGCGCCCTGCCCCGCTCCGTCGCCCCCTCGACCCGTTCCACCTCCACGCCGGGGAACGTGGTCTTCAGGAATGTCAGCACCTCCGCCTCGCGGGAGAAGAGGCTCCCGGCATCGTAGACCACCGTCAGCGCCACGGCGGTGTCCTTCCGGAACACGCACTGCGCGGACGGCTTCCCCGCGTCCTGGCACGTCCCCACGAACCCCGATTTGAGGCAGTCCGCGTCCGACCCGCAGGCCGGCAGGGTCGCGCACGCCGGGGGCATGCCCTTCGGCGAATATCTGCCGCAGATCGCCCGCAGCAGGGCCTGCCGCTCCACGCGCCCCGGATACGGCCGGTTGTTGATGATCAGCGTGGGCGTCCGGTCGATCCGCAGCCGTCCCGTCCGGTAGAGGTGGGACCGGAGTTCCGCCTCGGCCTTCCCCGAAGCCACGTAGCGCAGGACCGCAGCCGTGTCGATCCCCGCGGCCTGGTCCCACCGCATCCGCCCCCCGCCCCGGCTCAGGAGATAGGTCCAGGCCCGGTCCGGCGCCAGCCGCTGGACCGCGATCTGCCGGAGGTCCTCCGTCACCTCCTCAGGCCCGTGCATGCTGGTCAGCCTCCCCTGCGCGTCCTCCCCCACCAGGTAGTAGAAACGGACGTCCAGCCGGTCGCCCAGCGCCTTCGTCACCTCGTAAATCTCCTTCTCCGCGTCGGCGCAGTAGGGGCACTCCCCCATCCCGTAGAGGTCCAGCCTCACCCGTGCCCCCGCCGCCGCGCGCCGCTCGAACGCCTCCACCTCCGGGGCGATCTCCGGGTCATCCGCCACCTCCCGCCCCAGGTCGATCAGCGAGGCCCGCCGGGCCTTCACCTTCCCGTCCTCCCCCAGGACCACGTCCACCCGGCCGAGTTGCCGGCCCTGGTAGGCGAACTGCACCATCAGCGTCTGGCCGATCTGAGCCTCCGAATCCCCGCCGCTCCGGCGATGGCCGTTGATCAGCACGTCGATGCCCGGAACCTTCTGCGCGACCAGGGCCGAGCCCGACTCCCCCAGGTGGGAGAGCGCCACGATCAGATCGACCTTCGGCCTCAATGCCTTCACCGCCTGCGCCGCGGCCGCCACCGGATCGAGCGCCTTCAGCCCCTCCGCCGCCTCCCGAAAATCCCCCTCGTGGACCTCCCGCGTCGTCAGCCCGACCAGCCCCACCCTCACGCCCCCGACCTCTTTGATCCGGTACGCCGGCATCAGCGCCGCGCCCGTCCTCGCATCCACCAGATTGGCCGACAGGAACGGGGCCGTTCCCGCCTGTTGCTTCAGGAACGCCGGCCCGAACGCCAGCTCCTCGTCCCCCACACAGACCGCGTCGTAGCCCATCCGCCCCATCGCCCGCACCGTCATCTCCGTCCGCTCCCGGTCCAGCGCCTCCCCCATCGTGTACTCGTCGTAGAACCCCCCCGCGAAGGCCCCCCCCACGTCCACCAGCAGGGCGTCCGGATAGTCGCGCCGGACCCGCTTCACCATCGTCATCCGCCGCGCCAGCCCCCCCATCGGCTCCACCGGGCAGTCGCACGGCCCCAGCATCGCGTGCGTCTCGCCCGTGAACAGGATCGTCACCGTCTTCGCCTCCGCCGCAGAGGCAAAAAGCATCTCGCCGCAGAGGACACACAGAACGCAGAGCATTTTCAAGCGGATTTTCATGACCATTCTTGACCTCAAGAGACTTATCCTCCCGGCCTCCTCTCCTGAAGGAAAAGAGGAGCCTGTTTGTCTAAACGACCAGAAGGCGCGACGTCCCGGCTTTCAAGCAGGAGGTTCGTTCAGGCAAGGTGGGGTACGAGCGATGCGAAACAGCGCGGGGGTGCGGTGGAAGGGGCTCGTCCTACCACAGGATCAAGATTACACAGCCTGAACGAAGTACGGCGCGCCAAAGCCCCTCGCGGCGTCTGAGCGAGCGTGCTTCTTTTGCCCCACTTTTCTTGCACGAGCAAGAAAAGTGGGAAAGCGGCAGGAAGGGCTGGAAGCGGCAGGGAACGGAATACGATGCGGGTATAAACCATTTATCAGATCAGGACAAAAACGCCGCCGGCCCGGAAGCCCACAGGAGGCGCACGAACTTGCGGCCATAGGCGAGCGCGGACACCGCGATGCAACCGATGACCAGACCGACCGCATACAGGCTGTAGGGCGGAGGGAGGATGAAGCAGAGAATCAGCCCCACCGACGCGACCAGCGTCGTCGTCCGCCCCCACCGGTCCGCCGGAAAGACCAGCCCCCGGCGCAGGAAGATGACGACCGCCCCGGCGAACACGAGGAGATCCTTGACCACGACCACCGCCGCCATCCAGACCGGCAGCCCCTTGAACATCGCGCCCATGACCGCCAGGGAGCTGGTCAGGAGCTTGTCCGCCGTGGGGTCCAGCATCAGGCCCAGTTGCGTCTTGAGGCCTTGCCGCCGGGCGACGTAGCCGTCCAGAAAGTCCGTGGACAGGGCGACCACGATCAGGGCGAAAGCGAACCCCTCGTAGAACGGCGCGCCCTGGCGGAGACAGAGGTAGATGGCCGGGATCGGGAGCACCCGCGCCAGGGTCAGGAGGTTCGGCAGCGCCGTGAGCTGCTTCCGGAATCCGACTGCCAGCTCCTGTTCGTCAGAGGGCGACTTCGCCCACGGTTGTTGAGGCAAAGGTTGCATGAGAGGTCAGAATATGGGAGGAATCCCTGCCTACTTGCAGAGTTCGTTAGACGTAATTCTGTCAAGCGTTCGATGTCGCTTCACAGGAATGACCTTGTGTCCATTCGTGTAGATGGAGTGCTTTGCCCCTTCTCTCAAGAGAGAGAAGCCGTGGTTCTCAAAGTGCCGGATGAGATCTCGACGCTTGACCGACATCAGATTTCCACGGCCAGCGGCTCCACCAGGAAACGACCGGACGGGATCTCTTTTTTCAGTTGACGATAGGCCGCGATCATCTCCCGGAGTGCGTCCATCAGGTTCTCACGACATTCGGCCACTGTTTTGCCTTCTGTGATGACCTCTGGCCACTCTACAAGCTGTCCCATGTAGCCCGATGGAATCTCGGTGTACTTCACAAGATAGTTTTGCAATGTCTTGGATTTAGCCTTCCTGCGAGTGCTCATAAAGGACTCTGCCTTTCTTCCGTCACCCCTGCCGTCTAAGGCGTCTTCAGCATCTCCTCCGCGTGCTTGAGCGTCAGCTTCGAGATCTTCATCCCGCCCATCAGCTTGGCCAGTTCCTGCGCCCGCTCGTCCCCTTCGAGCAGGCGGACGCGGGTCACGGTCCGCGACCGGCGGGTCTCCTTGTACACGGAGAAGTGGCGGTCGGCCATCTTCGCGATCTGCGGCAGGTGCGTGATCGAGATCGTCTGATAGGTGCGAGACAGGGACCTGAGCTTGCGGCCCACGACCTCCGCGATCCGCCCGGAGATCCCGATGTCGATCTCATCGAAGATCAGGATCTGCACCGAGTCGGTCCCGGCCAGGACGCTCTTCATCGCCAGCATGATGCGGGAGATCTCCCCACCCGACGCCACCTTCACCAGCGGCCGGATCTCCTCCCCCGGGTTGGTGGACATGTGGAACTCCGCCCTGTCCGCGCCCCGGGGACCCGCCTCGTAACGGACCCCGTCGATCTCCGCCGCGCCGGTCAGGGACTCTGTCCGGGCCATCTCCACGCGAAACGCCGCGCGCGCCATGCCGAGGTTCAGCAGGGCGGTCTCAATGGCCTTCGCCAGCCGGCCCGCCGCCTCCCGGCGTCGCGCCGAAAGGGAGGCGCAGAGCGCCGAAAACGCCGCGCGCTGTTGCGACACCCCCTGCTCCGCCGAGGCCAGCTCCTCGTCCAGGCGGTTCGACAGGGCCAGGTCGCGCTCCAGGGCCTCGCGCCGGGCGACCACCTCCACAAGCCCCCCCCCGTACTTCTTCTTGAGGCGCGACAGGAGCGCCAGCCGGTCCTCCACCTCCTGCAGGCGGGCCGGGTTGGCCTCCACGCCCTGGGCGTAGCTCACGAAGAACCGTCCCGCCTCCTCGGCCCCGTAGAGCAGGGCGCGCATCTCCTCCACCTTGCCGGACAGAGAGGCGTCCATCCGGGCGATGTCCTCGGCCAGACGCACAGCCTGTCCCAGTCGGTCCACCACCGATTCCTCCGCCTGGTAGAGCAGGTCTCCCAGTTGCGAGGCCTCCTCGGCCAGACGCTCCGCGTTCTCCAGGACTGAACGCTCCTGCTCCAGGCCTTCGTCCTCCCCCGGCTTCGGGTCCGCGGCGCGGATCTCCTCGGCCTGAAACGCCTGAAAATCCCGCCGCTCCTTCAGGTCCTTCGCCCGCGCCCGGAGCCCCTCCAGCGCGCGCTCCGCCTCGACGAGCTTCCGATGGGCCTCCCCGGCCTGTTCGACGAGTCCCTGGGTCCCCCCGAAACCGTCCAGGAAATCGAGATGACGCTCTGTGTCCAGAAGCGACTGATGGTCGTGCTGGCCGTGCAGGTCCACCAGCAGCCTGCCGATCTGCTTCAGCGCCTGAACCGGGACCGCCACCCCGTTGACGAAGCTCCGTCCGCGCCCTTCGAGCGTCACCTCACGCCGCAGGATCAACTCCCCGTCCGCCGCGTCGACACCCATGTCGGCCAGCAGCGGCAGACAGGTGTGGGCCGGGGAGAGGTCGAAGATGCCCTCCACCAGACAGCGGTCTGCCCCGGTCCGCACCATCTCCGGGTGCGCCCGCGCGCCCAGCAGGAGGCCGAGGGCCCCGATCAGGATCGACTTCCCGGCCCCGGTCTCCCCGGTGATGATGTTCAGCCGGGCCCCGAACTCGATCTCCACGTCCTCGATCAGGGCGTAGTTGACGATGTGGAGGCGGCGAAGCATGGCGTATCATTCCCTTCCGTTCAGGCTCCAGTCCAGCTTACGGCTCAGAAGTTCGTAGAAGGAGAGGCCCTTCAGGTTGACCAGCTTCACCTTGTGGTCAGCCCGGCGGACTGAGATCTCGTCCCCCGGCTTCAGCGAACAGGCCGTGACCCCGTCGGAGGCCAGCATCAACTCGCTGTGGTCCGCCCGCACCCGCACTCGCACAGACTGGTTCCCCGGCACGATCACGGGGCGCATGGACAGGGAGTGGGGGCAGATCGGCGTCAGAATGATCGCATCCATGCTGGGGTGGACGACCGGCCCTCCGGCGGACAGGCTGTAGCCCGTCGACCCCACGGGGGTGACCACCGCGATGCCATTGCCGCTGAAAGCGCTCACCGGCTCGTCCGAAATCCACGCCTCGATGGACACGACCCGCGAGCAGGCCCCCTTCTCGACCACGATGTCATTGAGCGCAAAGTACAGGTGAGCCTCGCCATTGACCCGTCCTTCCAGCGTCATCCGCTCCTCGACCCGGTAGTCCCCCTTCAGGAGACGCTCCAGGCTCCCCTCCAGTTCGTCTGCCCCGACCTCCGCCAGGAACCCCATCCGGCCCAGGTTGACCCCCAGAATCGGGACGCCCGCGGCCCCCACGGCCCCCGCCGCCCGCAGGATCGTCCCGTCCCCACCGAAGGCCACGACCACGTCCGCGCCCTCGCGCATCGCCTCCCGCTTGCAGAACCTGTCTCCCCCCCGGCAGAGCCTGGCCAGGTCCTCGTCGATCCAGACCTCCACGCGCCCCTTCCGGGCCATGTCCGAAAAGCGATCGATGGCCTCGGCGACCTCGCGTCGCTGCGGGTTGCCCACGATCCCGATCCGCTTCACCGGCATACCGGCCTCATGCCTCTTCGCCATCCAGCGCCTCCAGACGAAATCCGCCGTTCTCGGCCACCAGTTTCTGGACGCGCTTGCGAGCCTCCTCGAGCGTCTTCCGGCACTCATTGGATGCCTTGATCCCCTCCTCGAAAAGCCGGAGGGAGTCGTCGAGCGCCAGGTCGCCCGCCTCCAATTTCTGCACGACCTCTTCGAGGCATTGCAGGGATGCTTCAAAGGAACGCTTTTTCTCAGGCATAAATCAATATTCAAAGTGAACAGGTTCAAGATTCTAACTTTGAACCTTGAACCTTCTCATGCTTCCGCAAAATACCGCCTGTGCCCCTCCATCGTCGTCCTCATCCGCTCGCCGGGGTCCTGCCCATTGCCCTCGATCTCGTACAGCGTCACCCCCCGGTACCCCCCTGTTCGCAACACGTCCCGGACAGCCGCCCAGTCCACCGACCCCTCGCCCGGCGCGAGGTGGGCGTCCTTCCGCCCGTCGTTGTCGTTCAGGTGCAGGCTGATCAGGTGATCGCGCACGTGGGCCCCGATCTCCGTCAGGTCCCCGTCGATGTTCGCATGGCCTGTGTCCAGCACGAACCCGTAGGCCGCGCGGGAGGCCCCGTCCAGCCGATGCAGGACAGGCACGCTCCGTGCCGCAGGCGCACACGCGTACCCGGGATTTTCAAAGGCCACCTGCGCGGGGTTGCCCTCGGCCTCGCCCGCCAGGTCCTCCAGGAACGCGGCGATGCGCGCCTCGCACCCCTCCGGGTCCTGCTCGAATGGCCCCAGCAGCAGGGCGTGGGAGGGGATGGCCCTCGCCCCCAGCCGGTCCGCCAGGTCCAGACAGGTCCGCATCACGTCGGTCTGCCGCTGCCGCTCAGCCGGGTCCGCCGCCGCGATGCTCCCCAGGTCCGGCGCGTGGATGGACCAGATGAGGATGCCCAGGTCCTGTGCCACCTTCTGAAGATCATGGACGGCTGCTGTATTTTCCCAGTCGAAGTGGTCGCGTCCCTTGTAGAGGTTCAGTTCGATCGCCCGGAACCCCGCCTTTTGAACCAGGGGCAGGTGCTCGGCGGGGATGAAGCGGCCTGGGTACCAGATGCCTGTGGCGATCCCCGGCTGCCCGGCATACGCGCTCAACCTTCCAAGCCGTCTGACCTGCTCCCGAAGCCCCGGCAGACGCGCCTCAATGGCCCCGGCAGCGGTCCGGAACGCGGCCTCCGAGCCGGGTGTCCCGTCCGCGTCCGCCGGGTCGGGGATGTCCCAGTGCATCCAGTACGCCGACGTGAACGGCCCCTTCGAGAGTCGGGCGCGGGCCGGGTCCCCGAGCGTCACCACAAAGTCGAACGCCCGGTCCATCACCTCGGACACCGGCTTGGGGTGCTGTCCCTCCAGGCCAATTCCCCGCTCCCCCATCAGCTTCACGGCCATCGGGTGCAGGCGACCCCACGGGGCCACGCCCGCGGACTCCACGTGCGCCTCCCCTCCGACAAGCTCACGGAACAGCGTCTGGGCCATCTGGCTGCGCCCGGCGTTGCCGGTGCAGACGAACAGAACCGAAGGCTTCGGTCTACCGTTCATTCGGAACCTCTTTCCTTCTGCGGGCGGCCTGAATCGTCTCGTCAAGGCGCTGGAGGAAGCGGGAGCGATCCCGTTTCTCAAAGGGCGCCGGACCCCCGGTCACGGTCCCGAGGTCGCGGAGCTGGGACATGAGGTCCCGGCTCGCGAGGGCTTCGCCAATGCTATCTTGAGTGAACACGCGACCCGTCGGGCCGAGCACCAGGGCCCCCTTTTCCAGGCACCGGGAGGCGAGGGGGATGTCCCCGGAGATCACGATGTCGTGCGGCCTGACGTGCTCCACGATCCAGTCATCCGCCGCGTCCGGCTGTCCGTCCACAACGACCAACTCGATCCAGTCCTCGGGCGGAGTCCGCATCCACGTGTTCGACACCAGGGTGACCCTGAGTCCATAACGCTGGGCCACGCGGTAGACTTCCGGCTTCACCGGGCAGCCGTCGGCATCGATGAAAATGTCAAGCAATCGTGGACCTTCCAAGGCTGTCACGTGGGTAGCGCCTACCCCGACCTCTTATCCGTCACCGTACACTCCGCCTCTCCCCTGGCGAACCGCACCCGCATCTGCTCGCCCACCTCCACCTCCGCACTGTCCCGCACGACCTTCCCGTCCGGCAGGCGCTGGCAGATGCTGTAGCCCCGCGCCAGCGTGTTCAGCGGGCTGAGCGTCCCCAGCAGCCCCATCAGGTCCCGACAGGACCGCATCCGATCTTTGAGGCGGTCCACCATCCGGTCGCGCAGATCGCCCTCCAGGTCGTCGGTCCGCTGTGCGTGCTGGCCCAGGCTGTCCACGAACCGCCTCAGGCCGTAGCTGGCCGTGTACCCGGAGATGGCCTGCTCGTCATCGTCCAGCATCCGCTCCACGGCCTCGCGGGAGCGAGCCAGCAGGTCCGTCAGCAGGCGCGAAAGCTCCGTCCGGTCCGGCACGGCAAGTTCGGCGGCCGCCGAAGGCGTGGGGGCCCGGCGGTCCGCGACCAGGTCGGAAAGCGTCACGTCGATCTCGTGCCCCACCGCGGAGATGACCGGCAGGTGTGACCCGAAAATTGCCCGAACCACCCGCTCGTCGTTGAACGCCGACAGGTCCTCCGCCGCCCCGCCCCCCCTGCCCACGATCAGCACGTCCGCCTCTCCCCAGGTGTTCAGGGCCTCGATGGCCTGGACGATCTCCGCCACCGCGCCCGCGCCCTGCACCCGCGCCGGGGCGAGTACGACCCGGGCCCACGGGGCCCGGCGGTCCACCACGGTCGCGATATCCCGGATGGCCGCCCCGGTCGGAGAGGTCACCACGCCGATGCACGCCGGAAACCCCGGCAGGGGCCGCTTGCGGGCCTCCTCGAACAGCCCCTCGGCCATCAGCCGCGCCCGGAGCTGTTCCAGCGCCGCCGCCGCCGCGCCCGCGCCCGCCGGGTGCATCTGGGAGACGTAGAGCTGGTGCTGCCCGTTCCGCTCGTAGATCGAGACCGTCCCGAAGGCGAACACCTGCATCCCGGCTTCGGGCGCAAAGGGCAGCCGCCCCTGCCCGCGAAACATGACGCACTTGATCTGGGCGACCTCGTCCTTGAGCGTGAAATAACGGTGCCCGGAGGTGTGCTGGATGTACTGGGAGACCTCCCCCGTCACCCAGACCGGAGGCAGGGTCTGCTCCAGGATGCCCTTGAGGACCTGGGTGATCTCGGACACCGAATACGGGCGGTCAGCCATAGGAAATCTCCAACACGATTAACCGGGTAGGGGCGACCCGGCGGGTCGCCCCTACTCGTCCTTATCGTCATCCGGCCCGCTCACATCCCCCGCATAGGGGATGCGAAGGCGCTCGATGCCCCTGGCCCTGCCCGTGGCCTCGTCCACGTCGATCACCACGGCGCAGAGCTGCACGTCGCCCGTGGCCACCTCCAGCCGGACCGACATCTGCGTCAGAAACCGCTGGATGGCCTCGGCCTTCCGCGCCCCGATCACGGAGTCCTGGGGCCCGGTCATCCCGACGTCGGTGATGAACGCCGTGCCCCCGGAAAGCACCCGCTCATCGCTCGTCTGGACGTGGGTGTGGGTGCCGATCACGGCGCTGACCTGTCCGTCCAGGTAATGCGCGAAGGCGACCTTCTCCGAGGTCGCCTCGGCGTGAAAATCCACGAGGATGACGGGGGTCTGCCGGCGCAGCTCGTGTACGATCTGCTGGCCGACCCGGAACGGACAGTCCAGATCCCTCATGTGCGTCCGGCCCTGGAGGCTCACGACCCCGGCAGGGTAGCCCTTTCGGGAGATGACCACGCAGGACCCCGCTCCTCCCACGCCCGGCGGAAAGTTGGCAGGACGCAGGATGTCCTTCGATTTCACGATGAAGGGGATGGTGTCCTTCCGGTCCCAGACGTGGTTCCCCAGCGTGATCACGTGGGCCCCGTAAGACTTGATCTTTCGGGCGAGATTCTCCGTGATCCCGAACCCGCCGGCCACGTTCTCACCGTTGACCACGCAGAGGTCGATCTCCCGGCGCTCGATCAGATTGGGGACCAGCTCCGCAGCCGCCCGCCGGCCCGGCTTTCCATACAAATCGCCTACAAAAAGGATTTTCAAGAGAACCTTTTAAGGTGAACGCTCATCGTCTATGGTTTCCGACCGGGGTCTGCAACGGCCCGGTGCCCGCGCCGGGCTTGATCTCACGCATGGCGTAGTCGACTGCCCGCATCTCCCGGATGACCGAGACCTTGACCTGTCCGGGGAACTCCATCTCCTGCTCGATCTTCTCCGAGATCTCGGAGGCGAGGCGGTCCGTGTCCGAATCGCTCACCAGGTCACTGTCCACGATCACCCGGATCTCCCGGCCCGCCTGGATGGCATAGGCGTTCTGCACGCCGTTGAACGCGCTGGCCGTGGCCTCCAGCTTCTCCATCCGCTTGATGAAGCCCTCCAGCGTGTCCCGCTGTGCGCCGGGACGCCGGCTCGACATCGTATCCGCGGCCTCGACCAGCGAGACGATGGGGGAGATGATCTCGGCCCCATCGGGGTGGGGCTCAAGGGCATTGACCACCACGGGGACCTCGCCAAACTTTCGGGCCATCTCGGCCCCGATCTCCTCGGGGGTCCCCTCCACCTCGTGGGTCGCCGCTTTCCCGATGTCGTGCAGAAGGCCCGCACGCCTCGCCAGGGCAGCGTCCAGGCCGAGGTGTTCCGCCATCATCCCCGCCAGGAAGGCCACCTCCCCGCTGTGCATCAGGAGGTTCTGCCCGTAGCTCGTCTTGAATTTGAGCCTCCCGAGCATCTCCACCAGCCGTTCGTGAAGGCCGTGTACCCCCGCGTCGAACGCCGCCTGTTCCCCGGCCTCCCGGATGACCTCCTCCATGTCGTGCCGGGTCTTCTCCACAACCTCTTCGATCCGGCCCGGATGGATGCGCCCGTCCAGGATGAGATGCTCCAGGGCCATCCGGGCGACCTCCCGGCGGATCGGGTCGAACCCGGACAGGATCACGGCCTGCGGGGTATCATCCACGACCACGTCCACCCCGGTGGACGTCTCAAAGGCCCGTATGTTGCGCCCCTCCCGGCCGATGATCCGTCCCTTCATCTCGTCCGAGGGGAGGTTCACGATCGAGACGGTCGATTCGCCCACGTGTTTGGTCGCCAGCCGCTGGACGGCCCGGGTGATGATCTCTTTGGCCTCCCGGTCGGCCTTGGCGATGGCCTCCTCCCGGATCTCGCGGGCCCGCCACACCGCATCCTTTCGGGCCTCCTCCTCCATGTTGGCCATCAGCAGCGCCTTGGCCTCTTCCTGGCTCATCCCCGCGATCCGTTCCAGCTTGGCGTTCTGCTCGATAATGACGGCGGAGAGTTGCTCGTCTCTGGCCTGGAGCGCCTTGTCGCGCACCGCGAACTGCCGCTCTTTGGCCGTGATGGACCGCTCCTTGTTGTTGAGCAGATCGACCTTGCGGTCCAGCTGGCGCTCGCGCGTGACCAGCTTGGACTCCGTCTTCTGCAGCTCCTCCCGGCGGGTCTCCATCTCCCGCTCGATTCGGAGCTGCTCTTTGTACATCTCGTCTTTGGCCTCCAGCATGGCCGTCTTCTTGAGCGCCTCGGCCTCCAGGAGCGCGTCCTTCACGATCTTCTCGGCCGATTCTTCGGCCTTGGTCATCTTGCTGTACGTGATCTTGCTGTTGATCAGCCACCCGGCCAAAAAACCGATGATCAGGAGCCCGGCAGACAACAACATCACCGTGATGGTGCTTATCGGCTCCATACGCGTCTCCGTGCGTCATCAAAAAATCACCAAAACCGATTCCCAGGATTCAGGCGTCAGGATATTTCTATCTGACATCTGACTATTGCTTCGCTCCTTCTTCACCCAGCAGGTTGGACAGCCGGGAGATGTTCTTGCCGAGCATCGACTCGATCGTCCGGTTGGCGTCGCGCTCTTTGAACAGTTCGTCCGAAATGTTGAGGGCCGCCAGGATGGCCACGCGCGTCGCTGAACGGATCGCCGTCACGGTGGCCACCTCCCGCATCTTCCAGTCCACGTAGCGGGCGACCTCCCGGATGCGATCCGAATCGGCGTCGGATTGAATCGGATACTCCGTGCTGAAAATGGTGACCGTGACCGACTTCTTTTCAGCCATAATGGTTACGCCTTCTCTCCCAGTTTGACCGCATCCAGCCGGGCGAGCATCGACTCGACCCGCGTGCGCATCTCCTCACGGCGTTTCTCACCCTCGGATTTCAGGCCCTCGATCTGGGCCTGCTGGCGCTCTACGGTGTTCTGGAAGGTTTCGCACTGCTTCTTCAGGTCATCCCGTTCAAGCCGGATCTGGCCGATGATCTCCACGGCCCTGCCAATCTCTGCCTCAAGACGCTCCATCTGGTCCACGTCAGTCCGTCCTCCTCAAAAAGGGTCAAACGGCAAACCGGCAAATGGCAAACGCAAAAAACGTATTTCGCATCTCGTATCTCGTAAAACCCTCTTACGAGATACGCTTCACGGGGTTTCCGTTCGCGTCTCACGTCTTCCTCAACTCCGCCCCGAACGTCTCTCGGAGACGTTTCAGCATACGTTCGCAGACCCTGTCCACCTCCTCCTCCGACAGCGTCCGGTCAGGTGCGCGGAAGCGGAGGGAGAAGGCCACGCTCTTGTGATCGGGAGAGACCTTTTCGCCCCTGTAGAGGTCGAATACCTCGACGGTCTCCACCGTCGCCCCGCCTTCCTCCCGGAGGACGGACAGGAGGCCTCCGGCCTGAACGCCTTCGCCTACCACCAGCGCGAAGTCCCGTTCCACGGCCGGGAACCGGGACAGCGGGCTGAAGGTCCTCTTCTCGTCGATGCAGGGCAGCAGCCTCTGAAAGTCGAGCGCGAAGGCGAAGGCGGTCCTGCGGATGTCAAACGCCCCGGAGATCGACCGCCGCACCTGCCCAACGGTCCCCACGACCTCGTCGCCCAGCCGCACCTCCGCAGACGGGCCCGGCTCGTAGATCGCCGATGCGGAGGCGGGCGTCGTGACGGGAAGCGCCGTGAGATGCGCGAACAGCCCCTCCAGGATCCCCTTCGCGTCGAAGAAATCGACCTCCGGCCTCCCCCCTTCCCAGAACGTGGCCGCACGTGGCCCGATCAAAAGGCCGGCGACCTCGACCCGCTCCTGTGCGCCGCCGGACGCCGGCCTGTCGAAGGCCTTCCCGATCTCGAAGATGCAGATGCGCTCGACCTTTCGGTTCAGGTTCCACCGGGCCACGCTCAGCAGGCTGGGGAGCAGGGCCGGACGCAGCACCGCGGCCTCGGCGCTGACGGGGTTGGACACCCGGACCAGCGGCGTGGCGAGACCGCAGAGGGATACCCATTGCTCGTCGATCAGGGTGTTGGTCGCGACCTCGGTCATCCCCAGCCCCGTCAACAGGGAGCGAAGGCGGTCCCGCAGACGCTCCTCCGGAGACCGGCGGACAGACACGTTCCAGGCCCGCACCCCCCGGCTCCGGATGCGGTCGAACCCGTAAATGCGCGCGACCTCCTCCACCAGGTCCGCCTCCCGCATCAGGTCGGGCCGGTATGTGGGGACCGTGACCTTCAGCGCCCCGTCCGACTCGGCCACCTGGCAGCCCAGACCCGTCAGAATGCGGCTGATCTCATCAGGGCTCAGGTCCGTGCCCAGCACCTCGTTGACGCGCCGCGCCCGGAGACCCACGGTCGGCGGCGTCAGAGGGCCGGGATAGACGTCCAGATGGCCCCGCACGGCCATCCCGCCCGCCACCTCCAGGATCAGCGCCGTCGCCCGATCCAGCGCCCGCACAGGCGCTTCGAAGTCAGCCCCCCGCTCGAACCGTTGCGAGGCCTCCGTCGAAAGGTTCAGCAGGCGTCGCCCGGTCCGTATCCGCTTCGGGTCGAAATAGGCGCTCTCGATCAGGATGTCCGCGGTCTTCTCCGTCACCTCGGAGTCCGCGCCCCCCATCACCCCGGCCACGGCCACGGGTCGCCCGGCATCCGCGATCACCAGGACCTCGGGCGTGAGGCCCCGGTCCGCACCATCCAAGGTCGTGATCCGCTCACCGATGCGCGCCCGGCGGACCACGATCCGGCGTTCCGCCAGCCGGTTCAGGTCGAAGGCGTGCAGTGGATGGCCCGTCTCCAGCAGGACGAAGTTGGTCACGTCCACGACGTTGTTGATGGGCCGGAGGCCCACCGATTCGAGCCGGTGTCTCAGCCAGGCCGGGGAAGGGCCGACCCGGACCCCGGTCACGACGCGGGCCGCGTAGCGCGGGCACCCCTCCGCATCCTCGATGGACACAGCGGCCATCTCCCCAATCCTCCGGTCTCCTTCGGGCACAGAGACGGCCGGATACCGGATCGGATTCCCGGTCAGGGCGCTCACCTCGCGGGCGACGCCCAGGAGGCTCAGACAGTCGGGCCGGTTGGGCGTCACCTCGAAGTCCAGCAGGACATCGTCCAGGCCCAGGACCTGCGCCAGAGGCGCTCCCGCCGGGGCCTCGGGCGCGAGGACCATGATCCCCGCCCCATCATTCCCCAGCCCCAGTTCCTTCTCCGAGCAGATCATGCCCGCCGAGGCCACGCCCCGGAGCGTCGCCTGGCCGATGGCGCGGCCGTCCGGCAGCCGCCCGCCGGGGAGGGCCACGGGGACCTTCTGCCCGGAGGCGACGTTCGGCGCACCGCAGACGATCTGGCGGACCTCCCCGTCGCCCACGTCCACCCGGCAGACCGACAGCCGGTCCGCGTTCGGATGGGGGGCGCGTTCAAGGACGTGGCCCACCACGATCCCCTCCAGCCCTGCGCCCAGCTCCTCGGCCCCCTCCAGGGCCAGCCCGGCCATCGTCAGCCGATCCGCCAGTTCCTTCCAGCCCCACGGGATGTCAATATACGCTTTCAGCCAGTTGTAGGTGATCTTCATAACAATGGAAGTTCAGAAAAGGGTGACGCACAGATCCGAAAAGGCGCGCCGCCAGAAACCCCCACCGCAGGCGTCCAGCAGAAGCAACCCACATGCCGGGGGCACAAATTTCGGTGCGACAACTGAACGTTGAGGTTGCGGCGCGCCCAGCCCCTCGCGGCGCTTGAGCGAGCGTGCTTCTTTTACCCACTTTTCTTGCACGAGCAAGAAAAGTGGGAATGCCGGAAGGGGGACGGCGGAGGGGATAGGGAGGGAATTTCTATCAAAACTGCTCGATGAACCTCAGATCGCTCTCCAGAAACGCCCGGATGTCGTCCACGCCGTACTTGAGCATGCCCAACCGGTCGATGCCCATGCCGAACGCGAACCCCGTCACGGCCTCCGGGTCGTAGCCCACGGCCTCGAACACCGCGGGATCGACCATGCCCGCCCCGGCGATCTCGATCCACCCGGTCCGCTTACAGACCCGGCACCCCTCCCCCTTGCAGAAGATGCAGGAGAAATCGTACTCCGCGCTCGGCTCCGTGAACGGAAAGAAGTGGGGCCGGAACCGGACCTGCACCTCCTCTCCGAAAAGCTGGTGCGCCAGGTAGATGATCACGCCCTTCAGATCCCCGAACGTCACCCCCTTGTCCACCCAAAGCCCCTCGATCTGGTGAAAGACGAAGTGATGCGTGGCATCCGGCGTGTCCCTCCGGTAGCAGCGCCCGGCGGAGATGACGCGCACGGGCGGCGGCATCTGCTCCATCGTCCGGACCTGCACGGTGGAGGTGTGCGTCCGCAGGAGCAGTCCGCCCTCCTCCAGGTAGAAGGTGTCGTGCAGGTCGCGCGCCGGGTGGTCCGCCGGGGTGTTCAGGGCGTCGAAATTATGGTATTCGGTCTCCACCTCCGGCCCGTCCGCCAGCGAGAACCCGATCCGCTCGAAGATGCCGACGAGTTCGTCCGTGATCTGCGTCAGCAGATGTCGCCGGCCCAGCGCAGGCCTCCGACCCGGCAGGGTCGTGTCGAACCCCGCCTGGGCGGCCTCTGGCCGGCTGTCCAGCCGGGCCCTGGCCTCCTCCAGCAGGGCCGCGATCTCGTTCTTCGCCCTCCCCGCGACCTCCCCCACTTTCGGCCTGAGCGCCGCGTCGAGCGTCCCGATGCCCCGCAGGATCTCGGTCAGCATCCCATCGCCCCGCCCCAGGTATCTGGCCCGGAGCAGGTCGAGGGCCTTCGGATCGGCACACGCCCGGATCGCCTGTTCCGCGTCCTTTCGGATCTCTTCGATACGATCTAGCATGTCTTCTTTGTAATGATGAGGCTGGAGACTGGAGGCTTGTTCCCTTCCCCCAGCCTCAAGCCTCAAGCTTCAAACAAAAAACGGAATCTATCGGACAGGCCGCGCCTTCCGCAAAGCAGGCGCGCTGGCCCCAGATTCCGTTTTCTCTGAAGATGCGTTACAGGCTCTGCTTTGCCCGTTCCGCCAGAGTGGAGAAGGCCCCTTCGTCGGACACGGCCAGGTCCGCCAGCACCTTCCGGTCGAGCGTGATGCCTGCCTTCCTGAGACCGTCCATCATCCGGCTGTAGGACAGGCCGTGCAACCGCGCCGCCGCATTGATCCGGACGATCCAGAGCCCCCGGAACGTGCGCTTCTTCACCCGGCGGTCCCGGTAGGAGTAGGCCATCCCCTTGTTCACGCTCTCCTGGGCGGACCTGAAAAGCCTGTGTCGCCCCCCGAACTGTCCCCTGGCGGCCTTCAGGACCTTCTTCCGTCGCTCTCTCGACGCAACATTATTCGTCGCTCTGGGCATTCAGAAAAACCTCCAAGACGTGAAGCGTGAAGCGTATCTCGCGAGATACGAGATACGAGATACGTTTTTTTACAGAGTGAGCATCCGCTTCACGCGACCGAGGTCGGCATGATTGACTGCCGTTCCCTGCCGAAGGTGGCGCTTGCGCTTCGTGGAGCGGCCGGTCAGCAGGTGCGTGGCGAATGCCTTTCGGCGCTTGACCCTCCCCCCGCCCTTTATTTTGAACCGCTTGGCCGCATTTTTATGCGTCTTGACTTTGGGCACAACACTCCCTTTCGTGTGATCAGTCACGGGTCCAGGGTCCAGGGTCAAAACGGTGACTCAGGACTCTGGACTCGTGACCTGTTATTTCGGAGCCAGAAGCAGGACCATATCACGTCCCTCCTGCCGGACCGGACCCTCTGCGACCCCCACCTGTTCAAGATCCTTCTGAATCCGCTTCATCAGCTCGGCACCGAACTCGCGATGGGCGTTCTCCCGGCCCCGGAACGTGATGGAGACCTTCACCTTGTTGCGCTCTTGAAGGAAATTCTCTGCGTGACGGAGCAGAAAATGATAGTCATGGTCGCCGGTCTGTGGCCGCATCTTGATCTCTTTGAGCTTGGAGCCGTGCGGCTTCCGTTTGCGGAGCTTCTTGCTCTGCTCGTATTTGTACTTGCCGTAGTCCATGATACGGCAGACCGGTGGACGGGAGCTCGGAGCCACCTCCACGAGATCCAGACTGAGGGCCTCTGCCATCTCCAGGGCCTTGCGAGTCTCCACAACCCCGATCTGCTGACCCTCCTGATCGATCAGGCGGATCTGGGGAATGCGTATCTGGTGATTGACTCGCGTGAAATCCTGCTCTCTTCCGCCTCTGTCTCTGCTGTCTCTGTTAATCGCTGCTCACCTCCGTCAAGCGCGTCTGTCCGAATCTCCTCTGACCCTTCGAACCCCCACCCGCTTAAGGTCAGCCACAAGAATTACACGGAAAATTTTTCAGATGCCTCCGTGAGGTTCCGTGGCTACAACCGCTTCTCCGCCGTCTCCGCCTTCAGCCGGCTCACAAATTCATCGAGCGGGATACTCCCCAGGTCCCCCTGCCCGTGACGGCGAACGGCCACCGACCCACTGGCCTCCTCCTTGCCCCCGATGATCAACATGTAGGGAACCTTCTGAAGCTCTGCCTCTCGAATCTTATAGCCCAGCTTGGCGTCCCTCCGGTCGAGGGTAGCGCGGCACCCCTCCGACACCAGGCGGCCCCACACCCGCTCCGCGAAGGGGAGGTACTGGTCCGACACGGGCAGGATGGCCGCCTGCACCGGGGCCAGCCAGACCGGAAACGCGCCCGCGTAGTGCTCGATCAGCCCCCCGATGAACCGCTCCATGGAGCCGAGGACGGTCCGGTGGACCATGGTCGTGCGGTGCTCATGCCCGTCGTCCCCCACGTAGGCGATGTCGAACCGCTCCGGCAGCACCTGATCCACCTGAACCGTGGGCCCCTGCCACTCGCGGCCCAGGGAATCCCACAGCTTGATGTCGATCTTGGGGGCGTAGAACGTGCCGCCGCCGGGGTCCACCTCGTAGGCCATCCCGCGCGTCTTCAGGACACTTTCGAGAGCGCCAGTGGCCCACTCCCAGCCCTCGTCAGAACCGAGGTACTTCTCCGGCCGCGTCGCCAGGTAGGCCTTGTAGGTGTAGCCGAACGTCGTCATCATGAAGTCCATGAGATCCAGCACCCCGTGGACCTCCTGCTCCAGTTGATCCCTCCGGCAGAAGATGTGTGAGTCGTCCTGCGTGAAACCCCGCACCCGCAACATCCCCTGCAGCGTCCCCGACCGCTCGTAGCGATAGACCGTCCCCAGCTCCGCGAACCGCAGCGGCAACTCCCGGTAGCTCCTGAGCGACGACTTGTAGATCAGGATGTGCCCGGGGCAGTTCATCGGCTTCAGCCGGTAGAGCATCCCCTCGATGTCCAGCGGGGAATACATGTTCTCCGAGTAGGTCTGGAGATGCCCGCTGATCTCGTAGAGCTTCTCGCTGGCGATGTGGGGCGTGTAGACCAGGTCATAGCCCTGCCGCTGATGCTGCGCCCGCCAGAAATCCTCGATCGCCGTGCGGACGCGCGCCCCCTTCGGATGCCACAGGATCAGCCCGGCGCCCAGGTTCTCGTTGACGGAGAACAGGTCCAGCTCCCTGCCCAGGACCCGGTGGTCGCGCCGCTTGGCCTCCTCCAGCTTCTGAAGGTGCTCGTCTAACTCCTTCTTCGTCGGGAACGACACGCCGTAGATGCGATAGAGCATCTTGTTGCGCTCGTCCCCCCGCCAGTAGGCCCCGGAGGTGCTCAGCAGCTTGACGGCCTTGATCCGGCCGGTGCTCGGCAGGTGCGGCCCCCGGCAGAGGTCACAGAATTTGTCCGCGTTCCGGTAGAGGCTGACGGTCTCGTCCGGCGGAATGGCCTCCAGGATCTCCAGCTTGTAGGGTTCGTGGAGATCCCGGAACACCTGCGCGGCCTGATCCCGGCTGACCTCCACCCGTTCAAAGGGCTGGTCCTCGGCGATGACCTTCTGCATCTCGGCCTCGATCCGCTCCAGCTCCTCCGGCGTGAAGGGCCGGGGTACGTCGAAGTCGTAGTAGAAGCCTCCGTCGATCGGGGGACCGATGGTGACCCGGGCCTCCGGGAACAGCCGCTGCACGGCCTGCGCCATGACGTGGGCCGTGCTGTGCCAGTAGACCTCGTGCCCTTCCGGGCTCGGAAAGGTGACGATCTCCACGGCGGCATCGGACTCCAGCCTGTGGTTCAGGTCAATGAGCCGTCCATCCACCTTTCCGGCCAGGGCCGCCTTCAGGAGGCCCGGCCCGATGCTCTCGGCCACCTCCCGGACGGTGACGCCGTTCGGGTAAGACCGCACGGAGCCGTCTGGAAACGTAACGTTGATCAATGCCCTTGCTCACAACAAATAAAAACAGCGCGCCGCCTACCCGATCAACGCGCTGAAATCCTGATTGAGAGTCAACGCACGGTTCCGGCCAGTCCTCCGGGCAAGCAGTGGCCTCTTTTCGATGCCGAATATTCCGCGTAAATCTAAGTTACAAAAGGAGCTTTGTCAAGCAAAAAAAGGGGGAATCAGCCCCATTCCACCCCCATACCCCTCTCCCTCCCCCACATTCCGACAGCTTTCGCTGTCGGTCTCCCCCAATGCTTGCCCTGAGCGAAGTCGAAGGACTGGGGGAAGGAGGGGGCGCCAGGGGCCTCTCTCCAGTGCTGGGGGAGGAAGGGGGCGTTCATCCTTCATCCTTCATCCTTCATCGTTGCCTTTTCGTCTCCCCCTCGCGCACCACGACCTGCCGGTCAGCGGCCATGCCCGGCAGTCGGTCCACCATCCCGCCCGGCCAGCGGACGGCCACCGAATCCACCTTCGTGGCCGGTCCGAGTCCGAAATGCAGCCGGAAGTCGTTCTGGGACAGATAACTCGACCCGCTCCGCACCTCCTGCGCCTGCCCCCGCCCGCCCGCCCAGACCCACACCCGAGCCCCGATGCCGTCCCGGTTGGAGAGGCGGGGATCGGGGACCGGGGACCGGGGATCGGGACCACCCCTCCCTCGATCCTGTTTTTCCTGACCCCTGACCCCTGACCCCTGACCCCCCATCCCTCCCACCAGCTTCACCTCGATCCAGTGTCCCTGGTTTCCACCCTCATTTTTGAGCAGCGTCGCCGGGCCATTGTTGTTGTTGATGAACACGTCCACATCCCCATCCTCGTCATAATCCCCGAACGCGGCCCCCCGGCTCACGCGCGGCACGGACAGGTCCGTCCCCGCCTCCCGCGTCACCTCCAGGAATTTCCCATCCCGCTGGTTGCGAAACAGGAGCGCCGGCTGCGCGTGCGTGCTGCCGACCAGCTCGGCATTGTCCAGGACGTGGCCGTTCACCATCAGCAGGTCGGGCCAGGCGTCGTTGTCATAGTCCAGAAAATGGACCCCCCAGTGGACGTAGGGGTAGCTCGCGCGCTTGATCCCCGAGAGGGAGGAGACATCGGAGAACAGGCCGTTCCCCTCGTTGTGGTAGAGGACCGCGCCTTCGAGCTGAAAATGGGTCACCGCGAGGTCCGGCCGGCCATCTCCGTCATAATCCCCGAAGTCCGCCCCCATGCTCGACATCAGGTTCCCCTCCCCGCCGTATGCCACCCCTGACAGAAGCCCCGCGTCCTCGAAAGTCCCATCCCCCTTGTTCCGGTAGAGGAAGTCCGGCGTCATGTCGTTGGCCACGTAGATGTCCGTGTCCCCGTCGTCGTCGTAGTCCCCGCAGAGCACCCCCATCGCCTTTCCGGAGGGGTTGAACACCCCGGCCCGTTCCGTCACGTCCGTGAAGGTCCCGTCCCCGTTGTTATGGTAGAGCCGGTCGCTGACCCCCCTGAAGTTGTCGGGATGGGGATAAAAGAGCGCGTCGCTGGCCAGGGTCGCGCCAGGGTTCGTCGTGTAGGGCCGGAGGGTTGTGAAGAACGAGGAGATCGAATAGTCCACGTAGTTACCCACGTAGAGGTCGAGATACCCGTCGCGGTCATAATCCAGAAAGGCGCAGCCCACGCTCCAGACCGAATCCCCGGCCACCCCGGCCTTCCGCGCCACCTCCGTGAACGTCCCATCCCCGTTGTTATGAAACAGGCTGTTGGGTCCGTAGCAGGTCACGTAGAGGTCCTCGTACCCGTCATTGTCGTAGTCCCCCACACAGCAGCCCATCCCGTAGGCCGTGGTCCCCACACCTGCCGGGGACGTGACGTCCGAGAAGCGGCCGCCTCCCTCATTCCGGTAGAGCCGGTTGAGCGGACGCTCGCCCGTGTATCCCGGCAACACGCCTCCGTTGACGGCAAAGACATCCAGCCTTCCGTCATGATTATAGTCGACGAAGGCGCACCCCGCCCCCATCGTCTCCACGAAGTACTTCTTCCCCGTCCCCCCGTGGAGGTGTCGGAAGGAGATGCCCGAAGACGCCGTCACGTCCACGAAGCGCGGGGGGTCGGCCCAGAGCCTGACCGGGCAGATCAACAGGAGAAGCAGGCAAATATATCGACGCACAGAGGGCCCTCGAATCATTGTATCAGGAAGAGTCGGTGAGGTTCTTTCGGTTGGACCCCTAAAATAACTCAAAACAAACCGGATTGGCAACAGGGTTTTTTCCTTTTCACGGCTCCTGGAACCTGATCTGCAATGAACACGGCAGGGTTTGAACAGATTTCGACAAAATATTTAACAAAATGATTGATCAAAAGTCTACATTTAGGTATATAATCCTAACACTACACTACGAACCTGGGATTTCGAGGAAGGGCCTGGAGAATTTCCCACGTTATTTTCCAAGGAGAAAGTCGATGCCAACCATAGACGCTCAAAAAATAGGCTGGAAGGCAGTCAGCAAAACAGGGGTCGTGGCCGCCGGGGGCGCTCCGGCCGTGGCCGCCGGGATTGAGATTCTGGACCGGGGGGGGAATGCGGCGGACGCGGGGGCAGCCACCATCTTTGCGCTCAACGTCACGGACCACGGCGCCTGCTCCATCGGCGGGGAGGTCCCTCTCCTGATCTATGACGCCAAAAACCGCGAGACGAAGGCACTCTCCGGCATGGGCCGCGCCCCGCTCTCCCAGGACGCCATCGACTGGTACATGAAGAACGGGATCCCTCCGAAGGACATCAAAATGGCCCCCGTCCCCTCGGTCGTGGACCTCTGCATCACCACCCTCCAGCGATACGGCACGATGTCGTTGGAGACGATCATTGCGCCCACCCTGGCCCTCCTGGACGCGGGTAAGGAGGACTGGCATCCGAGGCTCGCGGTCACCCTGCGCCGGATGGTCGAGGAGGAGCGGCTCACCTCCGGGACCCGCGAGGAGAAACTCCAGGCCGCCACGGACCGGTTCTACGGGCGGAACAAGCATCGCAACGACATCGCGGAAGACCTCGAAGCCTTTTACATCGAAAAGGGCGGGTTCCTCCGCAGGGCGGACCTCGCGGCCCACGTCACGACCGTGGAAGACCCGGTGACCGTGAACTACCGGGGCTACACGGTCTGCAAGTGCGGCACCTGGACCCAGGGGCCTTACCTCTGCCAGGCCCTGCGCCTGCTGGAGGGCTTCGACCTGAAGGCCATGGGACAGTTCTCAGCGGATTATGTGCACGTGGTCACGGAGGCCATCAAACTGGCCATGGCCGACCGCGACGAATACTACGCCGACCCGGCCTTCGCGGGCGTCCCCATGGGGACGCTGCTCTCCGACGCCTACACCGAGATGCGCCGCCCGCTGATCGACACGCAGAAGGCCTCCCTGGAGGCCCGTCCCGGCGACCCCTACCGCATGAAACCCCTGAAAGGGGGGGGCGTCTTCCGTCCGGGGACCGGCGGGACCACGACCTGCGTGGTGGCCGACCGCTGGGGCAACGTGGTCTCGGCCACGCCGAGCGCCAACGTCTACCACGAAGGCGGCAGCGGACGGGCCGGGGTCTCCTTTGGCAACCGCCTGCGCAGCCTCAACACCACCCCGGGGCATCCCAACTGCATCATGCCCGGCAAGCGCCCGCGCATCACCCTCACCCCCACGCTGGTCCTCAAGGAGGGCAGGCCGATCCTGGCCATCAGCGTGGCCGGCGGGGACCTGCAGGATCAGACGACCCTGAACCTCCTGCTCGATTTCGTCGAGTTTGGCATGCAGCCCGAGACCGCCGTCATCGCACCGCGCTTCGCCACGGCCCATCACCAGGATTCGTTCGACCCCAACCCCCACCGCGAGCAGACGTTCAAGCAGGCGGGGTCGCTGACCATCAGCGAGAGCGTCGGGCAGAACGTCCGGGAGGACCTGGCCCGGCGCGGCCATCAGGTCACGACCACGCCGGGGGCCATCGCAAACCCGGTCATGATCTACATCGACCAGCGCAGCGGAACGCTCCACGCCGCCGGCGATCCGGCCGCCCGCCGTCACGCGGCGGGTCTGGGCGAGAAATAAAGATTTTCGCATCTTGCGAGAGGGGATATGAAGGTTCTCATCATTGGGGGCACCCGCTACATGGGGCGCGTCGCCGTCCAGCGTCTGCTTGAACGCGGGGACAGCGTCACGGTCTTTTCGAGGGGCAATGTCCAGCCGGAGTGGTGGGACCAGGTGGCGCACATCCCCGGAGACCGCAAGGATCGGGCGGACTTCAGCGCCCGCCTGAAGGGAAAGACCTTCGACGCGGTGATCGATACGCAGGCCTTCCAGAAGGAAGATGTCGAATCCTCGGCGGAGGTCTTCCGGGGGAATGTGGGCCGCTATCTCATGGTCAGCACCGGGTCCGTGTACCTGGACGGCAAGCTGGACTTCTCGGCACACTGTCCGTTCCGGGAGTCGGATGTGGACTGGAGGGCGCTCGACTACACCTACCCGGAAGGGGAGGACCCCTACGGCGTGGGCAAGCGCCACTGTGAAAAATGGCTCTGCGAAAACAGCCCGATGCCGTACACGATCATCCGGGTCCCCGCCGTGATGGGCTGGGACGACCCGACCGGCCGGATGTGGTGGTGGGTGCAACGGGCGCTGGACGGGAAGGGGGTCCTCATCCCGATGGAGCACCGGGCCCCCTTCCGCACGCTGTATATGGAGGATGCCGCGTCGAATTTCCTCCGGGCCCTGGATTCCCCCCGGGCGGCCAACCGGACCTATCACATCGCCACGCAGGAGGTCCTGACCCCGGAGCGATGGGCAGGGCTCATCTATCAGGCCGCAGGGCACGAATGCAGGATCACCTACGTCCCGGAGCAGGTGATCCGGAGCCAGGAGGTCCTCAACGCCTACGCGCCCCCCCTGACCCGGCCCATCCCCTACATCCACGACCTGTCCAGGGCAGAGGACGATTTCGGTTTCCAGACCACGCCCGTGGCGCAGTGGATTCAAAGGACCGTGGATTGGTACAGAGAGAACCCTCCGAGCGCCCCCTCCAAAGGCTACGAGCATCGAGAGGCCGAAGGGGCGCTGATGGAGAGATGGAACCCGGCGTTTGAGAGGTTCGTTTCGCAGTTCTGAGAAGGGGCGATTCCTACGCCGCCCTCCTACGTCAGGCGGATAAACCGGCCTGTTCCGGGCCATCCATTGCCATCTCAAATCTGGAGACACTCGTGGCTGAAAAGTACGATCCATCGAAACCCTGGAAGATCGACGTCGACATCCTGCGCAGTTCGCAGTACGAAGGGCTCAGCGAGGGACTGCTGTATCTGGACGAACAGGACCGGCTCTGGCTGCCGGTGAACATCTCCTTCGATGCGACCCAGAGCACGGACGCCTGGAGGGCGGTGCAGACCAACCTCCTGCTCACGTCGGAGGACAGGGGGCTGACGTGGGAGCACACGGACCGCCCGTGGCCCGGCCCCGACCACCGCCGCACCACGCTGTCCGACGGCACGATCCTGGAAATGGGCACCAGCGGCTGGTTCCGATACCCCCGGTCGGAGGTCGCGCGCCTCGAGGCCGAGGGCTACTTCGTCTGGGACCTGGGCCCGCAACACAACTATTGCGCCATCATCTACGACCTGTTTCAGAAGCGGTCGACCGACGGCGGCCGCACCTGGGAGAAGCGGCAGATCGAAGCGCAACTCCCCTTCTTCGCCCACTTTGTCGCCCGTGGGCCCCTGCGGCTGCTCGACGACGGCTCGCTCGTCTTCCTCGCCTACGGCTACGACAGGGAGAACCGGAAGCCCTGCCGAAACGAAGGACTTCTCTCCGGCTACACGTGGGGCCGCAGCAGCGTCTACTGCGTGCGCTCCACCGACGGCGGGGAGACGTGGGACCTCGTCCAGATGGCGGATGGCCGGCACTCTCCAGCCGACCAGGGCTTCACGGAGACCTTCCCGATCATCCACAGCGACGGGGACATGTTCGTGATGCTCCGGACCGAACTGGGCACCCACGCCTACTCGGTTTCTTCATCAGACGGCGGCAGGACCTGGACGCAGCCCGCCCGGACGCCGATTCTCGCCAAACACCCCCTCCCGACGGCCCTGCGCGACGGCACGGTCGTCTGCTCCTACCAGCGCCGTTTCGCCCAGCCTTTCGGCGTGCGCGCGCGTTTCACCTCAGACCGGGGGCAGACGTGGAGCGAGGAGACCGTCCTCCGCGACGACATCCCGATCTCCGACGGCCTCACCGGCCCGAACTCCGTGGAGTTCTCCGACGGGACGTTGTTCACCTCGTTCGGTGCGAAGAAGTACGATGACCAGGGCCGCGAGTGGCCTTTCGTCGGCGGCTGCCACTGGACGCGCAGCTACCGCCGGCCTTACGGCCCCCTGCTCGACGTGCCCCCGCCGGGCGAGAAATACAACTCCCGTGGTGAACGCTGACCCCTGTCCCTGTACACAACCTTCTGGAGGCGCATGGCCCTTCCCACCCCTCGGATGAAATCTTCACCCGTCCTCTGGTGCACAGTTCTAATCATCGCGCTCATCGGCACGGCGGCAGGAACCTCCGGAGCGGGTCCGGCGTCTGGGACGTCTCCCGGCGGTCAGGCCCCTGCCCGCGAGGCCCCCGGGGAATGGCTGGGCCTCTCGGGCAGGCTCCGGGCGATCATCGAAACGCCCACCGGCCTGCTCCAGAACCCCCTGTTCCGCGCCACCTCCTCTCCCCTGCGCACGCCCGGGGTACACGACGTGGGTCTCGTGACCCCGAAGGGCGACCCCTTCTACATCCTCTCGATCCTCCCTTTCGGGGAGAAGAAGGACGGGACCCTCAAGACCTACCGCATGGGACACTGGCCGCAGGCCGCGCAAAGCGCGCTCAACCCGGGCTACGCCCAGCCGTCCGGCTTCATCGAGGTGACCCCGGAGAACCAGTACACGCCGGTCTCCGAGCACTTCCGGCTGTGTGACTTCCTGACGCACGATCAGACCGAAGTCTGGCCCAAGTTCCTGGTCCTCCGGCCCCCGCTGCTCGACAAGCTCGAACTCCTCTCGGAAGCGCTCCGGAGGCGCGGCCTCCCCAGCCGCCTGCACGTGATGTCCGGCTTCCGCACACCCCGGTACAACGCGCTCGGCGTGGGACGGGGGGGACGGGCGAGCCACAGCCGGCACATGTACGGCGACGCCGCCGACGTCTTCGTGGACGCCGACCGGGACAACATGATGGACGACCTGGACGGGGACGGGAAGGTGACGGTGAAAGACGCCCGCCTGCTCTACGCGGTGGCCGAGGCCATTGAGGAGCAGTACCCCCGCCTCGCAGGGGGCCTCTCCCCCTACCCCGCGACCTCCGCCCACGGGCCGTTTGTACACGTGGATGTGCGGGGCGTCAGGGCCCGATGGTAAATATCACCTGCGATGAAACAAGGAGAGATGGCCATGCAACTGGGGATGATCGGCCTGGGGAGAATGGGGGCGAACATCGTGCGGCGTTTGATGCGGGGAGGGCATCCGTGCGTCGTGTTCGACCTGAACCCGGATAACGCGAAGGGGCTGGTCGCCGAAGGGGCGACAGGGGCCACGTCCCTGGACGACTTCGTGAGCCAACTGAGCAGGCCGCGGGCCGTATGGATCATGGTCCCGGCGGGGGACCCGACGGAACAGACCGTCCTGGCGCTGGCCGGACGCCTGGAACCGGGCGACATCGTCATCGACGGCGGCAACTCCCACTACAAGGACGACGTGCGACGCGCCAGGGTCCTGAAGGAGAAGGGCATCCATTACGTGGATGCGGGCACGAGCGGGGGCATCTGGGGCCTGGAGCGGGGCTACTGCCTGATGATCGGGGGGGACGCGGAGGTCGTCAAATATCTAACGCCTATTTTCAAGACCCTCGCGCCGGGGCGCGGGAAGATCCCCCGTACCCCGGGACGCGAAAACACGGAGAGCACGGCCGAGGAAGGCTACCTCCACTGCGGCCCATCCGGCGCCGGGCATTTCGCCAAAATGATCCACAACGGCATCGAATACGGGTTGATGCAGGCCTTTGCGGAGGGATTCGATATTTTACGGCACGCGGACGCGAAGGAACTGCCCGAAGACCATCGCTACGATTTCAACCTGACCGACATCGCCGAGGTGTGGCGGCGGGGGAGCGTCGTCGAATCCTGGCTCCTGGACCTGGCCGCAACGGCCCTTCTGGAGAACCCCACGCTCTCGGACTATACCGGTTTTGTACAGGATTCTGGCGAAGGGCGCTGGACGATCATGGCCGCGATTGAAGAAGCCGTGCCGGCCGACGTGCTCTCGGCATCCCTCTACACGCGCTTCCGTTCGCGGCAGGAGCACACCTTCGGGGAGAAGTTGCTGTCCGCCATGCGGCACAAGTTCGGCGGGCACACGGAACGCCCGTCGGGAGGATGAAGGATGGAACGCGCGGAGGAGAGGAACGGGAGGGACGAAGCGCCCGGGCGGGCGGGGGACCCCTGTGTCATGGTGATCTTCGGCGCGTCCGGGGACCTGACCAGGCGCAAGCTCATCCCCGCGCTCTACAACCTGGCCAGGGAGAAACTCCTGCCCAGAGCGTTTGCCGTCATCGGCATGAGCCGTCGGGAGATGAGCGACGAGGATTTCCGGGGGAAGGTCGGGCAGGATCTCCAGGAGTTTGCCACGGGGCCGGTCGATCCCGAACTCTCCCAGGAGTTCGTCCAGCGGTTCTACCATTTGTCGGGCGATGTCCAGGATGCGGGGGCTTACCAGCGGCTTCAGGGCCTGCTGGAGGAGGTCAACCAGCGGCACGACACGCAGGGGAACACCCTCTACTACCTCGCCCTGGCCCCGGACCTCTTCTCCCCGGCCGTCCAGCGCCTGGGCGCCGCTGGCCTGGTCCGTGAGGAGAACGGGGTGTGGCGTCGGGTCATCATCGAAAAGCCGTTCGGAAACGACCTGGAATCGGCCTGCGCCCTCAATCGTGAGATCCGACAGGTGCTGAGCGAAGACCAGATCTACCGCATCGACCACTATCTGGGCAAAGAGACCGTGCAGAACATCCTGGTCTTCCGCTTCGCCAACGGCATCTTCGAGCCCATCTGGAACCATCGCTACATCGACCACGTGCAGATCACCGTCGCAGAGGACCTCGGCGCCGAACACCGGGGCGGATACTACAACGCGGCCGGGGCGCTGCGGGACATGGTCCCGAACCACATCTTCCAGTTGATCAGCCTCATGGCGATGGAGCCCCCGATCTCCTTCGAGGCGGACGCCGTGCGCGACGAGCAGACCAAGGTCCTGCACGCCCTGAAACCCATGACCCCGGAGGAGGTCCTCCGCCGCGCCGTACGGGGACAGTATGGCGAAGGCACGGTCGGCGGCGAGCACGTGCCCGGCTACCGCTCGGAGCCGGACGTCGCCCCAGACTCCCGCACCGAGACGTTTGTGGCGCTGAAGCTCTTCATAGACAGCTGGCGCTGGGCCGACGTGCCCTTCTACCTCAGGACCGGAAAACGCCTTCCCAGGCGCGTCACCGAGATCGCCATCCAGTTCAAGCGGCCCCCCCTTCGTGCTGTTCAGCAAGACCCCTGTCGAGCGCCTGGCGCCCAACCAGCTGGTCCTCCATATTCAGCCCGACGAGGGCATCTCATTGAGCTTTGACGCCAAAGTGCCCGGCACCCTGGTGCGCCTGGGGACGGTCGACATGGACTTTAACTACGAGGACCACTTCGGCAGCACCCCGAGCACGGGTTACGAGCGATTGCTGTATGACTGCACGATAGGGGATGCCACCCTGTTCCGGCGAGCCAGCATGGTGGAGGCGAGCTGGATTGCGGTCGCGCCGATTCTGGACGTCTGGAAGGTCCTGCCCCCTCGCGATTTCCCCAACTACGCGGCAGGGACGTGGGGGCCGAAGGAGGCGGAAGACCTGATGGCGCGCGATGGACGGCAGTGGAGAAAGCTCGACAAATGAAGCGCCCCGAAAACAAAAACCGCACCCGTTCAGGTGCGGCTCGCCACGACTGCGCTCGATTTTCTGACCTATTTTGACCTGGAAGGCTGGGGGGGACCTGCCGACAGGACGACCTCGGCATGAGCCTCAAAACTCTGCGTCTCGCCGCGTCTGCGATAGCGGGCGCGGGTGAGCGTGAGGGCCGTCCGGGTCTTGAAGCGGGGCGTGGTCCTGAACATCAGGATGCCGAGCGACCCGGCGTCCTGCGCCGCCCCTCCCCCTGCCCCGAACTGGCCCCCGCCGATCTCCAGCCTGCCGCCCTTGAGAAGCGGGAGCGTCTGGATCTCCGGGATGAGCGGCCCGGCCTCAAATCCCTCGTACGCGACCTGCGTCGTGTCGAACGTCAGCGTGGCCGTGAACCCCGTGGCGCCCTTCGCCCCCCGGAGCGCCGCGATCTCCACGGTCACCGTCGCGCCCGGTTTGACGCCCCGGATCTCCCGTCTCCCCTGATCTCCGGGAGTCGGGTCCAGATCGAGCGTCATGGGCCCTGCCGGGACCGGGGAAGGCGCCTTCGCGCCCGCCACACAGATGAAAAGAGCCAGTCCTAAAACGATAAACCCGCTCTTTGTCTTCATAGCCCCGCCTTCTTGCGACGGCGGAGGACCTCCTCACACGCCTCGCAGAGCATGAAGACCTGCCCCTCAAAGTCCTGAATGTCCCCCATCTTCCGGAGACAGACCCTGCATCGGATCAAAGTCTGTCGGCCGGAACGATTCGTCATCGTCTTGGTGCGACGCACATCGCCTCCCTTCCCCTCTGCCTATCCCTCTCCGTCCATCACGATCAGCGTCTTCAGAGAGGCCCCGGCCTCCTTCGCCTTCTTGAACCCCTCCGCCGTCTCTTCGAGCGGGAAGCGGTGCGTGACGAGCCGCTCCGCCGAGACGATCCCCTGCCCGATCAACTCCATCGCCTCCCGCGTGTCGTAGGGGCCGCAGGAGTAGCTCGTCATGAGCGTCACCTCGTTGAAGTAGAGGTCGTGAGGGTTGATCTCCAGCCGCTCCTCCGGCCCGGAAGGCGTGAAGAACATCACCGTCCCCCCCCTGCCCGCGCAGGAGAGCCCCGACCGCATGGCCTCCAGGCTGCCCGGCCCCACGATCACCACGTCGGCCATCAACCCGTCCGTCAGCCCCCGGACCCGCTCCGCCAGGTCCTCCTTCGACACATCCACCGCCGCATCGGCCCCCAGCGAGAGGACCTTCTCCAGGCGGTAGGGGACCAGGTCCGCCCCGAACACCATCCGCGCCCCGTAGTGCCGGGCCAGCAGGGCATTGAGCTGGCCCATGATCCCCAGCCCGATCACCAGCACGATGTCCCCGGACCGGACCCGCGCCCGCTTGAGCGCCTTCACGGAACAGGCCAGGGGTTCGATCAGCGACCCGTCCTCGAAGGACATCCCCTCCGGGAGCTTGAGCGTGTCGTACTTCAGGTTGTGCGCCGGGATCTTCACGAATTCCGCGAGCCCCCCGGGGACGAGATGGGAGGCCTTCCAGACCTTGCACAGGGAGAAAAAACCCCGCCGACAGAGCCGGCAGGTGAAACAGGGCGCGTGGTGATGGACGAACACGGGGTCCCCCTTCTGAAACCCCACCGCGTCGCGCCCCACCTTGACGACCACGCCGACCGGTTCGTGACCCAGGACCGCCGGGACCTTCCGCGCCACGTACCACGGGATCATGTCGCTCGTACACAGGCCGCAGACCTTCATCCGGATGAGCGCCTCCCCCGGTCCCACCTCCGGCGTCGGCATGTCCTCGATGCGGATGTCTTCGAGCGAGTAAATTTTGGCGACTTTCATGAGCCTCGATCACCTGGCCGTGGGCACGATCTCGATCTTGATGCAGTTCCCGTCGAGGAGCTGGTCGATCACCTTCTTCATGTCGTCGAGCGTGTAAGACCCGGTGATCAGGTCCTTCACCCGCACCCGGCCGCTGGCCAGGAGGTCGTAGGCGCACCGGACCGCCGAACGGGTGAAGTGGAACACCCCCTTGAGCGTGATCTGGTCGTAGTGCAGCCGGGACGTGTCGAAGGTGGCCGTGGTCCCCTTGGGCAGGCCGCCGAACAGGATGACCGTCCCCCCCCTGGCCACCAGCCGCGTCGATTCCTCCCAGACCTTGAGCTGTCCCGTACACTCCACGACGAGGCTCGCCCCCACCCCGCCCGTCTCCGCCATCACGCGCCCGTATACATCCTCCTTCGCCGCGTCGATGACCACGTCCGCCCCGATCAGCCGGGCGATCTTGAGGCGCTTGCTGCGCCGGCCCGACACGATGATCTTCCCGGCCCCGAGTACCCGGGTGACCATGACGTGCAGGAGGCCGATGGGCCCGGCCCCGATGACCAGGACCGTGTCCTCCTTCTTCAGCCGTACCTGCTCCAGCCCGTAGACCACGCAGGCCAGCGGCTCCAGCATGGCCGCCTCGCTGTAGGAGAGGCCGGGCGGCTTCTTGAACATGTTGTGCTTGACGATCCGCGCCGGGACCTTCATGAACTCCGCAAAGGCCCCCCAGCTGAACATATCCGAGGCGGTGCAGAGGTTCTCCAGCCCCCGCCGGCACTCGTCGCACTCGCCGCACGGGGCGGAATTGACGCACATGACCTGGTCCCCCACCCGGAACCCCTCCACCCCTTCCCCCACCTCCCAGACGTCCCCGGAGAACTCGTGCCCGAACCGCGTCGGCATCGGAATCTTGGGATGCCCCCGGCGGTACGCCTTCAGATCGGTCCCGCAGGTGAGCGCCGACCGGATCCGGACGATCACCTCTCCCGGTCCGGCCCTGGGCATCTCCACCTCCTGCAGCTCGATCTTTCCGGGTTCTAACAGTATGGTGGCCTTCATACTCACATCTATCTCCCTGAGAAGAGATCCCCTCCCCGCCCCTTTTACGAATGCGAGGATAAGGTGTAAGTCTCTAAAAAAACAAAATTCTCTATCTCATATGCGCAGTCCTGCCCTTCACGAAGTGATGTCCAGGTAAAATTCATGTAATAATAGTCAAAAACAGGTCAAGAATCAAGGGGCTCCCGAAATTCCCCCTTTCACCCCCACGCCCCTCCCTCCCCCAGCCTGCCCTGAGCGGAGCGGCGTTTTGGCGCCGCGCAGTCGAAGGGTGGAGGGAGGGGGGGATCAGGGTTTTTCGTCAAGGCCGGGGAGGGTAGGGGGCTGTCCTCTCACCCCCTCCCTCTCCCATCAAGTGCCAAGTATCAAGTGCCAAGTGATGAGGTTTTTACGTGGCACTTGGATACGTGGCACGTGGGACTTATCTATACACCGCCTGAATCAGCGCCTTGATGTACCCGTTGGCAAAGGCATGCCCGGCCCTGGCCTGCGGGTCGTTCGGGATGCCGGGGGTATGGTCCAGCATGATGGGGCCGTCATAGCCCACGTCCTTGTAGGCCTGCATGGCCTTTCCCATGTCCATATCCCCCTCGTCGATGAACACCTCCTGGAAGTTGTAGGGCGTCCCCCGGATGTTCCGGAAATGCACGAACACGATCTTGTCCTGCCCCCCGATCTTGTGGATCGCCTCCACCACGTCCTCCCCCATCTCCGCCACGCACCCCTGGCAGAACAGCATCCCGTTGGCCCGGCTCGGCGCCAGGCCGAACGCCCGCTCGAAGTTCGCGGTGCTCACCAGGATGCGGGCCGCGCCCCCGAGGGGCTCCGGGACCGGCGGATCGTCCGGGTGCAGCGCGATCCGCACCCCCGCCTCCTCCGCCACGGGGACCACCCGTTTCAGGAAGTACTCCAGATTCTCCCACATCCGTTCCGCGCTGATCGCCTTGTCCGGGTGGTGAGGGGCGTCCTTCTTGAAGGACTCATAGTCAAACGTGCTGAACCGGGCCCCGCCCCGGCCCACCGTCGAGGGCGACCGGAAATGGCCGATCGCATAGAACGTCGTGGCCGTGGCCGGCACCCCGGCCCTGCCGATCCCCCGCAGCACCCGGTACCACCCCTCGATCTGCTCGTCCCTGCCCGGCAGCCCGTGAATGATCCGGTCCCGGGGGACATTGTGCGAGTGGAGGACGGCCAGCTCCAGCCCGTGGTCCTCCACGAACCGCTTCAGCCGCTTGAAATCGTCCGTGGGATCCCTTCCGTCGGCCATCTCCGACGGGATATGGACCAGCACGCACTCCACGCCGATGGCCTTGTAGAAGTTCAGGTTGTCCGAGGTCACGTCTTTCCAGGGGAGTTGATCCAGCAGTTTCACGGCAAGGCCCTCCTTATTTGAGTATCTCTCTCAGCCGCTTCGCGATCACCTTCTCATCCCCCGGCCTCAGCATGTGGGGGTTGACCGTCACGCCCTCCGCCGAGGCGCTCACCTCAATGCGGGGCTCGCCCGTCCGCAACTGCTCGGCGATGGCCTTCGGCGCCATCCGGTCCGATGCCACGCGGGCGACCGGGATCTGGCCCGTCCGGTCCAGGATGCGCTCGGCGCGCACGCCCGGCAGGCCGAACACGACCTCCACGAGGTGGTCCACCTGCGCCTCCCAGCGCCGCCGCTCGGCGTCGTGGTCCAGGCTCGCAAACCGCTCCACGGCCGCCACGACCCCGGCGATCTCCTCCTTGCCCACCTTCATCGGCCGCCCGATCCCGTTGTTCGGGTTGCCGTTCGCCCGGCACGCCTCGATCAACTCCTTCTTTCCGAGCACCAGGCCGCTCGCCTGCGGCCCCCGGAGCCCCTTTCCGCCACTGAAGACGACCAGGTCCGCCCCCGCCTCCAGAAAAGCGGTCAGGTTGGACATCGGGGGGAGCTCCGCCGCCGCGTCCACGACGATCCGGACCCCCCCCTCGTGGGCGATCCGGATCGCCTCCGGTAACGTCACGGAGTCGGTCTTCGAGTAGACCATGAAAAACATCACCGCCGCGGTCCGGGGGCCGATCCCCCCCCGGAGGGCCTCCGCCGTGGGCGCCACCTCCACCATCCGCGCCCCGCCCACCCGGAGGGACTGCTCCCACGCCGTGCGGTGTGACCGCTGGATCACGAACTCCGTCTTGAGCCCCTCCCCCTCCGGCAGCCGCCGGACCTTCTCCGGGTCGCTCCCCGCGATGCAGGCCGCCGCAGCCACGGCCAGCCCCCCGGCGGCCCCGCACGACACGTAGGCCGCCTCCACGCCGATCAGCTCCGCAATCCGTTTCCCGGCCGCCACGTGCAGCTCACTGAGATCCACGTACTGCTCCGCAGCCGCCGCCATCGCCCGCAGCACCTCCGGCGGCATCAGCGACCCGCCCAGCCGCGTCACCGTGCCCACCGCGTTGATCACGGGCCGGATGCCGAGACTCCCATATACGTCCATCATGCACCTCCAGGATTGAGTTTGCACAGGAGAACAGCCCAGCCAAAACGATAAGCGGCGCGCCGCCAGAAACCCCCACTACCGAAGTCCAGCAGAAGCACCCACACGCCGGGGGGGCACAACATTCGGTGCGTCCACAGAACGTCAAGGTTGCGGCGCGCCCAGCCTCCCCGGCGCTTGACGGGGCGTGCTTCTTTTGCCCACTTTTCTTGCACGAGCAAGAAAAGTGGGAATGCGTCAGGGTTTGTCGAAAAGGTGAATGCCGCTAAGATAGCCATCCCACCCCCCGTTGTCAACCCCCGAAACGTCTTTCATGTTGACCGGCGTGGCCTGTTTGATTACTTTCCCCCCTGGACCTTTGAAAATGAAAGGAGGGCCTCAGACAGAAATGGCGGACACCCCAAAAGCGATGGCTGAAAAACAGGATATCCTCCTCCTCACGGACAACGCTGGCGGGGCCGTCGGCGCGGACCTGGACATCCTCTATCCGGGTCGGGTCCGGAGGATGAACTTCACCGCCGAAGACCACAGCCTGCGCGTGCTCAAAAAGTACGCTTACGCGATCACGATGGTGGCGTCGGGCGACAACCTGTCCAGGCTCGACTACGGCGCCCTGACGGCCCACGCAAAGGCCGGGGGTCAGGTCTTCTCCTGCCTGTTCGAGTACGCGGCCGCCCGGTGCCTCCATTTCAGCAAGACCCACGTGATGGACCGCATCCGGCCCGGCCTCCGGGTCGAGGTCGAGAACGACGTCACGAAGGGGTTCGCGGCCGGCGAGACCATCGGATGGTACGGCCAGGTCTCCAGCGCCCCCGATCAGCTCTACGCCAACCAGATGTACCAGCGCCAGGTCATGGGCGTCCGGGAATCTTCGTCCGTCTCCATCCTGGCCACCTCCACGGTCAACGGCGGCGCGGTCCTGGTCGAGGAAAAGGTCGGAAAAGGCCGGATCATCGCCCTGGACCTCCTCTCACCCCTCCGGCCGTTCTACAACGCTTATGGCAGCACGAACAAGTATCTCTTCATCGGCAACGTCATCAACAAGGCTGTCCGCTACGGCAGACACTATTCGGAACGGCTCTCTTACGACGCGTTCGTCCGGGAGATGCACGCCCTCGCCGCCCGTCACCCCGGTCTGTCGCTCCAGAACGAGGGGCCGTGCAGCGACGGCAGGCCCGTCTGGTCTTTCAGCCTCGGCGACGAGAAGAACCCCACGATCTACCTCGGCGCGGCCATCCACGGCTGGGAGTGGGAGAACGCCTTCGGTCTCCTCCGGCTGACGGAGATCCTGTGCGAGAACCCCCGCGTCGAAGGGCTGAACACCCGCAGACTCCACTTCAAAATCCTGCCCATCCAGAATCCCTGGTCCTTCGACCATTTCACCCGGCAGAACGCGCGCGGCGTGGACCTCAACCGGAACTTCGACTGCGCCTGGGAGAAGCTGCGGGACGCGCAGGACGTGATGATGCCCTGGGACTACAACTACAAGGGGACGAAGCCCGCCTCCGAGCCGGAGACGCAGATCATCCAGCGGATCGTCGACGACCACCGTCCCCTCTGCGTGATCGACTTCCACACCGCGGACTATATCCTCCTGCGCCCCCACAGGGGGGACAATGCGCTCATCACCGCCATCCACGATGACATCAAGGCCCGGCTGAAGGACCGCTACCTGACGCAGAAGCCCTACAACGGCCCTTACCAGCAGGTCAACATGGACCGGGCCACGGACTTCACGCCCCCGCAACCCTACCTGATCGGCTACGCCGCCGAGCGGGGCACGCCCGCCGCCTTCCTGATCGAGATGTCCGGCAACCGCGACGACGTCCACGCCCTCGTGATGAACACCGACACCGTGGTCGAGATCTGCCTCGCCGCAGTGAAGCAATGCCTCAAGCGGAAGAAGGCTTAAATTCAACCTGTTCGAGGAAAACGGACCTTTCAAAGGAGGGGGCATGGCCCTGGAGCTAGAGCTTCAAGGAAAGGCGGCGGCGGTGACGGGAGGGAGCGACGGAATCGGCAGGGCGATAGCGTCCAAACTGGCCGCAGAGGGCGTGAGCGTGGCCATCTGCGGCCGGCGGGAGGACGTGCTGGAGCGGACCGCGGAGGACATCCGGCTGCGCACGGGGAGCATGGTCCTGGCCGTTCAGACAGACGTGACGAAGCCCGGCGAGGTCGAGGCCTTCATCCAGAAGACCGTCGAGGCGTTCGGGCGGGTCGACATCCTCGTCAACAACGTCGGGACCTCCTCGGCCTCCCTGTTCGAGAACGCCACCGACCAGGTCTGGAAGGAGGACTTCGACCTGAAGGTCTTCTCCGCCATCCGCGCCTCGCGGGCGGCCATCCCCCACATGCGTCGCGTCGGAGGCGGGCGGATCGTCAACATCACCACCCCCGCCGGAAAGGCCCCGGGCCACGCGTCGGTGCCCACCTCCGTCAGCCGGGCCGCCGGGATCGCGCTGACCAAGGCGATGTCCAAAGACCACGCGCGGGAACATATCCTGGTCAACACCGTCTGCGTGGGGTCGATCAAGAGCGGCCAGTGGGTCCGGAGCTGGAAGGCCGAAGGGGGCCGGAGGAGCCTGGAGGAGTTCTACCGCCAGAGCGGAAAGGAGATCCCCGTGGGCCGGGTGGGAGAGGCGGAGGAGGTGGCGGACCTCGTCGCCTTCCTCGTGTCCGCGCGGGGCAGCTACATCACCGGGGCGGCGATCAACATCGACGGCGGGGCATCGGCGACGGTGTAAGGCAAACGGCAAACGGCCCCCAGCCCTCCCCCATCTCAAGGGGCAAAGCCCTTGTTTCCCCCTCCCTCCCCCACCCGTGGGGGGAGGGAGGGGGGCAGGGGGTGGAAGGGGGGTGTCACGTTTCACGTCTCACGTTTCACGTCTCACGTTTCACGTCTCACGCCTTTTAAAGGAGGTCCTGGATTGGAAGCTTCGAGGGGAGTGGGGGAAACAGGGGTTCAAGCGCACGCAGAGGTCGGAGTCTCGGCGCGGACGGAGGGGGTGAAGGGTCGGGCGATTCTGTGGGGGTTCCTCGTCGTCGTGGCGGTCAACGCCTGGATCACCTACGCAGGCTACGTGGCCCACACGTCGAGCATGAACATCACCAACTTCTCCATCGCCCTGCTCTCCCTCTACCTCGTCCTGCTCGTCGGGAACTGGGCCTGGGGGCGGTTCCGGCCGGCCTCCGCCCTCACCCCGGCGGAACTGTTCACCATTCTGACCATGGGCCTGGTCGGCTCGGTCATCCCGAGCCGGGGGCTGACCGGCATCTTCCTCGGGGCCCTCGCCAGCCCCTACTACCTGGCCACGCCAGAGAACCGGTGGGCCGAGTTCCTGCACGACCAGATCCCCGCCTGGATGGTCCCCCCCAACTCGGGCGGGGCGATGCAGTGGCTGTTCGAGGGCCTGCCCGAAGGCATGTCGATCCCGTGGGGGCTCTGGGTGATGCCCATCTTCTGGTGGACGCTCCTGATCGGGGCGGGCTTCCTGGTCTGCGCCTCCCTCATCGTCATTCTCCACCGGCAGTGGGCCGAGCACGAACGCCTCGCCTATCCCCTGCTGAACCCCGTCATCGAACTCACGACGGAGGCCGAGAAAGAGCGCCCCTCGCTCTTCAGAAACAGGCTGTTCTGGGCGGGCTTCGCCCTCTCCGGCGGGATCATCTGCTGGAATATGATCAACTATTTCAACCCCACCATCCCCCGCATCAACATGAGCCCCAACGCGGGGCTGTTCTACTTCGCCGAATACTTCCCGCCCCTGCTCACCCACATCAACACCTACACCATCGGGTTCGGCTACTTCGTCAACCTGGAGGTCCTGTTCAGCCTCTGGTTCTTCCACCTCTTCCTGCTATCGCAGAACGCCATCTTCCGGCGAATGGGGTTCTACTTCGGCGCAGACCACAAGGGGGGAGGGACCTACACCGACCCGGTGGTCCAGTGGCAGTGCACCGGGGCGCTGTTCGCGTTCGTGGTCGTGGGGCTCTGGGTGGGGCGGAAACACCTCAAGGGGGTCTTCCGCAAGGCGTTCCGGGGGGATGCGACCGTCGAGGATGACGATGAGCTCATGTCCTACCGGGCCGCGGCCTTCTGCCTGATCGGCGGGCTGGCGTTCATCGTCGGGTGGCTGATGCAGTCCGGGATGGAGTTCCGGATGATCGCCCTCTACCTGCCGGCGGCGCTCATCATCTACATCGCCCTGGCCAAGTTCGTGTGCGAGTCCGGGACCCTCTACCTCGGCGTGCCGGTCTCGCCGCAGGACTTCGCCCTGCAGGTGTTCGGGTCGCGCACGTTCAGCGCCGCCTCCATCACGGCCACGGCCTTCTCCAACTGCCTGAGCTGGGCGCTGTTCACCACCCCCCTGGCGATGGGGGCCAGGCTGGCGGACGCGATCCGGGGGAACAAGCGCCGGCTGTTCTGGGCCGTCTGCCTGGCCCTCCTCTCGGGCCTGGCCGTCAACATCGCGCTGACGATCTACTACGGCTACACCTACGGGGCCTACAACTTCTACGACTACCCGTTCGTGCGCTATGCCCCGAGCGTCATGAACGGCGCCGTGGCGATGATCCAGGACCCCTACGTGACCTCCTGGCCGCGCATCGCCTTCTTCGGCATCGGCGCCGCCTTCGTCTCCCTCCTGATGTTCATGCGGTATCGCTTCCCGGCCTGGCCCTTCCACCCCGTGGGATTCATCGTCTCCACGACGAGCATCCTGCACGAAATCCTCTCCCTGTTCCTCGTCTGGGCGTTCAAGATCATCATCATGCGCGTGGGCGGCGTGGCCCTCTACCGGCGGTTTCGGCCCCTCTTCATCGGCATCATCGTGGGCCGGGCCTTCGGCGTGGTCCTCTCCTTCGTCATCGACGTCATCTTCTTCCCCGGCCAGGGACACAGCGTTCACGGGTGGGTGTAAAAAAGTAGGGGCGACCCGGCGGGTCGCCCCTACTTTCACGTCTGCCGTCTGCCCTTCGATACGCGGCTTACAGCCGCTACTCAGGACATACGGTCTATCCGCTTATCCCGAGTAGCCCCGCAGGGGCGTATCGAGGGACTGCCGTCTGCCTTTTCTTACTTCCTCGTGGGTCCGTTCAGCAACTCCGTGATCTTGATCCCGAACGTCTCCCCCACGACCACGACCTCGCCGCGGGCGAACAGCTTGTTGTTGACCAGCACGTCCACAGGCTCCCGGTCCATCCGCTCCAGTTCGACCAGCGTCCCTTCCCCCCACTGCAGGATCTCCTTGATGGGGGTCTGATTCGAGCCCAGCTCGACCGTGATCTTGACATTGACGTCGAGAATGCGCGAGAGACCGGCGGTCACCCCTTCGGTGTCCACAGGGGCCGAGAACGACGGGAACGGCGCGGCAGGGCTGCCTGCGTCGTCGCCCTGCATGGCCTTGAGCATCTCCATCTCAAGCATATCGTTCGATGCCCCCCCGGAGGGTAAGGTCTCCGCCTGGGCCTCGGCCATGGCCTGCTGCATCATCCGCATCATCTCGTCTTCCGGGTTGTCAGACTCCGACGCCAGGGCCGCCTCCGAAGGCTCAGTGCCGGAGGCCTCCTGCTGCATCATCCGGAGCATTTCAGCCTCCAGTTCGTCTTCGCTCTTGTCGCCCCGGTTCGCTTCGTCCGGCACGGTGGTTCACCTCCTTTTATGGCAAACAGGAAAACAGGGGTCAGGAAAGCAAAAGCAGGTATCAGGTATCAGGTATCAGGTGTCAGGTGTCAGGTATCAGGGAAAGCAGAGATGGTTTTGTTTTTACCTGAAACCCGATACCCGAAACCGCAGTTGCCTTTTACCTGATCCCCGATACGCGGCACTCGAAACCGCTCTTGTCTTTCCTTAAAACGTAGCCCAAAACGGCTAATAACTCACCTTACGCAGCGCGGGGAGAATTGATTAAATTTGGGGTATGACCAACAAAGACCTTCTTGGCCTGTATAGCGATTACCTCATCAGTTCGTTTGGGCAAACGACTGCGACTGGTTTGGCATCGCTGCTGGGCGGGACAGTTAGCCATGACCGCATCCAACG
>SICM01000195.1 GCA_009694805.1 Candidatus Latescibacterota bacterium
ATATAAATAGCAGTTTTGGATTATCGCAGGAACCGCCTCTTAGAGAGCCGTATTCGTTGGTGAAGCTGACGCCTATATTTCAGGCCCGAAAGCTTTCTGCCGAGGTTTTCGGGGGGCATAAGTTGGGAATGGTAAGTGAACAGTGTCTTGCAAACTACCTGCATTTTTCCTTGCTTTCTTCCGCGCCTGTGCGTACTCTATAACTTCGTTGTCCCAGGAATGCCGGTCTGACCCGAAAACTGGCCTTTCCTCAAACACTTTTTGCCCAGACAAACGTCCAGAGGGAATGCAATGGCTTACGAAATGGGCCCTTGTTGGAACTGCGGTTACCCGGTTGGTGTAAAGGTTAAAATATGCCCGTTTTGTGAAGCCCGACTGAAAAGGAGTGGATTCAAAGTATTCCTATGGATTCTCGGCATCCTGGGGTCTCTGGGACTGATGAGCTATTTTCTGAGATAGAGAGGTTTTTTTCTTTCTCGCACGCCTTCTTCACGGAGGACAGGGATGTTCAAGGTCTCTTACGACGGTAAAAACAAGAAGGTCCTGTGGCAGGAGATGTGGCGGCACGAGTTCCTGGAGGCGCTCCAGCACGACCCGATCGTGATCGTCCCCACCGGCTCGGTGGAGCAGCACGGCCCCCACTGTCCGATGGACGTGGACATCGTGGGGCCATTTTACATGGCCGTCCGCACGGCCCAGCGCGTGACCGATTTCCCGGTGATCGTGGCCCCGCCCGTCTGGTCGGGGTTCACGCACTACAACATGGGGTTCCCCGGCACGATCAGCCTCCGGATCGAGACCTATCTGAACCTGGTGGGTGACATCTGCCGGAGCATCGCGGCCAACGGGTTCAAACGGATCGTGGTGATCAACGGCCACGGCGGGAACGACGCGCCCAACCGCGTTGTGATGAACACGGTCTCGGAGGACAACGTCTTCATCGTGGCCTTCAGCTGGTGGACAGCCGTGGCGCAGGAGATGAAGGCCTGGAGCGAGGCGGATGCCGGGAGCGTGGGCCACGGCGGGGAGTGGGAGACCTCCGTGCAGCTCTATTTGCGGGACTACCTGATCGACAAGAGCAAGATGAACGCGGACATCTTCCCCAACCCGTTCAGCCCGGAGCTGCGGCACTTCGCCGGGTTTGCGGAGCGCCGGTGCGACACGCGGGACGTCACCGGCACGATGGGGGACAGCCTGGTGGCCAGCGCGGCCAAGGGGGAGCGGGTCTTCAACCTCGTCGTGGACCGCCTCGAAAAGATGGTCCGGGAATACCACGCCCAGCCGGTGCGGGACTACCGGGAGTTCGGGACGCACTGCCCGTAAGAAAACCCTTGAAATCCACAGATGACGCAGATTGACGCAGATGAACGCTTATCTGTGTAATCTGCAAAATTTGCGGATTCTTCTTGATGGTAGGTCTTAAAAGTCCGAGGATCCATTCCATGGCAACTCCCGACCCGAATCGACGCGACGATCAGGACCGCCGCGTCGAGGACGCCTTCACCATCGCAGGGTTCCAGCAGCTCCTTCAAACCCCGGAGGACCTCGCCTGGCTGTCGGAGATGATCGACAGCCGGCGGAACGCCCCCAAGTCGGACCATCGAGGTATTCGGTGGGTGGTCTCCAGAGACCGCGCCACCGGGGAGCGAAGGCTGATGCGCGACCGTCGCCGGCTCGAGGACCGGCGACGCCGGGGCGCGGCCATGTCCGCCCTGCTCAGCGCCGGGACGCTCATCAACTCCTCCCTGGAGTTCGATCAGGTGATCGCCTCGGCCATGGAGGCCCTGTCCCGGGTCATCCGCGCGGAGGCCAGTTCCATCATCCTGCTCGACCCGGTGACGGATGAGCTGGTCATCACCGAGGCCACGGGTCCCAAGGCTGACGCCGTGCGCGGACTCCGGTTCCAGAAGGGGCACGGCATCGCCGGGTGGGTGCTCGACAACGACCAGTCGCTGATCGTCCACGACGTGCGGGGCGACGCCCGGTGGTTCGAGGGGATCGATCTGTCCGCGGACTTCGAGACGCGGTCGATCATCTGCGCCCCCCTGCGGGCCCGCGACCGGCTGCTGGGCATCGTGGAGCTTCTGAACAAGGAGGGCGGCCAGCGGTTCGACGAATGGGACCTGAGCCTGCTCCAGGTCTTCGCCAACCAGGTCGGCATCGCCGTGGACAACGCCCGGCTCCACCGGGAGGCCCTGGAGCGGCGGCGCATCGAGACCGAGTTGGTCCTGGCCACGCGCATCCAGAAGGGCCTCCTGCCGGAGACCCTGCCCCAGCCCGACGGCTATGAGCTCGCCGGCATGAGCGTGGCCTGCGAGGAGGTGGCCGGGGACTACTACGACGCCATCCCCCTCGGCGACGGGCGGCTCGGCCTGGCCATCGCCGACGTATCGGGCAAGGGCATCCCCGCGGCCCTGCTGATGTCCTCCGTCCGCACCGCCCTCCACGCCGAGGCCCGGAGCGGTCTCCCCCTCCCCGACATCCTGGCCGAGATGAACACCCTGCTCTACCGGGAGGGGTCCGGGATGTTCGCCACCTGCGTCTATGCCGTGCTCGACACCCGGACCCGCCTGCTCCGCGCGGTGAACGCCGGTCACAACTTCCCGTTCCTGCTCCGCGCGGACGGGACCTGCGAGAAGCTGCCGAGTACGGGCGTCCCCCTCGGCCTCCTGCCCGTCGGCCTCATGCCCTTCACGGACCAGGAGGTCCTGCTTGGCCCCGGCGACGCCCTCGTCCTCTACACCGACGGGGTCCCGGAGGCCGCCCGCACCGATGGGGAACAGTTCGGCGACGACCGCCTTGAGCAACTCGTCTGCGACAGCCAGGGCCTCTCTGCCGACACCCTTCGCCAGCGCATCTACGACGAGGTGCTCAGCTTCATCGGCGAGGCGCACCGGTCGGATGACATCACCGTGATGGTCCTCAAGGTACTGTAATTTTCGCAATAAAAAGGCCGGCTGTGGCGTGTCACAGTCGGCCTTTTTTGCGCCCATGAAAGGGAGGAGACCCATGAGCCAGACATTTCGCGTGGGCGTCACCCGCGACTTTCTCAAGCCGGACGGTTCGCTCGGCTTCGGCGACATCGGCCTGGACCTGCTGGAGAAGGCCCCGGGGGTGACCTGGGAGTTCCTGGCGGAGAATACGCCGGAGCTGCGCGCCGATCAGGTGAAAGGCTACGACGCGCTCCTGGTCCTGGCCCCGCGCATCACCGCCGCCACGCTGGAGGACGTGGATCGCCTGACCGTCGTGGCGCGGTTCGGAGTGGGCTATGACAACACGGACGTGGGGGCCTGCACCGGGCGCGGCGTCCTGATCACCATCGCCCCCGACGGCGTCCGGCGTCCCGTGGCCGCGGCCGCCATGACCTTCCTCCTGGCGCTCAGCCACAAGCTGCTCATCAAAGACCGACTGACCCGCGCCGGGCGCTGGGCGGAGAAGCTCGACCACATGGGCACGGGGGTGACCGGCCGGACCCTCGGCGTGATCGGCCTGGGCAACATCGGCCGCGAGCTGTTCACCCTGGCCCGGCCGTTCGGGATGCGCCTGATGGCTCACGACCCCTATGCGACCTCTCCGGAGCCCGGGGTGGAACAGGTGGACCTGGACACCCTGCTTCGCGCCTCGGACTTCGTCTGCATCTGCTGCGCCCTGACGCCGGAGACCCGCCACCTGATCAACGCAGAGCGCCTCGCCCTGATGAAGGAGACCGCCTTCCTGATCAACGTGGCGCGCGGTCCCATCGTGGACCAGCAGGCCCTCACCGGGGCCCTGCGCGAGCGACGCATCCAGGGCGCGGGGCTGGATGTCTTCGAGAAAGAACCGATCGACCCGGAAGATCCCCTCTTATCTCTGGACAACGTCATCGTGACCCCCCACGCCATCTGCTGGACGGACGAGTGCTTCCTGGGCATCGGCCGGAGCGCGTGCGAGAGCATCCTGGACGTGGCCGCCGGCCGGGCCCCGCGTCACGTCGTGAACCGTGCGGCCCTGGACCATCCGCAATTGCAGGAAAGACTGCGCTATTATAGCCAGAGAGAGGTCAAGCCATGAGAGAGAACAAGGTCAAACGCACACTCCATCAGGGAGGCGTGGCCCTGGGCACCATGCTGTTCGAGTTCAACACCCCCGGCATCGCCCAGTTGATGGCCTCGGCGGGCGCAGACTTCGCCATATTCGACATGGAGCACACGGGCTGGAGCGTGGAGACCATCCGGGCGTTGATGGCCACCTCGCGAGGGGCTGACCTGACGCCGATGGTGCGCGTCCCGGCCACGGAGTACCACTTCCTGGCCCGCGTCCTGGACGTGGGCGCAATGGGCCTGATGGTTCCGATGGTGGAGAGTGTGGAGCAGGCGCGACGCATCGTTCAGGCCGCCAAGTATCCGCCCGTGGGACGCCGGGGCGCGGCCTTCTCCGTAGCCCACGATGACTACCTGGAAGGTGACGTCGTGACCAAGATGCAGAGCGCGAACGAGGAAGGACTGCTCATCGCCCTGATCGAGACCGCGCAGGGCGTTCAGAACGTGGACGAGATCGCCGCCCTGGACGGCATCGACGTGCTCTGGCTCGGGCACTTCGACCTGACCAACTCGCTGGGCATCCCGGCGCAATTCACCCACCCGGACTACCGGCGGGCCGTGGATCGTATCCTCGAAGCCTGTCAGAGGCACGGCAAGGCCCCGGGGTTCATGGTCGCCAGCCCCGAGGAGGGGCGCGCGTCCCTGGCGCAGGGGTTCCGGTGCCTGGCCTACTGGACAGACCATTTGCTCTACCGTCAGGCCCTGCGCGAGGGGATTCAGGGGGTCCGCGCCAGTGCGGATCAGCCAAGGAGGTCCCAGCCATGAACCGGCTGCCGCCCAGGGTCCTCTCCTACGGGAAGGATGAGCCGCTCCCGGAACAGGTCCCTCTCCGGGCCGGCCCGCTGTCTCTGATCTTTGAGGCGGGCGACCTGCGCACCCTCCGGCTCGGCGGCCGGGAGGTCCTCCGCCGGGTCTACGTGGCCGTCCGGGACCGCAACTGGGGCACCATCCCTTCGGCTCTCTCGAACGTTCGGATCGAGAGCCGGGACGATTCCTTCCGCATCGCCTACGACGTGGAGAACCGGCAGGGGGAGATCGACTTCTTCTGGAAGGGGACGATCACCGGCGACGCGCAGGGGACCCTCACCTTCGCGATGGCGGGAGAGGCGCGCTCCACCTTCCTGCGCAATCGCGTCGGCTTCTGCATCCTCCACCCCATCCGGGAGTGCGCGGGCTGCCCGTGCCGGGTCGAGAAGGTGGACGGGACCGTCGAACAGGGGGCCTTCCCGAAATATATCTCTCCGCACCAGCCCTTCGTGGACATGCGGGCCATCTCGCACGAGGTCGTCCCTGACCTCTGGGCCGAGGTCCGGTTCGCCGGCGACACCTTTGAGATGGAGGACCAGCGCAACTGGACCGACGGGTCCTACAAGACCTACTGCACGCCCCTGCGCCTGCCCTATCCGGTCGAGGTCAAAGCCGGGACGAAGGTCTCCCAGTCCGTCACGCTGAGTCTGAATGGGCCGATCCCTGACGGTCTCGGCGCTGAGGACGCCTCCACGGGCATCACATTCTCTATCGACAAATCGACCTCCCTCCCGCTCCCGCGCATCGGCCTGGGCGTGGCCCACCACGTCCAGCCTCTCAGCCAGAGGGAACTCGACCGCCTCCGGGCGCTGCACCTCTCCCACCTGCGCGTGGACCTGAACCTGACGACTCCTGACTATGAACCCGCCCTGCGCCGGGCCACCGATGAGGCGCGGGCATTGGGCGCAACGCTGGAGGTCGCCCTGACCCTGTCCGACGCGGCTGAGGAGGAACTGAAGGCCCTGGTCGCGACGCTGAAGCAGATCAACCCCCCCGCTTGGTCCTACCTGATCTTCCACGTCGCGGAGGGCGCCACGTCCGAAAAGTGGGTCCGCCTGGCGCGGGCGCACCTGTCGGCCTGCGACGCAGGCGCGAAGATCGGGGCCGGCACGAACGCCTTCTTCACCCACCTCAACCGGGGCCGTCCGCCCGTTCGGGCCATCGACCTGGCCTGCTACTCGGTCAACCCCCAGGTCCACGCCTTCGACAACACCTCGCTCATCGAGACCCTGGAGGCCCAGGCCTCCAGGGTCGAGAGCGCCCGGGAGTTCGCCCCCGGCGTCCCCCTCGCCGTCACCCCCATCACCCTGAAGATGCGCTCCAACCCGGACGCCACCGGCCCTGTGCCGCAGACGCCGCCGGGGGAGCTGCCCGCGCCCGTGGACGTGCGGCAGATGTCCCTGTTCGGCGGGGGCTGGACCGTGGGGAGCCTCAAGCACCTCGCCGAGAGCGGGGCGTCCAGCCTGACCTATTACGAGACCACCGGCTGGCGCGGGGTGATGGAGACCGAGAGCGGGTCCCCCCTGCCGGAGCGATTCCGTTCCATTCCCGGGTCCGTGTTCCCGATGTATCATGTGCTCGCGGATGTGGGCGCGTTCGCCGGGGGTGAGGTCATCCCCGCGCAGTCGAGTGCGACCCTGAATGTGGACGGTATCGCCGTCCGCAGGGATGGCAGGACGCGCGTGATGCTGGCGAATCTGACCGGCGAGCCGCAGCAGGTCACGATCCGGAACCTGAGCGGGTCCGTCCGCGTGCGCCCCCTGGATGAGACGAACGCGCAGGAGGCCATGGTCGCGCCGGAGAATTTTCGCGCGGCGGCGGGGGAACTTTTGCAGACCGGGACGCTCGAAATCAGGCTGCTCCCTTATGCCATCGCGCGGATCGATAGCGTATAGAAGCCATGGCGAGCTATTTGGGGGGAGGTTCCAGCAGGCGGAGACGGATGAGCTTCTGAGCCAGGGCATAGACGTCTCTCTCGCTCCCCTCCTTTAGGGACTGAGCAGGTAGAGATAATTTATTGCATAAGGTTTGGAAACAGGATTATATTTGTTTGTCAACCCATCACAATCAAAGAAGACGCCTCTCATTTTGGATAGCTGAACGGACTCGAAGACACAGGAAAAACTGTAGAGGCTGCCATGAGTGACGCAACAACCCACACGCTCTCTACATTGTCCTCCACAGATCAGGACAATTCGGCTCTCAGGGAGATCGTCCGTCGTCTGGTGGAGGCTTATCGCCCGGAGCGTGTCTATCTGTTCGGCTCTCACGCACGCGGCGAGGCCGGACCGGACAGCGATTACGACCTGCTGGTCGTGGTGCCGGACGTAGCCCCGCCGGAGCGCCGCCGCAGCCGTCTCGCCTATGAAGCGCTATGGGGCACAGGGACGGCCGCCGACGTCCTGGTGTGGACACGGGATGCCTTTGAATCCCGGCTCCATCTCCGGGCATCGCTCCCATCCACCGTGATGTCTGAGGGGAGGCTGTTGTATGCCGCATGACCCCATTCGGTTAGCAGACACGCGCGGGTGGTTTCTCAAAGCAAAGGAGGATCTGCGCGGGGCTGAAATTGATCTGGCAGCCGTGCCTCCGCTGCTCGGAGATATCTTGTTTCACTGCCAGCAGGCGGTGGAGAAAGCCCTCAAGGCATTTCTCACCTGGCATGACCATCCCTTTCGCAAGACACACGACCTGGTTGAGATTGGCAGTAATTGCATGGAGTTCGATTCAACCCTTGAACCCCTTCTTCGTCGGGCGGCCCCACTCACGGAATACGCCTGGAAGTTCCGATACCCCGGGGATGCTTCTGCGCCCACACAGACCGAGGCGGAGGAATCTTTTAAACTGGCCGGAGAGGTGGTGAAAGCCGTGTTTTCCCGACTCCCGGCAGAGGTTCGACCATGACCGTTGGCGAACAGGGACGAGACGAACGCGCAGGAGGCCATGGCCGCGCCGGAGGGGTTTCGCGCGGAAGCGGGGGAACTTTTGCAGACTGTCAAAGGGACGCTCGAAATCAGGCTGCTTCCTTATGCCATCGCGCGGATCGATAGCGTTTAGGAGCAGGCCTTAAAAGAGGGGATGAAATGGAACCGGATGAGGAAAAGAGGGGAGAATTGAACCCCGCACAACGCTATTTTTACGACGTGAACGGCTATGTCCTGCTGGAGGGCGTGTTCAGCCCGGAGGCGTGCCGGCGTTTCATCGACCTGGCCGACCGGATGGACGCCGATGACGCCTGCCTGTACAAACACGACGGCTACCCCAAGACGCCTGCGCTCACGGTGCTCTCCCGCTGCGCCTGGTATGATCCGCACCTGCTGGAGACGGCGCTTCATCCGACGTTGCTGCCGATCATCGAGGAGGTGGTCGGTGGGGAGGTGCGCCTGGAGGAGCACCAGTTCCTGATCAACTACGCAAATCCGAAAGAGTACGAGGAGAAGCCGGCCCGGGACGAGGGCTGGCACCGGGGGATCGGCCCGAATGTCGGGAGTTTCCACGCAGACGGCCGCTACCACTGCCTGTTCTCCAAGGCGTTTATCTACCTGACCGACAACGGGCCGGGAGAGGGCACGTGGGTGATCCCCGGCAGCCATCGAATGGACACGCCCACGAAGGCCCTGCGCGAATTCCTGGACGATTCGCTGGCCCGGCAACTGTCGTCCCGCGCGGGGGACGTGCTGATCCTGAGCGAGACACTGGTTCACGCCGGCCCCCGGCTCAGGCCGGGAGCGGCCCCGCGCTACTCGCTGGTGTATGGTTACGCGGCGCCGTTCATGCAGACCTGGAACCGCTACGATCCGCCAGCCGACCTGCTGGAACAGGCGACCCCCCGGCAACGGGAACTGCTCACAGGCGAGTTGCGTTACGGTTTTCGGCGCGGGCAGTTCTGAGGATCATTGAACACTTGTTTTGTAGATCAAAGTCCCATCTCCGCTTTCACGGTCTCCCAGGGAATACCCTTGCCCTCTTCAGCCTCCTGAATGCTCTTCCGCAGAGCTGCCATCAACTCCTCGTCCCCCACGATCTCCAGGGTCTCCACGATGGCCTCATAAAGCTCCCAGGGCATGACGGCCAGGACCGGCTTACCCCGCCGGGTCACGGCCACCACTCTGGTTTTCGGGTCCTTTTCAAGTTGTTCAGGCAGGGTGGTCAGCTTCTTCCGGGCCTCGATGATCGGCATTGTTCGATTCATAACATTTCGCCTCCTTTCTTCCCTCTAAAATGCTTGAAGGCGTTCGTTTTTTCAAGCGATTTTGCGCTGTTGTAAAAAATTCTTGACAACCCTTTCCTTCTATCATTATATTGTCACACTGTAAGAAGCTGTTTTAAAACTCGCGTGACAGTAGGTTTTCCCGTAAGACCGGTGACTGACAGATCACGTTAACCCCCTGATTTCTGGGGTTTTGCAGTTTTAGCGCTTCGCTCAAGTTGCTCGAAACTGCCAGACAGAGGGATTTTAAAA
>SICM01000196.1 GCA_009694805.1 Candidatus Latescibacterota bacterium
GTCCCAGCCAGGAGGCAGGAAAAGAGGCCCGCGTCCTTCCTGGAGACGGCTGGGAGCAAGATTCAAATAGAGTTTCTGGGGGGGATATTCTCAGATTCTCGAACCTCTGTCCCGCAATAAGTTATCCCTAAACCGATCACGAATGATTGGTTGATCATGTGGCCCTCCACAAATGGGTGGGACACGGACGTCGAGAGGCATCAAACGGTTTTGATGAATGAATTTACGGCCAAGTCCCGCCGAAATCAAGGGGAAAGCGAAATGCCCACAAAAACGTCGCCCGACCGGAAGACCGGTCGGGCGACGCAAGCAAAGGCAGGGATGCCGTCAGGGCTGCCTTTGAGGGAAACGAGTCCGCAGAAATCAGGCCCTCATCCTGGGAGCGACAGGTGGAACGGAGGGCCAGGTCTGCCTTCTACCTTCTACCTTCTACCCTTCGATCCCCTCGATACGCAGCCTCTGGCTGCTACTCGGGGATACGGTCTATCCGCTTATCCCGAGTAGCCCTGAAGGGGCGTATCGAGGGACTGCCTTCTTACCTTCCTCCGCCTGCGCCCAGGAGCGACAGGGCGTTCTGGGGAAGGGTATTGGCCTGGGCCAGCAGGGACGTGCTGGACTGGGTCAGGATCTGAGCGCGCGTGAAGAGGGAGACCTCTTCCGGGAAATCCGCATCCCGAATCGCCGACTCCGACGCCTGGTTGTTCTCCAGGGAGTTGTTGACGTTCCGCAGGCTGAACTGCATCCTGTTCTGCGACGCCCCCAGGTCCCCCCGCTGCTGCGAGACCTTGGTGATCGCCAGGTCGATGGACGTGATGGCGCCCTGCGCCCCGGACATGGACGAGAGAGACAGAGACGCGGTGTTCAGGGTGCTTCCGCTCGCCCGCATGTCGCCGATGGAGATGGCCATGCGGTCGTTGGCCGTGTTCCTGGCCCCGATCTGGATCGTTGTGCCGTCCAGGTCGCCGTCCGTGAACCCGTCGCTGGCCGGATCTGTGGCCGTGGCCGACCGGGAGCCCGTCAGGGTGAGCTGAATGCCCAGCCGGTCGAAGTTCGCCACGACGGTCGTCCCGGTGGCCACCGTGTTGCCGTCGAGGACCGAGCCCAGGTGGATTGTCTGTGTGACCGTCCCGTTGCCGAGCGTCATCTCCCCGTCCGCGGCGTTGTCCACGAAGGTGTAGGTGCCCGCCGTCGCGCCCGACATCTGGACGTTGGTCACCCCCGTCGTTCGGAGGCGAGGGCCGTGGAGACCGCCGTATCCTGGCTGATGACGTTCCCGAAGCCCATGAGAAGGGAGGAGTTGTTGTAGGAAGTGACCGAGGCGATCCGGTCGATTTCAGCGTTGAGCTGGGTGAACTCTGCGTTGATGGACTGCCGGTTGCTGTCGGTGACGGTGGAGGAGGCCGACTGCACGGCCAGCTCCCGCATCCGGATCAGCATCGCGTTGACCTCGTTGAGCGACCCTTCGGCGGTCTGAACGAGGTTGATCCCCTGCTCCGTGTTCTGGGCCCCCATCTTCAGCCCGCTGATCTCGGCCCGCATCCCCTCGGAGATACTCAGACCCGACGCGTCGTCCGCAGCGCGGTTGATCCGCAGGCCCGATGAGAGCCGTTCCAGCCGAGTGCCCAGCTCGCGATTGTTCATCCCCAGCATCCGCTGGACATTGACAGAGGGAATGTTATGAGCAACTCGAAGTGGCATGTCGCAACCTCCTTGTTTTGATCGTGCCTTCGAGACTTCTGGTCATTAGCATCCTTGCTAAGGACTTGATACTAAATTATACTTTTTAATATCTTATTACATCATTCATCCTCTTATTTTCACTTGACTTACGCTTCATTTATCGGCATCCCTTGAAACCCCTTTAGCAATAATATTCAGGCCGTTATGAAGGTGAAAGTGATGCCTGTCACATTTTTGTGTGGATCGAAAAGGTATTTTTAACTATGTTCACCCCCCCCATCCCGGTCGTAACTATCTTTTACCCTATTCTGCTGATAACGACATGCCCGAGGTCCAACCGAGGAAGATCCTGATCGCTCAGCAGGACCCTATGGACCGGGAATTTGTGCGGACATTTCTGGAGGTTGTCGGCGGCTACGAGGTCGTCGAGGCCCTCAGCGGCGTCGACCTCATCCGGAAGCTCAGGCTGCAACCTCACCTGATCCTGCTCGACACGCAGATGAAAGGGGACGTCTTCCGGGCGCTGGAGTTGATGGCGCGAGCCCCCACGCTCGAACACACGGCCATCGCCATCCTGTCCTACGAACAGACGAAGATCCGGATCTGCCTGGAGAAAGGGGCGGATGGGTTCATCATAAAGCCGTTCTCGCCCGATGCCCTGCTGGCGAAGATCTGGAAGGTGCTGGGCGCCGAGCAGACGGAGCCCACTGCCAACGTCACCTTCACCCGGAACTTCAAAAAACAGCTCTCGAAGATCGAAAGCCTCCCCACCCTCCCCTCTGTCTACACCGAGGTGGACCGCATCTGTCAGAACCCCGACGTGGCCGCCGAGGAACTGAGCCGGGCAATCGAGGCCGACGCCCCCATCACCCTCAAGCTCCTCAAGCTGGCCAACTCCGCCTTCTTCGGGTTCACCCGGAGGATCAAGACCGTCAAGGACGCGGTCTCGCTGCTCGGCAACCAGGCCGTCCGAAACGCCATTCTGAACATCGCCATCTATGAGGCCACGAAGGACCTCGGGGCCTCCGCCGGCCTGAACAAGAAGCTGTTCTGGGCGCATTCCGCAGGCTGCGGGTCCATCGCCCGGTTTCTGAACCAGAAGCTCAAACTGAACCGAGAGGACAGCTTCACCGCCGGCATCATCCACGACATGGGCAAGATCATCCTGGATTCCCTCTACGCGGACTATTACGGCGAGGTGCTCAGAATCGTCGAGCAGAAGGGCCTCTCCATGCGGGATGCGGAGATGCAGGTCCTCGGCCTGGATCACGGGTCCATCGGCCTGGAGCTGGCCGCGAACTGGCGTTTGCCGGATGAGTTGCTGGACGCCATCAGCAACCACCACACGCCGTCGCGCGCGGAAAAGGACTCCCAGATCGCCGCCCTCATCCACGTCAGCGACGCCCTCTGCCGGAAGTACAAGATCGGCTCCGGCGGGGACGCCGTGGTTCCCGACATCGACCCAAAGGCGCTCGAACGGCTCGGCCTGACCCCTGAAAACCTGGCGGAGTGGCAGGCCGAAATCCTGGAGACCGTCATGCGCAACAAGGCCATCATGGCCGTGCTGAACTGAGAGCCTGACAACAGACCAGCCCTCACCCACCCCACACTGCTACGCCTTTTCGGGGACACTTTATGCCTGAAGAAACTTCTCCAAAACACATGGTCCTCCTGGTGGACCGGAAGTTCACCGCCGATCAGCTCAAGATCCGGCGCAACCAGGCCTATGCCGATGACCTCCTCACCTGCCTTCGCATCTTCAAAAAGTGGGGCTACGACATCATCTGGGTGGATGAGGGGATCGAAGCGATGAAGGCCGTCAAATCCTACGCGTCCAAACTCTCCCTGATCCTGATGGAGGCCTACATGCCCACCAAGGGCATGACGATGACCCGGATGATCCGCCTGAACCCGGACGCCACGTCCATCCCGGTCGCCCTCATGTCCTCGCAGTTCACGACCGCCGATCTCCAGGCGGCGGCCAAGGCCGGGGCAGCCGAGTGCCTGCCCAAACCCTTCACCGACTCCAGCCAGATAGAGATCAAACTCACGGCCGTGAGGAACACCTCCCACCAACAGCCCTCTCCTCCGGCGCCTGACCGGGTGGCGCATATCCTGCGGGAACTCAGCCGGATCGACGACCTGCCCGTCATGGCGCCGGTCTTCAGCGAGATCGAACGCCTGTCGCGGGACCCCAAGGCCACGACCGAGGACTACAGCGCCGTCATTGAGCTCGACATGGCCATCACCTCCCAGCTCCTTCGCCTGTCGAACTCCGCCGCCTTCTCGTTCTCCCGCAAGATCACCTCCATCACCGACGCCATCAACCTCCTCGGCCTCAGGACGGTCGTCAACTTCGTCCGTACCCTCTCCGTCATCGGGTCCTTCCGGAAGTACAGCCGCATCCCGTTTGCCGCGCAGGAGTTCTGGCTGCACGCCATCGCCTGCGGCGTGACGGCCCGGACGCTGGCCGGCCGGCCGCAGATCCAGAAGGCCTTCCCCGCCGACGCCATAGACCCGTTCATGGGGGGGATGGTCCACGACATCGGGAAGATGATCTTCGGCTACTTCTTCACGGACCTGTTTCAGCTCGTGATGGACACGGCCCAGGCCCAGGGGAAGACCCTCTACGAGATCGAGTCGGATGTCCTGGGCATCACCCACGCCGAGGTCGGCTCGGCCCTGGCCGCCCGGTGGCAGTTGCCAGAATCCCTCGCCGCCGTCATCGGCGGGCATCACAACCCCCCGAAGGACGCCTCCCCCACGACCGCGCTCATCCACGTCGCCGACGCCGCCTGCCGGATGATGGGCTATACGTTCAAGGAGCGCAAGCCCGACGAACTCCTGGTATCCGACGCCGCCCTGGCCCGTCTGAACATCGACCGGAACACCCTCTCCACCCTGCTCACGGACATCGACGCCGAGGTCCGCGCCCAGATCGCCGACACCTTCTCGGCGATCTTCAAGTAGGGGTGACCCGCCGGGTCGCCCTTACCTCGCTTTTCTATACCCGCTCAAACCTCGCCTTCTGGCCCGCGTAATACTGCTCCATCGTCGCATTGGCCTCACAGACCTCTGCGACCTTTCCAGCCACCGCCGCCCACTTCTCACCCGGAACGCAGACGTACATCTCATCGTCGGGCAACCCCGTGAATGTCCGGTTGCCCTTGCACCCGAAGGAGAGCGTCGAAGCCCCCGACTGGATCGTCAGCGGAAGCACGGCGCAGCCCGGACGGCCCAGCGCGTGCGTCAGCGCATCTCCGGCCCCCGCCTTGAGCGCCGCCTCGTAGATGAGCATGGCCTGGGCCGGCGTCGCCGCGATCAGGACCGCGTCCGGCTCAAACCCGACCTGATCCACAGGCCCGTAGGCGACGACCCCGGGGGCCTTCCCCAGCGTCGGGATGGAGGCGACCTCCTCCATCGCGATGTACTTGCTTGAGACCATGAAACCGACCGTATCCTCCAGCTCCTTGGAGCGCTCGGACGGCAGCGCGATCCCGTGGGTGTGGCAGCCGACCGCGCAGTTGTAGTGATCTGAGGGGACCGTGTAAAAGATCCTGCCCTCCATCGCCTTCTTCCACAGGGCGCACCCGGCGGGCGCCTCTCCGCCCTCCCACCTTTCCACCCCCGACGGCGGGCTGTCGAAGAAACCGATGGCGATGGGCGGTTGGCGGAGTCCGAGCAGGTCTTTCACGCGCGAAGCATGATTCATCGCATCCTCCTGAGGTAGAAGTGAATACTCATCCTCTTTCTATTTTCTTATTTTCCAAACGGCACGGACACCTTCAGCGTCACGTCCCGGCCGGGATTCAGCGCATAGGTCTTATACCGGCTCAAATGATCGACGTAGGCCCTGGCGAACAGGTTCTCCACGGCCAGGTCGAAGGTAGCCCTGCGTCCGCCCATCGGCACCTCCCACCCCAGCCCCACGTCCATCAGCCGGTAGCCCTCTGTCATCGTCTCCAGCGGGGCGACCCGGTCCTGCGCCGCCACAATCCTGGCGTTCGTGGAAAAGTAGGGATTCCAGCGCGACGCCTTCACCAGGCGCGCCCCCAGCTTAAGACGATAGGGCGGCATCAGGGGGAGCGGGTTCTGGGTGGCGTTGTTCGTGCCGCGCACCACGTCGACCCCGGCGTTCAGGATCAGCCATTTCGCCACCTGCGCCTGCATCGAGAACTCCGCGCCCACCAGCGTGGCGTCCGCCTGCCTGTTCACAAACATCGGGAACCCGGAGTCCGGGTCCGTCTCCCCGGTCGGGCTGGGAAAGATGTAGGGGTTGATCTTGTTCCGGAAGACGCTCACCTCGCCCTGCGCGCGGCGGGAGGCGTAGCGCAGGGCCATGTCGGTGCTCAAGGACGCCTCCGGCTTCAAGGTGGCGTCCCCGACCTCAAACCGCCCCGTGCCCCCGTGGACCCCGTTCGCGAACAGCTCGAACTCCGTCGGGGCCCGCCACCCCCGGCCCACGTTGAACGCGAAGGCGAGCGGCCCGCCCCTAACGCGCCATGCCAGCCCCGCCGACCCGGTCACGGCGCTGTAGTCCCGCGTCTGCGCCCCGGGGTCCTCGTTTTCCTTCACGTCCACGCTGCGGGAGTCCAGCCGGAACCCGCCGGAGAGGGTCACGTCCTTCAGGCCGAGTTCTTCATAGAGGAATCCCGCGAAGTTCAGTTCGTCGAACGCCGGGATCAGCTTCTCCTCCCCCAGCGTCTCGTTCTTCTGGTTCATCACCGAGAAGCCCACTGTCCCGAAAACCGGCCCCATCGGCTGATGATGCGCTTTCACGTCCAGCGTCAGCGTGTGGAGCAGCAGGTTCAACCCGGGTTCCGGGGAATCCTTCTCCTCGAACTCCCTCCGGTTGTTGCGCTGCCAGCCTCCGTTCACCTCCAGGCGAAGCTTGGGAAACGGAAAATCGGCGTGTAGATGCGCCTGGTCATGACGGACCTTCTGAAACCCTGTGAACGCGGGGTCCTCGGCGGGGTCCTCGTGGATCTCTATCCTCTGGTAGAAGTGCCGGTAGTCCAAGACCAGATACCCCCAGTCCCCCTTCGCGCCCAGCGCGCCGCTCCCGTTGGCCTCCTTCTGGCCGCTGTTATACAGCCGGCCCTCCGGCGTGGTGATGTTCGTGGCATCCATCCCGCTCACGTTCGCCCGGAATCCCCCTGTCCTCCCGCCCCCGTAGAGGGACAGGGCCCCATTCTTCTGCCGGTTGTTGAAAAATCCGTTCATCAACAGGTTTCCACCGAACACCGGCCGTCCATCACGGCTGATCGGGATTTCCGGTTTGACGATGTTCACCACCCCGCTCAGGGCGTCGGACCCGTAGAGCATGCTGCCCGGACCCCGCACCACCTCGATCTTCTCCACGTCGAGCGGGTCTATCTCCGGGCCATGCTCATCCCCCCACTGCTGGCCCTCCTGCCGGACGCCGTCCGTGACCACCAGCACCCGCTGGGAGGTGAGCCCCCGGATGACCGGCTTGGCGATGCCCGCGCCTGTAGTCAGGAGGGAGACGCCAGGGCTGTTTTCGATGGCCTTCATGATGTTCTGCCCCCGCTGCCGGTCCAGTTGCCGCCCCTCCACCACGCTCACCGACTGCGGCGAGGTCAGGACATCCGTCGGCTGCGGTTTGGCAGTCACCGTGACCCCGGAGACCTCCAGCGGGGTGGACTGCAACGCGACGTTCAGGATCGCGTCCCCTGCCGCGAGGGTGACGGTTCGGGTCTCGGCCCCATAGCCGATGGTGGTGATTCTGACCGTGTAGATCCCGGCGGACAGATTCTCAAACACGAATTTTCCGGCCGTGTCCGTGACGGCCGTCCGGTGCAGGGCCGGGATCGAGACACTGGCATTGGCCAGGGGGGCCTGCTCATCGTTCACCACCGCGCCGGAGAGCGTCAGCGCAAAGGAAGCCTCTACAGAGACGGCCAGCATCGCGGCCATCGCACAGAGAACAATATAGAGAGATGCTTTCATGGAAGGAAGCTCCTTTTCTCTGAAAACAGGGAGAAATAGCCCCATCCACAGATCACCAAATGGCGTAAACTGCCCAGAATCAGGCGATCTATCGTTCAGGTGTAGGGGCGATCCTCTGTGATCGCCCTCGGTCTGATGCGGCAGAATCGCCGGGCAGCCACAGAGGACCCCTATGGGTAAACAGGCTGGTTCGGGCCTCAGCCGCCATTTCGGGATATACTGAATATCCGTTTCTCCCGGGTAGCCCCGCAGGGGCGCATCGAGAGACAGGGATCTGCTGACCTCTGGATGGGATGGGTGTAAAATCAGGAAAAGGAGACCGACGGAGGGGAACGACTGTGGAGGAGATGACGGAAGGTCGGAAAGACCTCCGGATCGGAGAAGGGAGAGAGGTAATCCAGGACCTGAAGGGTCACCAGGACAGCGGGACCGGCCGACACAGAGGCCGGCGTCCCTTCCCACTGGCACAGAAGACACGGGTGGGATGGATCCTGCTCCTGCGGCAGCGCGTGGACGTGCGTCCACGCCGCGCTGAAGGCGCACAGCAGCAGCGAAAGGGTCAGCGCCTTGAGGGGCAGGCCGTTGAGGGGATTTTTTATGGGACGAGGCATATCAAAATGGAAGGAGAACCGGAAACCCGGAGAGTACGACGACTGAGATTGTCAAAGGTTTCATCATGGATCTGTTTATTCGATGATCTATTTGAAGGCCTCCAGCGCCTGGCTCATCCCGTAGAACAGCCCCACGCCGCCCAGGATCGCCCAGGTGGTGTGCCGGCCTTCGAGGGTATTGACGAGCGGGATCAGATCCGTGGCCGCGATGTAGATGAAAGACCCGGCGGACAGGGAGAGCACCATCCCGACCCCGGCGGTGTCTCCTGTGCCGATCACGAAGATGCTGCACGCCCCGATCACCGTAGCGCCCCCGATCAGGAGAGAGGACAGGATGGCCGTGCGCCCCGGCTGGCCGGCGGCCAGCATCATCGACCCCATCGTGAACCCCGCCGGGATGCTGTGCAACGCCACCCCCAGGAAGACCATCATCCCGAGGAGAGGGCCGGAGGCCACGCCCCCCGCGACCGACAGCCCGTCCACGAAAGAGTGCGCCATCAACCCGGCCAGGGCGGCCATCGAGGCCGTCGTGCCGATCACCGCCTCCGCGTGGACCTCCTCCCCGAAATGAAAGTGCGGGGTGAAGACGTGCTCGCAGAGGTGAATCAGGCCATATCCGACCAGCGCCAGCAGGGGGGCGTGGGGCGTCCTGGCCAGCCCCTGCGGCAGCATCTCCAGCAGGGCCACGGCCAGCATGAACCCCGCCCCGGCGGCCACCGCGTAGGCCATCCCCTTCCGCGAGCGGGAGGCCCGCAGGGCAATGGCCCCGCCCAGCACGTTGGCCCCCAGACAGAGGACGCCGAAGAGGATCGCCAGGGCCGCCATCATCCCCCTGAGTTTTGAGATACAGAAAAATAAGCCACAGAAACACACGGAAACACACAGAAAATGCGACACTGTTCACTTACCATTCCCAACTTATGCCCCCCGAAAACCTCGGCAGAAAGCTTTCGGGCCTGAAATATAGGCGTCAGCTTCACCAACGAATACGGCTCTCTAAGAGGCGGTTCCTGCGATAATCCAAAACTGCTATTTA
>SICM01000197.1 GCA_009694805.1 Candidatus Latescibacterota bacterium
ATGGTGTTGTGGCTGATGTGCCCCCCGGCGTCCGTGGAGTTGACGAGGATCGGGTCCCCGCCCCTCAGGTAGCCGAGGGCGATGGCCGTGTTGGCGGCGTTGCCGCTGATCGGTCGGACGTCCGCCTGCCGACACCGGAACAGGCGCTTCACCTCCTCGCGGGCCATCCGCTCGACCTCGTCGATCCTGGCCGTGCCCTGGTAATACCGGTTGATCTGGTCCCCTTCATTGGGATGTCCTTCGGCATAGCGCCCCATGAAGTCCGAGTTCTGCACGTCGCGCACGGCCCGGCTCATGGCGTTCTCGCTGGCGATCAGATTGATCGTCTGCGTCCGCCGCCAGACCTCCTGCGCCTCAATCACCCTCACGATGTCCGATGTATCGACGGGCATGATACCTCCCAAATCAAAGATCAGGGGTCAGGAAAAGCAAAGATCATTGGCCTTTGTGTTTCCCTGGCCCCCAGCCCGACCCCTTTTTTACTCATCACTGATCGTGCGTCACGGTATCTCTCACCGTCGTATCCCTCGCCGTTGTATCTCTCACCGTCGTATCCGTTGACGTGGTGTCAAAGGGGGTTCTGCGATGAATCCGGGGCAGAGGGCGCCGCCGGGGGAAGAGGCGCCACATAATGGGCCTCACAGAAGGCCCGCAGGCCATCCAGAGACCGCTGCGCAGCCCTCTGCCCCTCCGCGCGGAGCCGGTCTCGAAACAGGAAGACCAGGGGACCGGCCATTCGCTCGCGGCTGAGGACCTCCGTCTGTCCGTCTCCCGTGCCCTGGAAAGAGACCGCGTGAAGGGTGTTGAGACCGAACACAGCCCCTTTCCAGACCACCTCCCGGCCCGGAATAAAACGAACGACCACACTCCGGAGGGTCACCTCCACGGACCGGACGGCATACGTCTGCGTAAAATGGAGCCCCCACTCGAGGGCATCCCCCTCCGTCGTCTGCGTCCGCAGGACGCCCGGGTCCCACGCCCGCCAGCGGTTGAAGTCGCTGAAAGTGGTCCAGACCGACTCCGGAGCCGCCCGGACCGTCGTCCGGGCTTCCAGGTAGACCCCTGTCGGGAGGGCCATCAGAGAGTCCAGTCGGGCCGCGGTCAGGCTGCCGTCCGCCTCCACCCTGGCGATGTCCTCCCCGCACCCCCCCGCCAGGGCAAGGCCCAGCGCCGCTGCGATAATCTGACATATTCTGGTCATGATCAGATTGAAATATAGAGATTCAACCCGCCCTGCTCAAAGCGTTTTTTTAGGACCGCGCCTTCACGCTTTGGAACTTGCTTTTTCTGATAATACATTTATCTTGTATCATTCCCAAGGGCAATCTGCTCGCCCCTCACCCTTCACCCTCATCACGCACGTTCCATGATCCCCCTTAAAGACGACATCCCCACGCGCTCTTTTCCGCTGGTCACGATCCTGTTCATCCTGACCAACGTCTCGGTGTTTCTCTATCAGTTCTCTCTGGGGGACATGGGGAATGCGGTCTTCACGATGGGCCTGGGGGTCATCCCGTTCGAGATCACCCACTTTGCGGATGCGGTCTCGCCCACCCCCATCCCACTCTATCTGACTCTGATCACCTCCATGTTCCTGCACGGAGGACTGGTGCATCTGGGCGGCAACATGCTCTACCTCTGGATCTTCGGGAACAACATTGAGGATATCCTCGGTCACGTCCGCTTTTTCTTCTTTTATCTCCTCTGCGGGGTGCTGGCCACGCTCACCTTCATCGTATCCGCGCCCGACTCCCGCATCCCCCTCGTCGGCGCCAGCGGGGCCATCGCGGGGGTGCTCGGGGCCTACATGATCCGCTTCCCCGGCGCGCGCGTGCTCGTGCTGTTCTGGTTCCTGATCTTCGTCCGGGTCATCTATGTCCCGGCCCTGGTCGTGCTCGGATTCTGGTTCCTCATCCAGGTCCTGAACGCCTCGGCAGACGCCGGCGCTCAGGGTGGCGTGGCCTGGTTCGCCCACATCGGCGGGTTCATCGCGGGCATCCTGCTGATCCGGCGCTACCGGCGCAAAAGAGATGTCACAACGGTTTACAGACTATGACTCGGAACGCGTTCTTGAAAAAAGTCCTTCTCCGCGCGATCTCTGCGGGAACCGGGCTCCTGTTCCTGTTCACCCCGGTCGATGCCGGTGATCGTCGGGACTGGACGACCTACACGAACATGAACTATGTGACCTCCTTCGCCGAGGGGGACCAGGAGGTCTACGCCGGGACAACCGGCGGCGTCCGGCGCTTCAACCTGTTCACCGGAAAAGAGGGGAAACCCCTCACGACCGCCGAGGGGCTTCGCGACAACCGGGTTCGGCGTCTCGCCTATGACCACCGGATGGGGGACCTCTACATCGACACCCCGGCAGGCGTGGACCGGTGGGGCGCCGGCAGCGAGATGTTCTTCCCCTCGGCCCGATTCCCGGAGCAGAATGCCGGAGAGACGCCCACAGCCCCATTCAACCTGAACACCCTCTTTCTGGAGCAGGGCCTCTTCCTCCAGGAGGATGAGATCCGGGATCGCCACTTTCGGACCTACCGGGTGACCGACCGCCTCACCGACCGGTGGAACCACGTCTGGGTCGGAACGTGGGGGCTCGGCGTGGGGATGGCCGATATCCGGCATCGGATGCTCGACCTGATGCCTTATGGCCCTGCCGAGAACAACGTGACCGCGTGCGTGGTGGACGGGGACGACCTCTGGATCGGCAGCCTGGAAGGGATGTCCTTCTTCGAGGCCCGGAGACGCGGGCTGTTCAACACGGCGGTCGGAGGGGCGCGAGGCACCACCCGCTACAACCGCCGGGAGGGGACCTGGAGGACTTATGAGGCCGGCGAGACATTCGGGCTGGACGGGGCCGATGTCCTCTCCATCCTCCCCGACGATGCGAACGTCTGGTTCGCCACGTTCAGCGGGCTGGTCCGCTATGAGAAGAGGAGTGAGGCCTGGCGCACCTACCGGAACTTCCGGGGCATCCGGGGGATGCAGGTGACCGACGCCATAAGGGACGGAAAATGGCTCTGGATCGGAACCCCCACGGGCCTGACCCTCCTGGATGTCCCCGGGGACTCCACGCTCTCCATCGCCGGCGGCAAGGACACGTATATCTTTGACATGGAGAAAGCCGCGGGCTTCCTGTGGGCCGGGACCAGCCGGGGGGTCTTCCAGTGCCCGGTCGGGTCAGCGGCCTGGAAGCGGTTCCAGAACACCAGCAGCGACCTGTCGGGCCAGGTCACGGCCATCGCTGCAGGCGGAGAGGAGGAGGTCTGGTTCGGCCTCCTGTCCCCGCCCGGCCTGGTCCTCCTGAACGTCAAGGACGAGCGCACGACCCGCTACCCCCTCCCCGAGCTGGCCGGACGGCCCATCGCGGGCATCTCGGCCGATGCCCGGCACGTCTGGGTGGCCACGGAGATCGGGGCGATGCGTCTCGACCGGAAGACCGGGGACTGGCGGCGGTTCACCCGCGCCGACGGCCTCGTGAACGACCAGGTGCAGACTGTCCTGAGGGAGAAGGACGGGGTCTGGTTCGGCACCGCAGAGGGGATCAGCCATTTGAGGGGAGATGGAAATTAGCATGGAGACGCATACGCAGACGGAGAGGGCCTTGTGATTCCACTGTTCAAACCATCGCTGGGAGAGGAAGAGCTGGACCTCCTGCGGGAGGTGTTCGAGTCGGGGTGGCTGGGGCTCGGCCCCAAGACAGCGGAGTTTGAGCGGAAGTTCGCCGACTACGTCGGAGCCAGGCACGCCGTCGGCCTCAGCTCCTGCACCGCGGCGCTCCACCTGAGCCTCGGCCTGCTCGACCTTCGGCCGGGCGACGAGGTCATCGTCCCGGCGATCACCTTCGTCTCCACCGCCCACGCCGCCGTCTACTGGGGGGCCAAGCCCGTGTTCGCAGACGTGCAGCCCGACACCCTCTGCATCGACGTCAAAGACATCCAGAGGAAGATCACCGACCGGACGCGGGCCATCCTCCCCGTCCACTACGGCGGCCACCCCTGCGACCTGGACGAGATTCACCCCGTCGCCGCCGCGCGGGGCATCACCGTGATCGAGGATGCCGCGCACGCCTGCGGGGCCGGCTACAAGGGCCGGAAGATCGGGACCCTCTCGCCCCTGACCTGCTTCAGCTTCCACGCCATCAAAAACCTGGCCTGCGGCGACGGCGGCATGGTGACGACGAACGACGAGACCTGCGCAAAACGCCTCCGGGAATGGCGGTGGATGGGCATCTCCAGGGACACCTGGACCCGCACGGAGCAGGGGACCACCTACAGCTGGGACTACGAGGTCCACGAGCTCGGCTTCAAGGCCCACCTCAACGACATCGCCGCGGCCATCGGCCTGGTGCAGCTCCGGAAACTGGATGCGGCCAACCGGCGGCGGAGGGAGGTCGCGGCCCGCTACAACGAAGGCTTCCGGGACGCGGACGGGATCGAATGCCCCCCGGAGCGGGAGGGCGCGCAGAGCGCGTGGCACATCTACCACATCAAGCTGGACGACCGGGATGGGCTCCACGATTACCTGATGGATCGCGGCATCACGACCGGCGTCCACTACTGCCCGGTCCACCTGCACCCCTACTACCGGGGGAACGGCGCATCCTGTCCCACGGCGGAGCAGGTCTGGCAGCGCATCCTCTCCCTGCCCATGTTCCCCGACATGACCGATGCCCAGGTCGATCAGGTGATCGAAGCCGTACTGTCGTTTAAAAAGTAATCGAAAAGGCTAAAAGCAGGCGCGCCAGCGGGGTGGGTCGTGAGCGAGCGCAACGACAGGTGGGGTGGAGAAACCCCCACCCCTGAAGTCCAGCAGAAGCAACCCGCCTCTGGGGACACAAAACCACCGTGGACCGCAGGACGTTAAGGTTGCGGCGCGCCCCAGCCCCTCCGGCGCCTGAGGAGCGTGCTTCTTTTGCCCACTTTTCTTGCACGAGCAAGAAAAGTGGGAACGCCTCCCAGCTTTCCGAAACACCAAGATCGCACGCGCCCCCACCATGAGAAAAGACTTTCTCGTTTTCGGCAGCCCCCGCATCGAAGAGGACGAAATCCAGGAGGTCGTCGCCACCCTCCGATCCGGGTGGATCGGCACCGGCCCCAGGGTCGGGCAGTTCGAGACCGCCTTCCGTGACTACGTCGGGGCGCGCCATGCCATGGCCCTCCACTCCTGCACCGCGGCCCTCCACCTGTCCATGATCGCCATCGGCGTGGGGCCGGGCGACGAGGTCATCACCGCGCCCCTCACCTTTGCGGCCACGGCCAACAGCATCCTGCACACCGGCGCCCACCCGGTCTTCGTGGACGTGGAGCGGGAGACGATGCTGATCGACCCCGAAAAGGTGCGGGAGTACATCGAGACAGAGTGTTATATCGACGACAAGACCGGCCTGCCCATCCATCAGCGGTCCCGGCGGAAGGTGCGGGCGATCCTGCCCATCCATCTGACGGGCCGACCCTGCCGGATGGACGACCTGATGGCCCTGGCCCGGCAATACCACCTCTACGTGATCGAAGACGCGGCGCACGCCATTGAGGCGGTCTACCGGGGACGGAAGGTCGGGACCATCGGCGACCTCACCTGCTTCAGCTTCTACGTCACGAAAAACCTCGTGACCGGCGAGGGCGGAATGGTCACCACCGGCGACGAGCGGCTCGCGGACTGCATTAAGACCTACGGACTCCACGGGATGAGCAAGGACGCCTGGCAGCGATACTCGGATGAGGGGTTCGTCCACTATCAGGTGCTCTACCCCGGCTTCAAGTATAACATGATGGACCTTCAGGCTGCCCTCGGCATCCACCAGATCAAGCGCATCGAAGCCTACCACCGGCGCCGGGAGACCCTCTGGAGACGCTACGACGAGGCGTTCCAGACGCTCCCGCTCCAGATCCCACCCCCACAGGAACCAGGAACGCTGCACGCCCGGCACCTCTATACCATCCTCGTCGACCCCGCGAAAGGCCGGGACACATTTCAACAGGCCCTCCACGCACGCAACATCGGCACCGGCATCCACTACACCGCCCTCCACCTCCACCCCTACTACGAGCAGACCTTCGGATACCGGCGCGGAGACTTCCCGCACGCGGAATACATCTCTGACCGGACCCTCTCCCTCCCCCTCTCCGCAAAACTCACGGATGAAGATGCGGACGACGTGATCGAAGCCGTCCGTGCGGTCTGTGCCTCCATCCTCCATTGAAATCGTAGGACTGAAGTCGCTACTCCCTATCCCTTTCGTGATCTACCGATAGCCTCTTTCCCTGTCCCTCTGGCAAAAAAAATTCGGACGCCAGAACGGGCGTCCGAACCTCTTATCTTTCGCACGAAAAATTTATGGCGGGGCAGACGGGGCTCGAACCCGCGACCTTCGGCGTGACAGGCCGACACTCTAACCAGCTGAGCTACTGCCCCATAATCCTTGCTAAGAGATGAGAATATACTCGGATACCCTGGTGTTGTCAAGGTGAAAGTTTGAGGGAAGGTTTTTTCATCAAACAGTCCCACATGGAAATTTTGTCCTAAAAACCCCTTGATTTCTTCTCTCCCCTGTCTTATATTTAACCCTAAATATCTATGGAGGTTACGCATCAGAGTGGGAGTGCGGGGCCTCTTATCCGCCCCGTCCAACCCCATCCCCCATTCACCCACGGACGATCTTTATGGCCGGAGAACGTGTCCTGATTGTGGACGATGACCCCTTCACGCTCGAACTCCTGACGGAATCGCTCTCGGAACAGGGGTTCAGGACGGTGGCCGTGCAGGACGGTGAACGGGCGCTGGAGGTCCTCAGGCAGGGGAATTTTCGCGTGGCCCTCATCGACCTCAGCCTTCCCGGCATGGGAGGCATGGACCTCGTCCGGGAGGTGAATCTGACGGCCCCCGAGACGACCATGGTCATCATGACCGGCTATCCCACCCAGGAGTCCGCCATTCAGGCCCTGCGACAGGGCGCTTACGATTACATCGTCAAACCGTTCAAGATCCACGAAGTGACCGCCACCCTGGAGAAGGCGCTGGCGCAGCAGACCTTGAAGGCCGAGGTCGGGGCGCTCCGGGCGCGCGTCCGGGAGCTGGAGCTGGAGCTGAAGCGCCATCAGGAAGGCACAGCAGGCGGGATCGCAGGGCAACTGGCCGGCGGGGTGGCCCACGAGGTCAACAACCCCCTCCAGATCATCCTGAGCCGCGTGCAACTGCTCATGATGCGGCATCGCGACGTGCCCCGCCTTCAGGACGACCTCCGCCTGATCGAGTCGAATGTCAAACGCATCTCCAGGATCATCCGCAGCCTGCTCGACTTCGCCCGCTACAACAGCGGGGAGATGGAATGGTCCGACATCGACGTGGCGCACCTGGCCAGGCAGACCTGCACGCTCATCCAGCACCAGCTCGACAAATCGGGCATCTCTCTGACCCTCGAAGCCCCGGCAGACCTCCCGAAGGTCTACGGGAACGCCGGGGAGATCGAACAGGTCTTCCTCAACCTCCTGCTCAATGCCCAGCACGCCACCACTTCGGGCGGAAGGATCGAAATCCGGATCAGAACCGTGGAGAAATCCGTGGTGGTCCAGGTGTGCGACACCGGCACGGGCATCCCGAAGGAGGTCCTCCCCAAGATCTTCGAGCCCTTCTTCACCACCCGGAGCGCCGAAGGGGGCACCGGCCTGGGGCTCTCCATCATTTACGGGATCATCCAGAAACACCGGGGGAAGATCGAGGTCGAAAGCCAGGTCGGCGTCGGCACGACGTTCACGATCCACTTCCCGATCTCCGAAAGAGAAGATGAGGGTTGAATGGGCGGCCTCGAAGTCCTCTTCTGGACCCTCCCGGTCCTTTTCGTCCTGGCGCTCCTGTTCGCCATCCTGATCTGGTGCCGGAGCTGGCGGCGGGAGGAAGGATCGGAGATGGATCGCCGGCTCAAACGCCTCGCGGAACAGGTCACGAGGCTCACCGAGGCCGTCGATCAGATCCAGAAGACGCAGACCGCAGCGCGGGCTGCCGAGGGCCGGCTGTCGGAGCAGATGGCCGCCCTGTCCGCCGATGTGACGCGCTTCCTCTCCGTCAGTCCTCCCTCCGCTTCCCATCCCGGCGATAAATCGCCGGGCTACGACTCCTCCCTCGCCCCTCGCCCCTCGCCGGTCGCTCACGCTCCCGGCTCGGATTCATCTCCTCCGGACCGCTACGACCGCGCCCGGCAGATGCTGGCCTCCGGCACGGACCCTGTGGATGTCGCCCGAAGCCTCGATATCAGCCTCGGCGACGTCCACGTCCTCCAGCGCATGATGGACCTGAAGCCCGGCCCGACGACGTAGGAGCGCACGTCCACCCCAGGGCTTGCCCTGGACACCGGTGATGCGAAAAAAAGGGACCGACATGTGACATACATCACAGACCCCCCGGTGTGGAGTGATATCTTCTATAAACAATTATTTACAATACTTGCGACCATACCTTTGAAATACCAGATGGAGTGGAAAGGGCAACTTCGCCTACTCTATTTAGATCATCATCGCAAGCACCCATTTTATCCCACAATTCGCTTGACTGGCTTCAATAGAAAGGCCATCTTATAGACAGTTTCAAGAAGTCGGGAGGGGATCCCTCATGTGAAACTGCGAACAAAGTCAGACATCGAGAAGGACGCTGCCCCGTGCGATTTCAAACGCAGGGCGGCAGGTTGTGTAGAAGCCTATCCAGGTGCTCCACGGGGCGCAGAATGGATGGGTCTTTTTTATTTTATCGCGTAGGACAAACACCTACAAGCGTGTAGGACAAACCCCTGCTCCTGCGTCAGGAACCAGCCGCAGGGATCAGATTTTATATGTCGGGCAACTGTACGTCGGGTAACTGGGCTGTCAGGAGATAGTGATGGGAAAGCGGGTTTGCGCTTCGTGCGTCGGGATTCGATCCTCGGAATGGAGAAGGGGGCTCTTCCTGCTCCTCGCGTTTTTTCTTCTTCTCCCTGTCCCCGCGTCTGCCCAGCCCACCATCTCATTGTCCCCGACCTCGTTGTCATTCGGCACCCTCAACGTCGGGGCGTCTGCCTCGCAGATAATCACCCTCTCCAATAACGGCACAGCCACACTCTCGGTGGGGAGTATCTCCTCCAGGTAGTACGTTACCGGGGTAAAGACATCGAGCAATCTGCCGATCTCACATCATGCTATGAGCGACCCTACCCACACAGAACAGCGGCCAACCTATGAGGAGTTACTGGCCGAGAACGCCAGGTTGCGTCGGCGCGTAGCCGAACTGG
>SICM01000014.1 GCA_009694805.1 Candidatus Latescibacterota bacterium
TCCTCAAAGATCTCGCCGCCGCCAAGGGGTTCTTTGAAGGTCTGGGGGATGGAAGGGTCCCTTACGGGGCGTGGGCAGGGCCGCTGTGCGCCTGGGGGGTTCTGCTGGGGACGTTCTCTTTCACCATGATGTCCCTGATGGTGATTCTGCGGAAGCGGTGGCTGGAGCAGGAGCGGCTGCCATTTCCGCTGGCGCAGCTTCCCCTCTCCCTGACGGCTGGCGAGGGAGGCGAAGGTCCTCTTGTTCACAGCGGGGTCTTCTGGTGTGGATTTGCGGTTCCTGCCCTGATCGGGCTGTGCGACATCCTCCACCGGTTCATCCCTTTTGCGCCTGTTTTCGGTTTTTACCAGGTCGCCCGTTTCTACCGCAACGCCATCGCGGTGCCGTTCTACACCAACTTCCTCGTCCTGGGCGTCAGCTACCTGGTGTCCCTGGACATTCTCTTCAGCATCCTCCTGTTCGTCTTCCTCTACTATGTCCAGGCCTACCTGGTGGTGGCTTCCGGAAGCGCCATTCTGGGAAATCCGGGCGGGCCTTACGCGGAATACACGCACCTGCACCAGGAAGGGGTAGGGGCGCTGGTCGTTCTGGTGGGGTTCGGGCTGTACGAGGCCCGCCATCACCTGAGGGATGTGTTCCGGAAGGCGTTCGGGGCGGGGCCGGAGGTGGACGACGGGGATGAGTTGCTCTCCTACCGGACGGCGGTCGTCGGGGCGCTGACGGGCATCGCGTTCATCTGCACCTGGCTCCGGGTGACGGGGGTCTCTCTGTGGGCCATCCCGATCTTCGTGGGGCTGATGCTGGTGATGTTCCTGGGGGCCACGCGCATCCTGGCGGAGACGGGGATGGTGATGCAGGCCCCTCTGACCCCGGCTCAGATCCTGCTCCATTCGGCAGGCACGCAGGCGCTCGGCGGCACCACCGTGGCGGGGCTTTTTCTTGCCCAGCCCTGGTCCTATCCCACGCGGGACGGGCCGCACGTGATGGCCAGCGCCTCCACCGGGTTGAAGCTGACGCACCGGCGCGTCCTGCGGCCCCGGCCCCTTTTCTATGCCTCCCTCCTGGCGCTGTTCGCCGGGGGCGTCACGGCGGTCGTGACGATGCTGCACTTCGCCTATAAGCTGGGGGCCTACGGGTTTGCCAGCAGCGGGTATGTGATCACGGGGCTGAACTATTACCTCCACTACTACGGGTCGGCCATCGTGTCCCCCTCCGGGGGGCAGCCCATCCGTCTGCTCTGGTCGGGCGTCGGGGCGGTTGTGATGGCCCTGCTGATCCTGGCGCGGCAGCGATTTTACTGGTGGCCGATTGCCCCGATCGGGTATCCCATCAGCACGATCCCGGCCTGGTGGATGAACATCTTCCTGGCCTGGCTGATCAAGCGGAATGTGTTGAAGTACGGGGGGCCGTCGCTCTACGGGCGGACGCGGCCGTTCTTTCTGGGGATGATCCTGGGGCAGGCCGTCATCGCGAGCGCCGGGTCGATCCTGGCGATCCTGACGGGCCGGGTCTGAGAAAACGATGAGTTGTTTAGAACCTATAAAAAATGCACCACAGAGAACACGGAGAGCACGGAGAGAATCTGAAGATTCAATCATCTCCTGCCTTTCTCTGTGGTCTCTGTGCCCTCTGTGGTGAAATGTCTCTTTTTGTTAGACACTCTTAATATCCGGATGAGGAGGAGCATGATTTACAGAGTGGGTATCATCGGATGCGGGCGGATGGGGGGGACGATCGATGACGAAGTCACGGACTGGTCCCTTCCAGACTTCGTCCTGCCGTACGGCCACGTGAACGGTTATGCCGCGGTCCCCGAGACGCAGGTCGTGGCTGCGGCGGATGTGGATGGGGAGAAGCTGAACCGGTGGTGCGACCGGTTCGGGGTTCCGCAAAGGTACACCGACTTTCGCGACATGATTCTCAAAGAGGGCCTGGACATCGTCAGCGTGACGACGGGGTCCTCCCGGCGGTCCGAGCCGATCCTGTTCGCCTCGGACCACGGGGTGCGCGGCATCTATGCCGAGAAGCCGCTGTGCGCCTCCGTGCAGGAACTGGATACCGTCGTGGAGACGTGCCGACGCAACGGGACGCATCTGGCCTACGGGGCCATGCGCCGGTACTGGGCGGGGTTCGAGACAGCCCGGCGGGTCATCGAATCCGGTCAGCTCGGTCCCCCCAGGGCCGTGGTCTATGCGGCGACCAACGCGAAGCGGACCTCCTGCCACGTCCTGCACGGGGGCTCTCATTTCGTCGATGTCCTCATGTATATGCTGGGAGACCCGGAGCCGGCGTGGGTGCAGGCGGAGCTGAACGATCACGGCGGGGGGGATATAAAGGCAACGGAGGGGGCGGATGGCGGCCTGCGGGTGGAACAGGACCCGGTGATCGTCTCGGCGACCGTGGGGTTTGATAACGGCACGCGCATGGTCTTCACGGACCTGTGCGACGGGGAGATGGAGGTCACCTGTGAGCGGGGGATCCTCCGGGGCTGGGGGGACTCTTCGGGGTATCGGATGCGGCGGCTGGTCGGGACCCCCTGGTCGGGGGACTGGGTCTGGGAAGATGTCTCGTTTCCGGCCTGGAAAGGGCACAGCGGGACCGTCGCCATCATCCGGGATCTGATCCGGTCGATCGAGACGGGGAGGCCCGGACGGAGCAACGTGGAGATCGCCCGACGGGGCATGGAGATCCTGTTTGGCATGGTGGTGTCCCAGCGCCGGGGCGGGGTCCGTGTGAATCTCCCCCTGGAGGACCGGAAGATATCGGTGCATTCCGCGTAGTCTCACGGGAGGACCCCAAGAAAGGTAGAGCGATGGACTACAGGGTGGAATTCAACGTTTCGGTGGCGGGGTCGCCCGCGTGCATGCCGGCGGTGACCCGGTCGGCGGTGGGGGGGCTGATCTGCGCGTTCTCGACGCGGTGGGAGCCGTTCCCGCGCGGGGGGGAGTTGCAGGTGGTCCGGTCGGGCGACGGGGGGTGGACCTGGAGCGGTCCGGAGACGATCTGGCGGTCTCCGGACCCGCGCGTCACGATCAACACGTGCGTGGGGATGATGACGATGCGGGATGGGACGATCCTGCTCCCGGCGGGCTACAACATCGTGCCCAAGCGGGACGACCCGCCGGGGCCGGGAGGGGGCGGGGAGGCGGAGGTGATCGGGATGTACGACCTGGGGGACTGCGCCCGAAACGTCCGTCACGTTCACTGCCTGCGGTCCGGGGATCACGGGCAGACGTGGATGAACGTGTCCGTGGGGGGGGCGCCGGAGGGGGGCGGGATGATGCGGTTCGGCAGGGTGATCGAGCTGCGGTCCGGGGACCTGCTGCTCCCGGCCTACACCCACTTTCCAGGGGGGGACCCCAGGCGTCAGATGTCGGGGTTCTTCCGGTCCCGGAACGGGGGGTGGACGTGGGGGCCGTTCGAGGGGATCGACGCGGGCTGGAGTTCGGAGATGAACCTGCTGGAACTGCGGGACGGGGCGCTGCTGGCGATCCTCCGGGGGATGCCGGGCGTGCAGCCGGGCCGGACGTTCGGGATGATCCGGTCGACGGACGGGGGGGAGACCTGGACGAAGGCCAGGCCGACGGTGGGGGTGCAGGGGAAGATGCCGGACCTGTGGGAGACGCCGGAGGGTCGGGTGCTGATGGCCGTGGGGTGCGAGGGGAACGCCAAGGGGAGCGAGATCTACCGGAAGCGGGACCGGCGGACGTTCAATGTCCTGTTCGTGAGCGACGACGCGGGGGAGACGTGGCGGCGGGACGTGGAGATCCCGCCGATGGACGATGTGACGGAGGCCATCCCGGCGGACGAGCCGTCGATGGTCCCGATGGGGGACGGACGGTACTACGTGGTCAGTCAGGTCATCGACCGGGGGACGGGCCGGGCGGGGCATCCGGTGGACTGGGACTTCTACTTCAGCCTGCAGGGGACGATGCTGGGGCCGGCCTGACGGTGGCCCTCCCGGCGGGTGCGGATGGGTGGATGCGAAGGCTTGCGGGGGGATCGATCTTCTCAGGAATCGAGGCCGCTTGACGAAGGGAGGAGGGGAGATGCTGGAACCTTATTCTTTGGGCCGTCGGGTCTGCTTTCACGGGGATCTGGACCGGCTGGGGGAACTGCGGGGGGTGCGGCGGATGTGGGGGCAGCCCGTGAAGCACCTGGAGAACCCGATCATGGGGCCTGAGACGCCTCTGGAGGCCGGGGGCGCGGGCACCTGCGCCAGTGTGATGCGAGACGTGGAGACGGACGGTTTCCGGATGTGGTACATGGTCACCGCCGATCCGCCGGTCGGGGGTGTGTGCGCGCAGCCGCTGGCCTACGCCACGTCTAAGGACGGCCTGTCCTGGGAGCGGCCGGAGCTGGGGCTGGTCGAACACCGGGGATCGCGCCGGAATAACCTGATCTACGCCTCTGAAGGGAAGGGGGTCTCCTCGCCGGGCATCCTCCGCGAGGACGACGACCCCGACCCGGAGCGCCGGTACAAGATGTTCTACTGCACGCAGGCGTGGCGGCCCGACACCGGGGCCAAGACGGCCAGCGACTGCCGCGTCGCGTTCTCCCCGGACGGCGTTCGCTGGACGCCCTATGCGAACAACCCGGTGCTCCCCATCCTGAGCGACGCCCGGCACTGCGTCTTTCGCGATCCCCGGACGGGGCGCTACGTCTGCTTCGTCCGGCTCCGCATCGACGGGGAGGGGCGTCTGTATTACCGGCACGGGGACAGGATCACGCCGGACCACCTCCGGTGCGTGGGCCGGGTGGAGAGCGAGGACTTCATCCGGTGGACCGAGCCGGAGCTGGTCATCGCGCCGGGGGCGTGGACGAGCCCCGGGGACCAGTATTACAGCATGACCGCGTTTCCTTACGAGGGGGCCTACCTGGGGCTGTTGCTGGTGTATCACCGCTATGCCCCCAATTACGGGTATCTCGAAGAGCAACTGGTTTATAGCGACGATTCGGTTCACTGGCGGCCGGCGGGGAACGGCCTGTTCCTGCCGTCGGGTCCGCCGGGGGCGTGGGACGCAGGTTGTGTCGGCGCAGGGCCGAATGTCGTGATGCTGGAGGATCGCATCCTTTTCTATTACACAGGAACGCCCAGGTCTCACGGGGGCGGGGGCCCCGCGTCGGCCCCGCCGACCGCGCTGGGCCTGGCGACGCTGCGGCGGGACGGGTTCGCTTACCTCCAGCCTCCCTGGCACGAGGGGGTGTTCGTCACGCATCCCTTCTCGACGGGGGAGGAGGAGCTGCATCTCAACGCCAGCGCAGTGGGAGGGGAGGTCTCCGCAGCGGTCCTGGGGGAAGATCGAAAGCCCCTCCCGGGGTACGCGCACGAGGACTGCGCTCCGGCGCGGTGGGACGGGATCGACCAGGTCCTGCGATGGAGGGGGCGGGAGCGTCTGCCCTCCGGAGCGGAGGTGCGGCTGGAACTGCGGCTGCGGGATGCGATTCTTTTTTCCTTCTGGACGGGCGACGCCGGCCGCTGACGGACGGGTGAAAAGGAGCTGAAGATGTCCGGGACCATCAAGCGCATTTCATTGACGGTGGAGAACACGGGCGGCGTGGAGCGGAAGGGGTGGCCGATCACGCAGGGGGTGCCTTTTGCGGACGGGGATCTGGAAAAAGGAGCGCCGGTTCGGGTGGTGGATGGGTCGGGGAAGGCGCTGCCGACGCAGTCCTCGTGCATGGCCACCTGGAACAAGGACCTCAAGTACGTCAAGTGGCTGCTGGTGGACTTTCAGGCGGACCTGAGGGCTGACCAGACAGAACAGTTCTTTCTGGAGTATGGACCCGGGGTGGAGTGGGTGGAGCCGGAGGCTGGGATTCGTGTAGAGCGGAGCGACGAGCGGATTCGGGTGGACACAGGGACGCTGCGGCTGGACTTCCGGGTTCCGACCAGGAAGGCGCGACCTCCCGTGGCGTCATCTCAGTGGGCGCGGGACTTTCTGGTCGGGTGCTGGGTGCAGGGGGAGGAGGGGGGGCACGATGTGTTTCGGGGGGGGCCGGGGCCGTATCTGTATCTGGTGGACACGCTGGGACAGGTGTATGACAGTTGCACGGCCGCGCCCACGCCCCGTGTGAAGGTGGAGGAGGAGGGTCCGCTTCGGGTGTGCGTGTGCATCCAGGGGTATCACGCCACGGAGAACGGGGTCCATCTGTGTCCGTTCACGCTGCGAGTCCATCTGTATGCGGGCAGGAGCGATGTCCGGCTGTTCCACACGTTCGTGTTCGATCAGGAGCCGGAGGTTTTGGCGTTTTCGGAGGTGGGGATGCGGTTTCCTCTGGACCTGGGGGATGGGTTGCGGATGAGTTCTGGGGGCCAGGAGGAGTCGCACCGGGCGGAGCGGTTTGAGGAGGCGCACTTTTTGCAGGACTCGGACCTTTCGTATCGGGTGGTTCGGGATGGGGAGGCGTATGGTCAGGGGGAACAGACGCGGGGCTGGGCGAGCCTGTGCGGACGGAAGGGGTCGGCGTTTGTGGCGGTGCGGGACTTCTGGCAGCAGTATCCGAAGGGGTATCGGTTGAGCGGGGAAGGGATGGATGTTCAGTTCTGGCCTTCGGAGTGTGGGAAGCCGCTGGTGTATTCGACGCCCTACAAGGAGGACTGCGCCTTCTTCAACGGTCTCTGGGGGGACCTGCCGGCGCTGGCGTCATCCCGCGATGAGGCCGCGGTGAAGGCGATTCTGGAGAGGCGCCCGACGGCGCCCCTCAACCTGAAGAGCTTTGACGTCAGGACGGCCGAAGACGTGCGGTGGGTGGAAGAGATGGTGGAGAAGTATGCGCCGGATCGACCCGCGAGCCACAATGACACGGGGACGAGCGACGGGACGGGCGCGGCCAGGACGCACGAGTTCTGGATGCGGTTTTCGGCTGATCCGATTTCGGACGAGGAAGCGGAGAAGCTGGGGGTCTGCGTCCAGCATCCGGTGATCGCGCCGGCCGATCCCGCATATATGTGGGACACGCGGGCGACGCGGGATGTACACGGGGGTTCTGATCCGCACTTCACCGAGATCGATCGCCTTCTGGATGAGATCGTGGAGCGGGTGGCCGTGGAGCCGATCCGCCTGGGGCGGCGGTGGGGGTTCTGGCCGTTCGGGAACATGTGCGCCTCCCACAGCAGGGGGCCTGGCCTGGCCTACTATCTGCACTATTCCGACGACCCTGTGAAGGGGCTGCGGCACGTGGGGATCTACCACAACGAGGCGGACGACCCGTGCTGGGGGATGTGGACGCAGTTTCTGCGTACCGGGAGGCGGGACTTCTTCCTGACGGCCAGCGGCTGGAGCCGATCCATGGGGGATGTGGGGGTCTGCCACGCGTATCCGGATGACCCGGATATGGTGGGGCTGATCCACTACCACAACGCCCACCTCTGGTCCGGCGATCACAGCCCCTCCCACACCCTGAACACCACGCTCTTCCTGCACTACTACCTGACCGGTGACCGGAGGATGTACGACATCGCCATGGAAGTGGCGGACCGGGTGGTGAGGACGCAGGAGCCGGCGGGGATTGTCTCCTGCAGGGATAGCCGGGGGGACCGGGAGCTGGTGGCGCCTCTCCAGTGCGTCGTGGAGGCCTACGTCGCCACCTGGTCGCCGAAGTACGGGGACCTGGCCCGCCGGACGTTGAACTGGGTCCTGAGGACTCAGTTGAGCCCCGGGGTGTTCCCGGCGAGTGTCTTTACGCGGGGGGAGCGGGGCGATGAGGCGGTGGTGGAGCTTCTGGATGGGGCCCTCAATTATTTCGGCCAGCAGCCCTATCCGCTCCTCTACGAGGGCCTGCGCCACTTCGGCAGTCCGCTGTTTCGGGAGATGGTCCTGGCAGAGGCCAATTACTGTCTCGACGGCCTGTACGGCGGGAAGACGGGCATCGCCTGCGCCCTGGCCTATGAGATGACGGGTGATCCGATCTACGCCGCCTGGTGCGAAAAGGAGGTGCTCGACTATTGGGAGCACGCGCGGGGCCTCGTGGAGATGCAGAGCGACTCCCTCTTCTCCGGCCTTCGCAACGGCCATATCGCCGTGCTCAAGGGGGCGGCTGCGCGCGCCCGGGCCAGGGACCCGAAGGCGCTGGAGGAGGCGGAGAGGCGTCTGGAGGCTCGCCCCAGGAAGCCGGCCCCGACGCTGTCCGGACCGCCTCTCTACAGAGAAATCAGCCTGGGAATTCCGGAGGGCTACGACACATAACCTCGCTATAAGGCAGGCGACATGAAAAGGAGCAGGGGCCATGCGATTTGAGCGTCTGGAAGAAGGGTTCATCAACCGGCGGCCTGAGAGCGGTCCGACGGCTGTGGCGGCCACGCCGCGCTGCGCGGTCACAGACTCCGGAGAGGTCGCCTGCTCGTGCGTGACGCAGGCGGCGCTGGGAGGGAATGACTTCAAGCCGATGCTCTCCAGGTCGCGGGATGGGGGGAGGACGTGGGAGGAGCAGGGCCTGATCTGGCCGGAGTTTCAGGCGGCGTACTCCATCACGGGGGCGGTGAGTCGATCTCCGGAGGGGGCGCTGATGCTGTTCGGCCAGCGGACGCCCATCGACGTCCCCGGCGAGTCGTTCTGGTCGGACGCCACGCAGGGCATCAAGCAGAATGAGTTGATCTGGTCCATCTCGTCGGACGGGGGGCGGACCTGGGCGGAGCCGACGCCTGTCCCGCTGCCGATCCCCGGCTCTGCGGAGGTGCCGGGGGCGCTCTGCGTCACACGGAAAGGGGCCTGGGTGGGCTGTTATGCCCCTTACAACACGTTCGATCCGGCTGTTCATGTGGACCGCAACCAGGTCGTCTTCGTGCGGAGCGAGGATCGGGGCAGGACCTGGGGGTATGGCTCGATGCTCCGGTTCGAGGAGCCGGATTCGGGCGGGGCTGAGGCATGGGTGATCGAGCTGGCCGACGGGCGGCTGCTGGGGACCGGGTGGCACCTGGACCTGAGCGATAAGACGGACTATCCGAACGCCTACGCGCTGTCGCGGGACGGGGGGAGGACCTGGAGCCCGACCCGATCCACCGGGACCATGGGCCAGTCCACCGGGTTGGGGGCGCTGCCAGACGGCCGGGCGCTGTTCATTTACAACCAGCGCAAGTACGGGGAGCCCGGGGTCCGGCTGGCCGTGTGCCGTCCGACGGAGTCGGACTTCGGGATTGAGCTGGACGACCTGGTCTGGAGCGCCCAGACCCGCACGCAGGGGGGCACCTCCGGGGACCACACGCAGTGGCAGGACTTCTCGTTCGGGGAACCCTCGGTCACGCCCCTGCCGGACGGCTCGCTGCTGGTGGCCTTCTGGTGCATCCAGCCGGCGGGCCGGGGGATCGGATATGTGAGGCTGGCGATACGCTGATAAGGATGAAGGAGGGTGTGTCATGTTGTCTGAGATAGAGGTCGGTCAGTTCCGGGCGTTCGGGTTCGTCGTCCTGAAAGGGTGTCTGAGCGGGGAAGAGGTAGAGGGTCTGCAGGAGGCATATGAACGGGTGATCCCGGACGCCCCGCTCTACAACTATTTCGGAAACAACGACACGCAGGTGATGAACCCCTTCGTCCAGGCGGACGACCGCTTTGCCGCCCTGATCGAGCATCCCCGCATCATGGAGGCCATGCGCGACATCTACGGGACCGAGTGCCTCTACGTCACCGGCAGCGATCTGTGGGCGAACCGGGACGACACGCCCTGGCACAGCGATGGCCAGCCGGGGCGGAGGGCGGTGGGGGTCAAGACCTCGATCTATCTGGATGAGCAGGACCGGGACAGCGGGGCGCTGAACGTCATCCCCGGAAGCCACCATCCGGACTTCTGCGCGGCCATCTTTCAGGCCCACGGCTACTGGGCCACGGCCACGAGTCGTCCGCGCCTGCGGCTGGACCCGGAGACGGTTCCGGGGATGCTCCCCCTGAACACCCGGCCCGGAGACGTGGTGCTGTGGGACACGCGCCTGTGGCACTCCGCCTTCAAGCGGAAGGATGGCCGGCCGAGGCGGGCGATGTTCATCAGCTACATGCCCGATCCCCAGGACGACCTGCTGGCCCTGTCCGACCTGCGGGCCACGGTTCAGGCCAGTCTGGGCGAGCGGCAGGCGTTCATCTACAGCCGGGAGATGATGGCGAAGGGGGGCCCTGCCCGCGAGAAGATGGCCGCTCGGCTGGAGGCGCTGGGCGTGGAGCGGGTGCGGGAGCGATAAGGGAACCGCCAAGTCGCCAAGGACGCCAAGGGGTGCGAAGAGGTGTAGAATGGAGGGGCGCGATTCATCGCGCCCGGATGGCTTCAGCCCGTTCGTTTTCAGCCTATTCTCCCCGGATGGACCGGGCATTTAAAAATGACTTGACACGAAACTCTTATTTTTTTATATATTAGGCTGTAGTTTTATAAGACAGAATGACAGACCTGTCGCGCAGACCCTGGTGAGGAGTCCGTGCGTTGACATTAGCGCCCATCGAGAGGCAGCGCCTCTACCGGCAGGTGGCCGAGGAGATCAAGCGATACATCCTGGACCACAGCTTGAAGAAAGGGGACGCCCTGCCGACGGAGGTGGAGTTTGCGCAGCAACTGGGGGTGAGCCGGCCCACGGTGCGGGAGGCGTTGAAGGGGCTGCAGATGGTGGGGATTTTGACCTCTCGCAAGGGGAGCGGGCACGCGGTGGGCGTGCTGAATCTGCTCGAGCTGGCGCGGCAGTTTTCGTTTCACGTTCAGACCGAGGGGATGGATTTTCGGGAACTGGCAGAGACCCGGCTTTTTCTGGAGGTGAACATCCTCCCCCTGGTGGCCGAACGGGCGACGGAGGAGGATTTTCGGCGGTTGCAGCAGGCCGTGGACCTCCTCAAGCGGGGGGCTGAACAGCAGGACCGGGCGACCTACGTGGCGGGGGACATCACCTTCCACCAGGCGCTGTTCGAGGCGTCCCAGAACCGGCTTTTGACGGACTTTGCGGGGATGATCAAGGAATTCTTCGTGGACGTCCGGCGCGCCCTGTACGCCTCGGAGGATACTTCGAAGGAACGGGCGAACCGGGATCATCAGGCGATCTGCGACGCACTCCGGCGGAAGGACGTGCGCCGGGCGCAGGAGTTGATGTACACGCACCTGTCAGTCTACCTTTCCGACGGGGGGGAGGACGGAGGGATACAGACGTTCATCGGGCCGAATGGCCAGACAGACACCCATCTACAAGATCTCAAACGCTCAACCAGACCTTCAAACGCTCAATCCAGAAAGGAGGTTGGCCGCGCATCCAGGGTTTTGAAGGGAGATGAGGGCATCTCCTGAGGGGGAATAGGAGGAGGAGAGGGCGGGGGATCCGCAGACATCTTAATCATCAAGCGGAGTATCCATATCTTTATGTACTCTGAGAGAGACCGATTCGGAAAGTGCGTCGTCATGCTCGCCGTCCTGTTGCTGCTGAGTTTTGGCGCATCGGCGGTGCTGGCGCAGACGACCACGGGCAAGATCACAGGGCGTGTGACCGATGCCAAGACGAAGGAGGCGCTGCCGGGGGTGAGCGTATCCATCGTTGGGACGAAGATGGGCGCAGTCACGGACGCGAGGGGGGAGTATGTCATCCTGGGGGTTTCGCCCGGGGACTACAAGCTGAAGGTCACCATCGTGGGCTACGCGGCGCAGGAGATCCCTGTGCTGGCCTCGGTGGACCGGACGACGACGGCCAACGTGGTGATGTCCGTGGAGGCCATCCAGATGGGGGCCGTGGAGGTGTCGGCGCAACGGCCGCTGGTGGAGAAGGAGGTCTCCTTCACGCAGCAGATCATGGACAGCAAGCTGGTGAAGGCCATCCCCACGGGGTCGGCGCGCATCCAGCACGCGATCATGACACAGGTGGGCACGGACCGGGACGGCTGGGGCGTGGTCATCCGGGGGAACAGTGACCGGGATATCGCCTTCATCCAGGATGGGCTCCGGTTCCAGCAGCGGTTTGACACGCGCACGTTCAGCTCCTACCCGACCTCGTCGGTGCAGGAGATCCAGGTGCTGACGGGGGGGTTCGCGCCGGAGTACGGGAATGTGCGGGCCGGGGTGGTGAACATCGTGAGCAAGGAGCCGTCCCGGTGGCTGGTGAGCGGGGAGGCCCGGTACATCACGGCGGGCAACCACTTCTACGGGGACAACCCGTTCTCGGAAAACTACTGGAACGCGAAGCGGTGGCTGAGCATGGACCCGTCCGGGGACACGAACCAGGACGGCCGGCAGGACTTTGAGGGGTGGAAGGCGTGGCTGGCCCGGACCTCGGCTGCCAAGCAGAACGTCTACCTGGGCCAGACCGTGACCACGGCGGAGCAGGGGCGGGGCATCTGGCTCTACCAGCACCGCCGGGTGAAGGAAGACGGGACGGTCCTGCTGGTCGACGGGACGACGCTGTCGCAGAAGGACCCGCAGGGCCTGTTGAACATGATCGGGAAGGATGGGGACTACGGCTACTCCTACGACGCGACGGTGGGCGGGCCGCTGATCAAGGACAAGGTGGCCGCGACCTACTCGATCCGGCGGGAGCGCACGCCGATCTACAACGCGGCGCAGCCGAGCTTCCTCCAGACCATCCATCAGGGGAAGCTGATGTTCACGCCCACGACGAGCACGAAGCTGACGCTGATGGGCCTCAGTGCGGTCAGCGACGGCACGGGGTTCGGTCGCGGTACAGACGCCGGAAACTCCATCGGCGGGAACGCCAACGGCGTGGGGGGCGGCTCGGGGGACCCGCCCAGCACGTCCTGGCGGAACAAGATGAGCACGAACATGTCGCGGTTGACCCAGTGGCAGTTGGGGGCGACGTGGCGGCAGGTGCTCAGCCCCAAGTCATTCTACGAGGCGTCCTTCACCCGACAGCGCTTCCAGATCAAGGCGAGGTTCCAGCCCATCGTGGACAACCGGCTGGTGGTGGCGGTGTTCCCGGATGGAAAGATTGAATTATCGCCTGAGATCGCCAAGGGGGCGCCCACCTCCCGGCTCGCTGTGGCACGGAACACGATAAATAGCCTGAGCCCGATCTACGCGGACAACGACGCGCGCAAGGCGTGGGCGGCAGCGGCCCAGGCCAAGGGCGCGGTGGTTATCGGGAACGACCCGAACGGATGGGTCTACCCCGAGGCGAACCCGGACCTGCTCGTGGGCGTGGGGGATCTGGGGCAGGGGGGGCGCAACCAGGACTCCTCCCACTCCAACCAGGTGGACTTCAACACCAGCCTGACCACGCAACTCTTGCGCAACCATCAGGTGAAGCTGGGCACGTCGCTGCAGGTGGCGGACATGTTCCAGGCGTCGGGCACGATCTTAGGGCACGAGATGCTGACGGTGGCCAACCGGAGGCAGTGGAGCGGGTCGTTCTACGCGCAGGACAAGATGGAGTACCGGCAACTGATCGTGAACGCCGGGGCCCGTATAGAGTGGGACCGCTACGACAAGCACTACGACTTCCACGCCTGGAGGCCGACCGACCCGAATGCGGCCTGGATCTGGCTGAACCCGGTAAAGGGGGGCTACGACCCGGAGCTCTACACGTACGACAAGGCGGCGAAGACGGTACGGCCGCCCATGAAGTTCTACTTCGCGCCCCGGCTGGGTATGTCCTACCCGATCACGGAGACGGCGAAGCTCTACTTCAACTACGGCTACTTCTACCGCCCGCCGAGCATGCGGGAGATGTACGAACTCTACATCTCGGACCTGCAGAGGCCCACGTACAACGGCAACCCCTACGCAGACGCCCTCCGGACGATCCAGTACGAACTGGGCTACGAGCAGGGGTTCTTCGCGAACAAGCCCTACGCATTCAAGCTGAGCGGGGACGTCTACTTCAAGGACAGCAACCGGGATCAGTTCACGTATTGGTACGCCTTCGGACAGGGGCTTTCGGGCGGGCCTTCCTGGCAGCCCGGCCAGTCCCAGTTGATGCGGGATATCCGGGGGGTGGAGATGTCCGTGCAGAAGGCGCGGGGCAAGTACTGGTCGGGCTACGTGGGCTACGACTTCAACCTCCAGCGGCCGGACAACGCGACCTGGCAGACGTTGAGCTTCGACGCGAACGAGCCCACGTATAACAAGATCTTCACGGCCAACACGGCGACGAAGGCGGCGGAATCTGAGGCACGCCCGATCCTCCGGATGAATGTGAATGTCCATTCTCCGGCGGAGTTGAGCAAGAACCCCGTCAAGGGCGGCTGGGAGATGGACCTCTACTACTTCCGGAAGCGGGGGGCGGGGTTCAACTTCAACCCGAACAATGACCCGCTGCTGGTGGGCAAGCTGAACAAGCGGTGGATCGCGGAGCGCTACCTGAACCTGCGGGTGTCCAAGGAGATCCACGTGCGCGGGGTGCGGCCGCAGTTCTACCTGGATGTGAACAACCTGTTCGACTGGGCCTACCCGAATGGGACGGGCAACATCTTCGGCTTCCCGACCGGCATGAACTACCCGCTGGGCGCGGCCACGACCACGGTGCAGGACTTCAACGCCTACATGGCGGAGATCGACCGCCGGGGCATGACGCCGGGCGAGTGGATCGGGGACCCGGGCAGCGCGGACTTCAACAAGTTCATGCCCATCTACTGGTGGGGCAGGTACACCAACAAGCGCCGGATGTACTTCGGCGTCCGGTTTGATATGTAGGAGAAAAGCGGGGATCAGGAAAAGCAAAAGCAGGGGTGAGGGGCGAGGAATGAGGGGCGAGGGTTTTCCCTCATCCCCCATTCCTCAATCCTCATCCCCGTCTTTCCCCGACCCTTCATCACGGAGGAAGTTTTTCATGCGCAGATGGATTCTTATGTTGTTGTTGGTGTCCCTCGTGGCACTCCCGGCAATATCCGGGGCGCAGATCGGCGCGCCGAGGTCGATCAAGGCCGTCGGGTCGTCCTGGATGGGCGGGAACCTGAGTGTCAGCGGCGCCTCCTCGGGCAACTATTTTTACAGGGACAACATGCCGTTCCCGGACGTCCTGCGGCTGGGCCAGGGCTCCACGTACGCGAGCTACTTCATGCAGATCATGTTCGGCTATGGCATGGTGCTCGGGGCATCGGAGTACCGCTACCCGAACGCGTGGCCGCTCGGTTCGTCTTTTGCGGGGAAGACCGCGCCGTTCATCACCGGGTACACGGGCCTGTCCACGGAGAACGGGCCGGGCTTCATGCTCCCGTCCAACCCCTCGGCGTTTGCGTCGCCTGTCAAGTTCTGGAAGCAGGCGGCCAACACCATCACCGTGGAGGGGAAGGACAACACGGTCCGGATCAAGGGGACGTATACCCCCAAGGGGCCGGACATGGAGTTCTTCGCCTCGGACGGGGAGAAGGTGGACGCGAACATCTGGTCGGACCAGGCGGTCACCACCAAGACGGTCTACCCGGGCGCGGGCATGGAGGTGACGGCCTGGCTCTACGGGTCTGGGACCTATCCTTACAACGGCCACAGCATCGTCACCTACGATTTAAACCACACCGGCCGGGTGCTGCTGGCGTCTGGACAGACGGGCTACTACGCGCCGGGGACGGCGGGCAAGGACCACTGGGCGACCGCCATCCCAACGGAGATCGCGGCGGAGAAGCCGACGCTGAAGGGGTTCATCTTCTCGAACGCCGGGAGCATCGCCATCCCCGGCCACGCGTCCGACACCTATGGCGCCGGGGTCTTCGGGGAGCCCTCCCTCGGCGGCGATGAGGTGAGGGGGAGGCGGCTCTACATCTACGACGACGTCAACAAGATGTTCTACCAGACGGACGGGGAGGCATCGTCCACCATCCGGAAGGACATCTCGTTCAACCGGGGCGACCCCGTGTTCGCCCTCGGGCCGACCTTCGCGGCGTGGAACGCCAACGTCCTCAAGGACGAGATGCCGGGCGAATTCCTGACCGTGGGCACGGCGGCGGTCGTGTACCTGCACGTGGATGCGGCGCCGGTGGACAATTCGGCCTCACCCACGGTGGACGCGCCCACGCTGGCCAACGCCAGGAACCTGGGCGTCAACGCCCTGACGGACCCGGCGGTGGTCGGGACGGACAGGGAGCAGCCGTTCCAGGCGCGCATCGGCGAGGAGGTGCCTCCCTCCCTGGACCCGCAGGTGGTCTACAACCACCTGACCGGGCAGGGGCTGGGGGCGCGGTCGGCGCGCATCGGGAAGCCCCTCAACTGGATGGACCGGCCGGCGAACGCCGGGAAGTTCGACTTCAAGGCCGGGAAGTGGCAGGCGGGCCTGGACCATGCCACGCTGGACTACAACAAGCCCAACAGCGGGGCAGCAGACAAGTCGCTCGGCGCCGCGATCACGTTCGGGCCGTGGGACGTGCCGTTCGGCAAGCATCTCCACATCGCCTACGCGTTCGTGGGGGGCGTCCCGGACCGGGCCCTCAACCAGATCATGGGGCAGTTCTACGCGAAGAAGAAGTGGCTGACGCGGGCGGAACTGGACCAGCTTTCCGACCTGCTGACGGGCTGGGACTATCTCCAGACCTATGCCTACTGGAAGAACACGTTCACGGCGAACGCGGGCAAGACGTTCACGGAGAGCGACAAGCACGCGTTCATCAACAGCGCGATCGACTCGCTCTACAAACAGGTCGGGATCGTGAAGCAGGTCTGGGCGGCCGGGCTGGCGGCGGGCCGTTTCGGGCCGAGCTATCCGGCGTTCGTGGGCTGGCCCACGACGGTGTCCTACACGGGCGGACCGGGGAGCGCGATCCTCACCTGGAGTGCGGTGCCGGGCGCGGCCAAGTACAACGTCTACCGGCAGGTCGGGAACGCCAACAAGCAGCCCCGGCCGATCGCAGCGGCAACGGGTTTGACCGGCACGACCTTCACGGACACCGGCCTGGACCGAGGGGTGTTCTACTATTACTCCGTGACCGCGGTGGACGCGCAGGGCCGGGAGGGGGCGTGGATGATGGCGCAGAACACCAACCCGGTCATCCCCACGCGGGTGCCGTCGGGCGCGGACTGGCGGGACAAGGTGCGCATCGTGCCCAACCCCATCAGCCGTCGGGGCGGGCAGGAGAAGGACGGCGGGTTCAACTACACGGGCGGGGCCCTCAACCAGAACCAGGTGCAATTCGTGAACATCCCGGGCAAGTGTACGATCAACATCTTCACGACGACCGGGGACCTGGTGGCCAGTGTGGTGCATACTTCCGGGACGGGGGACCGGGGGTGGTACCTTGTGACGGACAACAACCAGCGGCCCGTGTCGGGCATCTACCTGTGCCACATCCGGAACGACGCCGCGCCGAGCGAGACCAAGCTTCTGAAGCTGGTCATCCTGCGTTAATGAAAAGGTGAATGGTGACGGCCCTCACCCCTGTGCAGCCTGACGGGGTGAGGGTTGAGCACCAGCCTTATAAGGAGCCAAATAATGCGCAAAGTATTGCTTTTCACGGCGCTCGGCCTGCTGCTGGCGGGTATCGGCGCTGCTTATGCGGCGGACATCCCCAGGCAACGGGACCCGGTCCTGCCGGGGGTCGGGTTTGAGCAGTATCCCGAGCCCATTCTGGTCAAGGTGGCCCAGGCGGGGTTCAAGTTCCTGGACTATCCCATCGGGGCGCGGTCCGCGTCCCTGGCCGGGGCCGTCAGCACGGTGCCGGGGGACGCCCACTCGGTGTTCTGGAACCCGGCGGGTCTGGGGTTCCTCAAGGGCGGGGAGGCGTTCGGGGGCTATAGCAAGTGGATCGCGGACATCAAGTACAACTACGGAGGGTTCGCCTACAATGTGAACGGGGTGAACGCCTTCGGGTTCGGACTGATGACGGTGGACAACGGGACCATCCAGGGCACCAGGATCAACACCAAGGCACCGGACGGGTTCCAGGACACGAACACCTTCAAGCCGAAGGAGTATTACGCGACGTTCGCCTACGCCCGGAAGGTCACGGACCGGTTCTCCGTCGGCGGGGCCCTGAAGTATGCGCACCAGGACCTGGGGCAGTCCAACATCCTGAACCCTCTCAACCAGCCGGTGGTCGTCGGAAACAAGGACTCCAAGGTGGCGTTCGACCTGGGGACCTACTTCAACACCGGGTTCCGCACCGTGACGCTCGGGGTGAACGTGAACAACTTCGCCAAGACGGTGAACTACCAGGGGGAGAACTTCGAGCTTCCCCGGCGGGTGGCCTTTGCCTTCAGCGCCGATCTGCTGACGCTGGGCAATCACAAGAGCGAGAAGCAGAAGCTGGGGTTCATGATGGACGTGGAGAAGCCGCTGGATTTCAGCGAGCGGATTCTGACGGCCGTGGAGTACCTCTACGCGGCCCCCAAGTCTCCGTTCGGCGTGGCGCTGCGGGTTGGCTACCGGTTCAAACACGACACGGAGACCTACTCCGTGGGGGCCGGCCTCAAATTCAAGACCTCCGGCGGTCGCGGGATCTCGTTTGACTACGCCTACAAGCAGTTCAACAAGAGCTACTTCAGCGGAGTCCAGACGATGTCCGGGTCGGTGATGTTCTAGAGATAGTGACCTCACCCCCCGGCCCCCTCTCCCAGAGGGAGAGGGGGAGGAGGGCGTATTTGGAAATAAGACGGGCATTCTTTGCCTGAGGCTCAGGTAGGGAATGCCCGTTTCTATTGTGTCCGTGCGGCTGCACCTGGCCAGGTTCATGAGACCGAGGGCAACCGCAAGGGTTGCCCCTACATCTGAACGATAGATCGCCTGATTATGGGCGGTTTGCGCCAATTCGTATCGTGGAGAATTCACCGTGACAGACGCGAACGTGCCGGATCAACTTCTGCAGGATCTCGCCGGGCCGGATGACAAGGTGCGATGGAAGGCTGCGATGGCGCTGGGCCGGATGGGGGCGCGCGCTGTGCCCGCCCTGGTGGGGCTCCTGGGGCACAAGGACCACCGGGCGCGCATCGCGACCACGCACGCCCTGCGCGACATGAAGGAAGAGGCTGCGGGGGCTGTGCCTGCCCTGGTCGCCAACCTGTCATGCAAGAGCCGGGGGGATGGTGATCCGAACGACAGACCCTTCGAGGTGCGGCTCACGGCGATCGGGGCGTTGTCCCAGGCAGGCCCGGCGGCGCTGGACGCCGTCCCGGCGCTGGTCGCCATGTTGAAGGGGGTGGAGGAGCTTGAGGAGGCGGATGGGTACCAGTTCCGGGGGTTGGCCGCCTGGGTGCTTCAGGGACTGGGACCGGAGTCCGCCCGGCGGTCCCCGGAGGTCATCCCGGCCCTGGCCGGTGCTTTGAAGGATGAGGAGCGGCGGGTGCGTCTCAACGCCGCCGCCGCCCTGGGGGCCATGGGGCCGGCCACGGCAGAGGCAGTACCTGCCCTGCTGGAGGCCCTGCGCCATCCCGATGTTTTGACGCGACGCTATGCGGCGCTGGCGTTCGGCGCTCTGGGGGAAGCGGCAGCCCCGCACGTGCCCGCGCTGGTCGAGGCCCACGACAGCATCGCCCTGGACGAATTTGCGCGCGAGCAAATCCGCAGGACGATTCACGCGATATCGGGCCGCTGGCCTGAACAGTCGCCAGCGTCCGCCCCGTCTCCATCGGGTCCCCGATGGGCCGCCCTGGAGCGCACGGATTTTCTGCTGGCCGTCATGCCTTTGCAGGTCCAGCGCCGCACGTCTGATCAGGACGAGCTCACTCAGGCCTTCGTGGATGCCCGCCTGGCGAACGCCTTCTGCTTCTGGCCGGACCACAACACCTGGTACAACATCCCCCTCCCCACCCCCGACCAGATGGCCCGCTGGGGGATGGTGGGCCTCTGGTACTTCTTCACGGAAGACCCCTATAACCCCAAGCTCCAGCGGGAGTGGGGCTATTCCACGCTCACCGACTACAACCGGGCGGTGATCGACCGCATCCTGGACATGGGACGCCAGTTGGGCAGGGACCGTTGCTTCTGGTCTGTGGGACACGAGCAGATGGACAGCCTGCACGCCTGGGGCGTGGACCCGGACGGCTCCCGCACGCTTCCCGAGTTCGGGTCGAAGCGGGAGGGCTACGAATACTATGCAAACTGGATCTCCACCAGCCGCCACAAGCTGCACTGGAACGGGATCTACGGGAACTGGCGTCCGCGCAAGCTGTACATGGGGTGGGATACCGGGGCGAAGGCCACCTGGGATTTCCTGGAGGAGCAGGGGATCGACCCCTTGTCTGTGACGATGATGAGCGGGGGGGTCTGCCCGGCCCTGGCCCACGCCACGTTCGACATCCTGCCCCAGGTGGAGATGTACTGGTGGGAGTGTCAGATCGACGGCGCCAGCCTGCAGGTGGGCTCGGCCTACACCCGGGGGGCCGCCCGGCAGTATGGCAAGCGATGGATGATGGACGCCTCCCCCTGGAGCCCGGTGTCCGGCGCCCCCGGCTGCGACAGCCAGGGGAACTGGAACAAGGGGGCCCCTCCGGCCACTCAGTTGCGCACCTGGGTCTACGGGTACCTGTGCGGGGCGTACGTGGTGTTCGAGGAGTCCAGCAGCATCTCCCATTTCTTCCGCGCGCCCGGGGGGGAGCTGGCGCTGAGCGAGACGGGGCGGGCGGCCCGCGAGACGGCGCGTTTCTGTTTTGATCTCTGTCCCCAGCGGGGGGAGTCGTATAACCCTGTGGGGGTGATTCTGGAGCACGAGCATGGGCTGGAGCCTCGACCCCACACCAATTTTCGGGGGAGCGGGCCGTGGGGGTTCATGCCGATGGGAGGGGGGGAGTGGGAGATCGAGAAGTTCTGGACCTTAGCTTATCCCAACCACTCCACGTTTCCAGACCGGAGTCAGGTGGCGGAAGACGATAAGGTAGGCCGGGAGCCCCGCATTCTGACAGGGGGGACGTTCGGGGACTGTTTCGATGTCCTGACGGACCGCTGTCCGGAGGAGGTGTTCAGCCGCTATCCCCGGCTCATGACGCTGGGGGGTATCGGGGTGGAAGGGGAACTCCTGGAGCGGCTGAAGCGGTATGTGCGGGCCGGGGGGGAACTCCTGCTGAACGCCGCCCACCTCGGTGCGGAGGCGATTCGCGATTCGATGACGGGCGTCACCTGGGGCGACTGGGTCGAGGCCCAGGCAGGTCCGGGCGGCGAGGCCTGCGTCCTGCGACAGGCGCAGCCTGGGTCGGCCCGGGTGCTGGAGAAGACCCCTGATGGTCACCCGTTGATCACGGTCAACGACTTCGGCCAGGGGAAGGTCTACCTGGTGACCGTCCGCCACAACCTCACGGGTTCCACGATTGGACAGGACTCGGGCTGGCTCCCGGCTGTGACGGCGTTTCTGAAGGGGTGGGTCGGGCAGGTCTGGCCCGTGCGGGTGGAGACCGGAAGCGGCGCTCCCCCCCAGACGCTTCTGACCCGACTGCCAGAGGGGTGGCTGGTGGCGCTGGGCAATCATGACGGACGCCCGTGGGAGGGGAAGGTCCGTCTTGACGCGCCGGGGACTGGTTCAGCCCTGATCACCGAACTGTGGTCGGGACAGCAGCAGAAGGTCGCGGTCGAAGCGGGGGAGGTCACCTTCGATGCGCGGTCGCCGAAGTACGCGTTCTCGGTCTATCGCGTGGAGATGGGGAAGTGAGATGCTGTTGACATGGAATCTTATCTAAAGGGTTATCGCTATGGCTGGGCCAAACCCCTCCGCGTCATTTCCCGATTTCATCCCCTTCATGGACTGGTACGGCACCTGGGGCGGCACGGTGGGCTGGCCCACGGACCGGGGGCCCTGTTCCCAGCAGGACATCCCGGGCAGGCCGGGGGAGTCCTACGGGGGGATCTGGGCCAGCCCGGGCCTGTTCGAGCTGAAGGACGACATGTGGGGCCAGCCCTATTTCACGCACGAACGCAACCACTGGGACTTCGACTACGACACCTGGAAGCCCCGGGGCAAGGCATCGCCCTACCACTGGGCCCTGTGGAAGCGGGACCGGCTGGTGGCCCTGGAAGCGCAGGTGGAGGGGCGGGTGACGCTCCTGGACCGGAAGTGCGCGGGGCGCGAGTTGCTGCTCAATTTCAGGACGGAGGCCGGGGGATGTATCCGGGCCGAGCTGATCAAAGGGGTAAACGTGGCGCATAAGGCAGAGAGTTCGCCCATAGAGGGGTACTCTTTTTCGGAGTGCGATCCGCTGTGCGGGGATTCGCTGTCGCGTCCGGTCACGTGGCGGGGGAAGGGCGGTCTGTCGGCGCTGAAGGATCAGAATGTGCTGGTGCGGCTGCACCTGGTCAAGGCCAGCGCGTTCGCTTATGCCATTTGAAAACGCGAAAGGATTCTGATGTCAGATAAGATCAAACGCATCCCGCTGACGGTGGAGAACGCGGGGGGCGTGGATCGGAAAGGGTGGCCGATCACGCAGGGGGTCCCGTTTGCGGATGGGGACCTGGAGAAGGGCGCGGCGGTGCGGGTGGTGGATGGGTCGGGGAAGGCGCTGCCGACGCAGGCTTCGGGCATGGCCACCTGGCACAGGGATTTGAAGTATGTCAAATGGCTGCTGGTGGACTTTCAGGCGGACCTGAGGGAGAACCAGACAGAGTCGTTTTTTCTGGAGTATGGTCCGGGGGTGGAGGCTGTGCTGCCGGAGGTGGGGGTGAAGGTGGAACGCAGCGACGAGCGCATCCGGGTGGACACGGGGACGCTGCGGCTGGACTTCCGGGTGCCGACCAGGCAACCTCGTCCGCCTGTGGCGTCGTTTCAGCGGGCGCGGGACTTTCTATCCGGGTGCTGGGTGCAGGGGGAGGAGGGGTGGCACGACGTGTTTCGGGGGGGGCCGGGACCTTATCTGTATCTGGTGGATACGCTGGGACAGGTGTATGACAGTTGCACGGCAGCGCCCACGCCGAGGGTGGTGGTGGAGGAGGCGGGTGGGATGCGTGCCTGCGTGTGCGTGAAGGGATATCACGCCACGGAGAACGGGGTTCATCTGTGTCCGTTCACGCTGAGGATTCACCTGTATGCGGGCAGGAGCGATGTTCGGATGTTCCACACGTTCGTGTTCGACCAGGAGCCGGAGGTGTTGGCGTTTTCGGAGGTGGGGATGCGGTTTCCGCTGGACCTGGGTGACGGGTTGCGGATGAGTTTTGGGGGCCAGGAGGGATCGCACCGGGCGGAGCGGTTTGAGGAGGCGCACTTTTTGCAGGATTCGGACCTCTCCTACAGGATATTGAAGGATGGGGAGTCGTATGGGAGTGGGGAACAGACGCGGGGATGGGCGAGCCTGTGCGGACGGAAGGGGTCTGTGTTTGCGGGGGTTCGGGACTTCTGGCAGCAGTATCCGAAGGGGTATCGGCTGAGCCGGGATGGGATGGATGTTCAGTTCTGGCCTTCGGAGTGTGAGAAGCCGCTGGTGTATTCGACGCCCTATAAGGAGGATGGCGTCTTTTTCGGGGGGCATCGCGGAGACCCGGTGGCCCTGGCGGCCTCCCGCGACGAGGCGACGGTGAAACAGCTTATCGAGAAATATCCCACGGCGCCCCTCAATTTGAAGAGTTTCAGGCCCAGGGACAAAGAGGACGTGCGGTGGATCGAGGAGATGGTGGAGAAGTATGCGCCGGACCGGGTGGCGAGCCACAATGACACGGGCACGGAGGACGGGACGGGGGCGGCCAAGACGCACGAGTTCTGGATGCGGTTTTCGGCTGATCCGATCTCTGACGAGGAGGCGGAGGCCCTGGGGGTGTGCGTTCAGAACGCCGTGATCGCCCCGGCGGACCCGGGGTATATGTGGCGGACCGGGACGACGCGGGATGTACACGGGGGGCCGGACCCTCGCTTTGCGGAGATCGACCGGCTGATGGACGAAGTGACGGAGCGGATCGCCATCGAGCCGATGGTGCGGGGGAGGCAGTGGGGGTTCTGGTGGTTCGGGCACATGCGCTGCTCGCACGCGGCCGGGGCCGGACGGGCCTACGCCCTGCACTATGACGACGACCCGGTGAAGGGGCTGCGGCACGTGGGGCCCTACAACAACGAGGCGGACAACGCCTGCTGGGGGGTCTGGACGCAGTTTCTACGCACGGGCAGGCGGGACCACTTTCTCGTGGCCAGCGGCTACAGCCGGGCGATGGGGGACGTGGGGATCTGCCACGCGCACCCTTCGAAAGCCGTGGCAGGATTGATGCACTATCACAACGCCCACTTCTGGTCCGGCGGCCACAGCCCGTCGCACACGCTGAACACGACGCATTTTCTGCACTACTACCTGACGGGCGACCGGCGGATGTACGACATTGCCATCGAGGTGGCGGACTGGGCGGTGAACACGCAGGAGCCGGCGGGGGTCGTCTCCTGCCGGCGCGGCGCCCTTGCGCGGGAGTTCATCGGGCCACTCAACTGTCTGATGGAGGCGTACGCGGCGACGTGGATGCCGAAGTACGGAGACCTGGCCCGGCGGAGCCTGAACTGGCTGCTGCGGACGCAGGAGGTGGTGGGGGTGTATCCGATCAGCGTGTACACGCGGGGGGAGCGGGGGGACGAGGCGGTGATTGAGCCGACGGACTAGCCCCTCAAGCACTCCGGCACGGTCTATCCGATGTACTACGAAGGATTGCGGCACTTCGACAGCCCGCTGCTGCGGGAGACGATCGTCGCGGAGGCGGACCACGTGGTGGCGCGCGGGGGGCCGATGCCCATCACGGTTCCGCTGGCCCACGAGCTGATCGCGGCCCTGGCCTACGGGATCACGGGCGATCCGATCTACGCGGCGATCTGCAAGAAGGCTCTGGACGGGTATCCGGACTATGCGCGGGACATGGTGGCGTTGAGCGACTCCGCGGCCCTGTTTTCGGGCATCCGGAACGGCCACGTAGGGGTGCTCAAGGCGGCGGTGGCGCGGGCGATGGGCCGGGACCCGGAGGGCTTTGCGAAAGCGGAGGAGCGCCGGAAGGCGATCCCACCGCCCGAGCCGGCGAAGCGAGCGCCGGTCGTGGAGAAGGCTATCGGCGTGCCGGTAGGGTACGACGCATAGGGAAATCGGCCCTCACGCTCCCCCTGTCTCAAGGGGCAACGCCCTGGCAACCCCCTCCCTCTCTTAGAATTGGGAGAGGGAGGGGGGAGGGGGTGGGTGAGGGTCTGTAACTCAGGTTTTATAGGAGATCTTCCATGTCCGCAAGCTATTACGAAGGCGAACCGCTTCGGATCGGGAACGAGACGCAGCTTCTGATGGATGACTCCATGGTCGAAGACCGGTGGCGGCTGACGCGGGTGCTGCACCCACCTGACAAATACCTCCGCAACCCGATCCTGCTCCGGGACAAACCGTGGGAGGGGGACCTGGCCTGCAGGCCCTGGGTGATCTGGGACGAGGCGTACGGGCGGTACCGGATGTGGTACCAGTGCTTCTCCACGTCCAGCGCCTTCAAGGGGGGCGGGCCTCCGTACTTCGTCGGGTATGCGGAGAGTGACGACGGGATCAACTGGGAGAAGCCGATGCTGGACGGGTTCCCGTTCGCGGGGTATCCCAGGACGAACATCGTGTATGCCGGCACGTACGGGGACAGCGCGACGGGCGTGCAGGTGTTCGTGGACGCGGACGACCCGGACCCGGAGCGGCGCTACAAGATGATCGTGCGGGAGGCCCGGCCCCGGGGAGGCCTGATCAACCGGGGGGTGAGCCTGGCCTGCTCGCCGGACGGATTCCGGTGGAAGCTGTCCGGGGAGGAGCACATTCTGGACTATCACAGCGACTGCCACAATCATGTGGCGTTTGACCCCGTGAACCGGCGGTGGTTGCTGTACTGTCGTCCGATTTACATGTACGCGACCGGGCGCTCCTCCTGGGACCCGCCGGGCGGGGGGCCGGGGACGAGGCACATGAAGCGCCGGGTGGCGGTGATGACGAGCCGGGACTTTGTCACCTGGTCCTATCCGAGGACGGTGATGTACCCGGACGAGCGGGACACGCCGGACTACGACTCCTGCATGGTGTTCTGGTGCGGCGACCAGTTCCTGATGTTCTACTGCGCGATGGACGGAGACCGGGGGGGGACCAACGAGATGCGGATCGCCTCCAGCCGGGACGGGCTGACCTGGGAGCGTTTCCACGCGCGCGAGCCTTACCTGGCACGGGGGCGGGAGGGGGACTGGGACGCCGGACAGGTGGCCTCCACTTGCCCGCCCGTGCGGCAGGGGCAGAACCTGCTGATCTATTACACCGGGACGCAGAAAGGCCAGAGTGACTCTGCGGGTGGGATGGGGGGCATCGGCGTGGCGCTCACGAAGGCGGACCGGTTCGTGGCGCAGTGGGCCGGGGACGAGCCGGGCTATCTGCTCACGCGGGAGTTCCTCCTGGAGGGGAACCGGCTCCGGCTGAACACGACCCTGAAGTGGGTGACCTATAAACCGATTCAGCTCAAGGTGGGGATCTTCCGGCATCCTCCCCTGGGGAAGCACCACGAATATAAATATTCGGAGGCGCCGGCCTACGAGGGGTTCAGCCTGGAGGACTGCGACCTCATCCGGGCGGACCGGACGGACCTGCCGGTGACGTGGCGGGGGAACCCGGATCTGAGCGCCCTGTCGGGAAAGCCCGTGTATCTCCGGTTCGAGATCCAGAACATGGGCCTTTTTGCTTTCCGCATCACGAAGGAGTGACCCATGCTGACCGAAGAACAGAAGAACCATTTTCAGGCCCTGGGCTTTCTGGTCTGCAAACAGCTTCTTTCCGCCGGGGAGATGAAGACGATCAGCGACGCCTTCGGCCGGGCGATGCGGGAGGCGCGCGGGGGCGCCCCCGAGCCGGAGCTGGAGCGCAACGCCCAGGGCTACTCCGTGAAGCGACAGCAGGTCGTCCCGTTCTTCGACTACGACCCGGAGGCGTTCTATCCCCTGCTCGACCACGAGAAAATCATAGGGGTTTTTGAGGATCTGATGGGGGAAGACTTCATGCTCACGCTGTCCGAGGGGATCATCCACGCGGGCGGGAGCCGCTGGCATCACGACGCCGTCGCGCCGGAGGGGTTTTTCACCATGCGGGCGGCCCTCTACCTGGACCCCCTGGGGCCGGACGACGGATGTCTGAGCGTCATCCCCGGAAGCCACTTCACCGAGTTTCGGGAGGCGCTGAAGAAGACCGTCGGCCAGCTCGGCGTGCGGCCGGAGGAGGCGCCGGGCCGGTATTCCCTCTGCAATCAGCCGGGGGACGTCCTCTTCATGAACCACAAGCTGTTTCACGCGGCCCTGAGCGAAAAGGCCGGACGGCGGGCCATCCACATCAACTGCTCCCAGAACACGACGCCGGAGCGGAATGCGGCGCATTTCAACTGGCTCATCGGGTTTCTGGAGGGGGAGACCAGGGGGTGGGGGAGATTTTACAGTGACCATCTGATCGCCACGGCCGGGCCGCGACGCAAGAAGATGCTCGCCAGGGCCATCGAGCTGGGGTTCGGGAACACGGGGAAGGTCAGCCATCGGCAGGATTTGCGTTAGAATCTATAACAAAATGCACCACAGAGAACACGGAGAGCACGGAGAGAATCTGAGGATGGGTGATGAATGAATCGTAGCACGGCGATTCATCGCCGTGTGAGCCGGGCGCGTGAGCGACCGGATCGAAAGGAGCAGAGATGATTCGACCGCGCAGATGGGGATATGCGGCACTGGTCGCAGGGGTGATCTGGACTCAGTCCGGGGAGGCGCAGATGTTGCTCCAGAATGGTTCTTTCGAGCAGGGGGAGGGCGTCCCGTCGGGCTGGAAGGCCCTGGAGGGGGGGACGTGGGCCACGGGGGACGCGCACCGTGGCAAGCGTCATTTGAGGGGTGAGACGAAGAAGGGGCGCGTGGTCTGGGAGAGCGACCCCGTTTCCCTCCAGCCGGAGACGGACTATCGCGTTGAGGGGTGGGTCCGGTGCCCCTCCGGAGAGGGGCGTCTGGGCGTGGACCTGCTGGATGCGCGGGGACAGGTGATCGGGCAGGCGGAGGTCCCGGCGGTACGGGACGCGGCAGCGTGGACGTACACGGCGGCGGAGTGGGGGTCTGGGAGAGCGACCTCCGCGCGGATACGGTTCTGGGGGAAGGGCCGGGCGGATCTGGACGATGCGGGGATGGCCCCGACGGCGATGGTGATCATCGGGAACCCGGGCCTGGAGGGGGCGGATGCGAAGGGACGGATTCCCTACTGGAGCGAGGAGAAGGACTCGCTGCTGGTGGGCGCGCGCGCCGGGGCGTCCAGCCCGGACACGACCGTGACGCACGAGGGGAAGGCGAGCCTGAAGATCACGGCGACCGGGGACTGGTTCGGGGTGGGGTCCGTGAACTTCCCGGTCGGCTTTTCCCAGGGGTGGGCGGACCGGGTGCGGTTGAGCGCTTGGGTGCGCACCGGCCCGAAGGGGTCGGCGCAACTGCTGGCCTGCTGGACGAACGATGAGCAGAAGGTCGTTCACGTGGACTCGACCGCTCAGGTGCGGGGACAGGACTGGCAGCGGATCAGCATCGCACGGGAGGCCCTGCCCGAAGGGGCCTCCACGCTGCGCCTCGTGGCCGTGGCGCACGGGGGCGAGGTCTGGTTCGACGGGTTCGAGCCGCTGGCGCTGCGTCCGCAGAAGCGACAGGTCCGCATCTTCGTGAACCAGGTGGGCTACGAGGCGCTGGGGCCCAAGAGCGCGGTGGTGGCGACGAACTTCTTCCCGACGAAGGGGACGGGGATCGACTTTCAGATGGTGACGCCGGAGGGGAAGGTCGTTCTTCAGAGGCAGGTGAGCAGCTCCGGGCGCATCCACAGCGGGGCGCCGGACGACTGGGGGTGGTACTTCTGGCGGGCCGATTTCTCCGGGTTCCGGGAGGAGGGGGGGTACCGGGCCGCGGCGTCTGCGGAGGGGGTGCGCGGGGAGTCTTTCCCGTTTCGTGTGGGCCAGGGCGTGCTGTTCCGGGAGACCGCCGGCCTGGGGGTGGATTTCTTTTTCGTGCAGCGGTGCGGGTTCGAGGTGCCGGGGTGGCACAAGGCGTGCCACATGGACGCCGCGAAGCTGCCGGACTCGACGCACATCGACGTGACGGGGGGCTGGCACAGCGCCGGGGACTACAACAAGCCGCAGTGGCAGTTCGGGGATAGCGCCGTGCCCTACGCCCTGGCCGCGGCCTTCCGGGCGGCACCGGAGGTCCTGTCGAAGCCGGACCGGGACGGAGACGGGCTGCCGGACGCGCTGGACGAGGCGCGGTGGGGGTTGCAGTTCCTGGCGAAGATGCAGCGGGACTCCGGGGCCCTGCGCAACGACGTGAACCAGGGGCCGGGCCGGACCTGGATGAAATTTTCACCGCCGGAGGATCACTCGGACAACATCATCGGCACGGCGGACGACCCGGTGTTCCGGACGGAGGACGTGCCCAACACGCCGCTGGCCGCTGCCTCCTGGGCGAGCGCGGGGAGGCTCTTAGAGGAGCGGGGCGTGAAGGGGGACTACATCGCCAGGGCGGAGCGGTTCTGGGACTACACCGTGTCCCACAGGGGGGAGGGGGACCCGATGCTGCTGATGAGCACGCTGGAGCTGGGCAAGGCCACGCGGAAGGAGCGATACCGGGAGTCGGCGCGGAGGAGCGCGGAGCTGCTCCTGAAGGGGCAGCAGCCGGACGGGCGCTTCTCGGGGGACTGGGTGAACGGGGACCTGGCCGCCGCAGGTCTGGGGCTGTTCGCGCTGGCGTATCCGGACGATCCCCTGCGGGGGCAGGTGGTGACGGCGCTGAAGGGCTATGCCGCGTTCAGCGCCGCCGATGCGGACAATCCGTTCGGTCTGACGCGGCAGGGAGACGAGGAGACGAATCGCGTGTTCTTCCACAAGGCGGTCGGGATGGGGGTCAACTTCTGGATCCTGGGTCGGGGGTGGGCGAACCTGCTGATCCACCGGCTGACCGGAGACCCGGCGGCCCTGGCCTATGCCGTGGACCAGATCGACTGGGTGTTCGGGAAGAACCCGCTGGACCTCTGCATGTTCGAGGGGAAGGGGTCACTCAACCCTCCGCGCTACCACCATCGCTACGCTACGATCCCCGGACGGGAGCGGGGCGCGGTGCCGGGGGCGATCCCGAACGGGTTCCTGGTGGAGATGGGGCTGTGGGACCGGGCGGGTTTCGACATGCGGCGCGGGCCGGGGCGGGCGTCGTTCCGTTCGAGCGAGCCGTGGCTGGTCCACAACATCGTCCACCTGCTCGCGATCAGCGCGCTGCACGAGACGCTGAACGGCGGAAAATGACCATCACGGACATCCAGGTCCATCAGCCGGCAGGGCTGCTGCGGCTTCTGACGGACGCCGGCGTGGAGGGCTGGTGTCCGGGGGTGCGCGGGGAGGTTGCCTGTCAGATTCAGGCGTTCCTCAGAGGCGCCCTCATCGGTCAGGACCCTCTCCACCGGGAGCGTCTCTGGCAGGAGATGGTTCGCCTGGCCTCCTCCGCTCACCTTCCTCCATCCGTATGGGGTTGTGTGGATGTGGCCCTGTGGGACCTGGGGGGTAAGGCGGTTCAGTTGCCGGTCTTCCGGTTGATCGGAGGGTTTCGAGGCCAGGTCCCGGCGTACCGACGCGGGGGCCTCCACTCCGATGCGGCGGCGTTTGCGCAGGAGGCGGTGGAGGCCAGGGAAGCGGGCTTCGTGGGCTACAAAGACTGCTGCGATCTCGGGGTCGAGGGGACCCTCCGGGCGGCGCGGGCGATCCGGGAGGCCGTGGGCCCGGACTTCTATCTGATGCACGACGGCGGGCAGCGGTATTCCGACGCCGGGGCGCTCCGGGTGGGCCGGGGTCTGGAGGAGCAGGACTATCACTGGTTTGAGGAGCCCCTGCGCGATCCCACGTGGATGCGGCTCGGGGCGCTGGCCGGGGCGCTGGACCTGCCGGTCCTGGCGAGCGCGGGGCCGATGCTCCGGGGGACCTCGCAGGCGGTGACGCTGAAGGCCGTGGACCGGGTGCGGGCCGGAGCGCCCTGGTGCGGGGGGATCACGGACCTGCTCAAGATCGCCCGCGTTGCGGAGGCGTTTGGCGTCAACTGTGAGATTTCATCGGGAGACGCGGCGTGGGGTTTCGTCCATGCCCATCTGGCCGGGGCGGTCCGGAACTGCGACTTCTTCGAGGCGCGCAAGACGGGCGCTCAGGGGGGGGCGCCTCTGATCCGAAATCCTCTGAGGGTTGAAAAAGGGTCTCTCGTCATCCCGCAGGGGCCGGGCCTGGGGCTGGAGCTGGACTGGGACGAGGTGGAACGGCAGACGGAACAGGTCGTGTGAGAGGGGAGGGTCTTTCGTGCAGATCAGGGACGTGAAGTTCTACATCCTGGAAGGGCCGCCCCGCAGCCGTCACGTCTCCTCCCGGGGGAGAGGGACGATGGAGAAGGTCCCGCCCGGATTGTCCGGCCTGTTCACACATTCTTCGGGGTTTCGGAGCCAGGGGCCGGAGGGGATCGAATACCGGGAGGAAGCGACGAGGCCGACCTATTCGTCCATGCTGCGCCTGGTCACGGACGGCGGGGTGGACGCCTTCACGACGTTCGGGAGCGGCTTTCATCAGGATGACCTGGCGTGGGAGGCCAGAGGGTTCAAGGCGACGCTCGCCCCGCTGCTGGTCGGCGTGGACGCCTTTGACCGGGAGTACATCTGGCAGCGGCTCTGGTACGCGCAGCGGTTCTTCTACACCGGGAGAGGGATCGTGGATATGGTCGACACCATGCTGTGGGACCTGGCCAGCCGGCATGCCCGGTCCCCGCTCCACAAACTCCTGGGTGGGTGCCGGGAGCGGGTGCCGGCGTACCGGAACATCGGCGGGGGCACGATCGATGAGCTGGTGGCGGATGCGGTGAAGGCCAAGGCGGAGGGCTACAAGGGGTGCAAGGACCACTCCTATCGCGGGGTGAAGGGGAACATCGAGCTCGCGAAGGCGCTGCGCGCGGCGGTGGGGGACGACTTTCTGCTGCTGCACGATCCGGTCGAATCCTACACCTGCGACGAGGCGATCAAGGTCGGGCGCGCCCTGGAGAGGCTCAACTATGTCTGGATGGAAGAACCTCTCCAGGACTTTGACCTGGTGGGGCTCCAGAAGCTGTGCGACGCGCTGGACCTGCCGATCCTGGCGATGGAGTGGGCGGGGTCGATGGGCGGACAGCCCTACAACGCCTCGGCGTTCCTGGCGCTGGGGGCGACGGACATCGTCCGTCAGCGGGGGATCGGGATCACCGGCCAGATGAAGCTGGCCCATCTGGCAGAGGGGTTCGGGGTGGACGTACACGGGGGAAATCCTCACGTCATCCTGGCGATCCGGAACGATCCCCTGTTCGAGGCAGTGCCCGGCAAGATCCCGCCCCGGACCGCGGCGTTGACGTTCCAGGGCAGGCCGGTGGTGGAGGACGGATATCTGTCCATCGCCTGCGGGGATGATCCCGTAGAAGCGCCGGACTGGGACGAGATCGAGGGGCGGGCGCTGGAGATCATCTGAAGATTCCAGGGAGGGGGAGGGGATGGAGAACTGCGGGATGAAAAAAACTTGACAGAGAAATTCCAATTGTTTATAATCCCCCACGTCTTTGTCAGACAGCTTGACATTGTGTCCACCCTCAGCGCATGAGGTCTGTATTGTCTCTCGTGCCCATTGAAAGGCAGCGTCTCTACCGGCAGGTGGCCGAGGAGATCAAGCAATATATCCTGGACCAGGGTTTGAAGAAGGGGGACGCGCTTCCGACGGAGGTGGAATTTGCGGAGCGGCTGGGGGTGAGCCGTCCCACGGTTCGGGAGGCGCTGAAGGGGTTGCAGATGGTGGGAATATTGACCTCCCGCAAGGGGAGCGGGCACGCGGTGGGGTCGCTGGACCTTCTGGAACTGGCCCGGCAGCTTTCGTTTCATGTTCAGACGGAGGGGATGGATTTCCGGGAGCTGGCGGAGACCCGGCTTTTTCTGGAGGTGAACATCCTCCCTCTGGTGGCCGCGCGGGCGACCGAGGAGGACTTCAGCCGGTTGCAGCAGGCCCTGGACCTGCTCTATCGGGGCCTGGAGCAGCGGGATCAGGCGGTCTGCATCGCGGCGGACGTCGCGTTTCACCGGGCCCTGTTCGAGGCGTCTCAGAACCAGCTCCTGACGAACCTGGCGGACGTCATTGCGGAGTTTTTTGGCCACATTCGCCGCGCCCTGTTCACCCCGGAACAGGACCCCCCGAGCGCGCAGCCGGAGCGAGCCATTCACGCGAACCGGGCGTTCCGGGATCATCAGGCGATCTGCGATGCCCTTCGGAAAAAGGACGTCCGGCGGGCGCGGGAGGTGATGTACGATCACCTGTCCGTGACGTGCCCGCCGGAGGTGATGGCAGGCGGATTGCGGACGTTCGTGGGGCTCGGCCCGGGAGAAGACGGGCTGAAAAGGTCTCTCTCCAAGCCGTCTGACAGGAAGCTCTTCAATTCTCTTCGGATCCTCATCGGGGCGATCGGGGTTTGATCCGGTCGCCCGGCGGCGCGAGACGGGCATCCCCCAGATGGGATGCCCGTCACTTTTTCGCAACCATGCCCTTTCGACATCTCCTCCGACGAGCGGTCTTGCTGATCTGCCTCCTGGCGCATCCTGTCTTCGGGCAGGGGGAGCACCTGCGGACCGCGGAGTCCCACCTGCGGGCCGGGAGGCTCTCCGAGGCCCTCGCCTCCTGCCGGGCCGCCTATCAGACCGCTCCCTCCGATGCCGTGGTCTGCGCCACGCTCGTTCGGGTGAGCCGGGCGGTCCTCTGGATGGACCCGGAAGACGCGGATGCCCTGCACGGTCTGGCCGGCGGTCTGATCGGCCTCGGTCATTGCGAAGAGGCCGTGCGGGCCTGCCGGCGCGCCCTTCTCCTGAAGCCCGGCGATGCCGAGGCCCACATCGCGATGGGGGATGCCCTGTCGTGCGCGGGAGACCCGGATGGGGCCGTGGCCGCCTACCGCGTGGCCCTGCGGGCCTCCCCGGGGCGGTCGGAACGGGCCCTTCGTGGATGGACCGAAGCCTCCCGACGGGCGACGGCGGCGCGCCCTGCGGACGCGGATGCCCGCACTCTGTTCGCGCTGGCCCTCAGCGGCCTGGGGCTGGCCGACAGCGCGCTCGCGGTCTGCCGGGAGGCGCCCCGGCTGAACCCGGAACACGTGGAGGCGCTCTGTCTGTACGGCAACCTCCTGGCCGGACGGGGCCGTCCGGAGGAGGCGTTCCGGGCGTACACGGACGCCGCGCGACTGGCCCCGGACTGCGCCGAGGCGCTGTATGGCATCGGCAACGTGAAGCGGGGGGCGGGGCAGTTTGAAGCGGCGGTTCAGGCGTATCGGCAGGCTGTGGAGGTGAAGCCCGCGTACGGGGCGGCGCACGTGAACCTGGGCAATGTGTACCGGGCGATGGGGCGGTTCGAGGAGGCCATCTCGGCCTACGGGGAGGCGATCCGGGTTCAGCCCGACCTCGTGGAGGCCTACAACAACCTGGGCAATCTCTACACGGACCGGGGCCGGTTCGAGGAGGCCATCTCGGCCTACGGGGAGGCGATCCGGGCGCGGCCCGACTTCCCGGGGTCTCACTACAACCTGGGCGTGGTCTATGCGCAACAGGGGCGCTGGCCCGAGGCCGAAGCGGCGTTTCGGTCCGCCCTCCGGGTAGCTCCCGACGATCCCCGTCTCCGGGAGGCGCTCCAGACCGTCCAGGCCCGGCGGCAGGGAGCGCAACAGGCGCGTGGGTCCGGCAGGGTCCGGTTGAGGATGGCCGTGCTCCGGTCGCGGGCCGAAGGCGATGGGTTGCTGGCGCGCGTGCGGGCCGGGGCGGCCTTTGAGGGGCAGGACCTCGGCTTTGTCCTGCCGGCGGACCTGGACACCCGGTTTGCGGAGGCCATCCGGGGGCTGAAGGTCGGGGAGGTCAGCGGGGTGGTGGAGACGGAGAAGGGGTACTTTGTGTTCAAGAGGATGGAGTGAACGGGAACCGCAGAGAACGCGGAGGATTGTGGAAATGCAAAGTGCAAAGTGCAAAGTGCAAAGTGCAAAGTGGGTTGGTTTCCGTTTTATAGTTTGCATTTTACATTTTGTATTTTGCATTTTGCACTTTGGGACTCTCCCGGATGCAGAAGCCGCCTCCACTTCCCGCCCGGATACTGCCCGAATGCGGCTCGGGGAGGGGATGCGGCTCATCGAGGCCGGAAAGACCGACTCGGCGGCGGTGGCCTTCCGAGAGGCGATCGCCCTGGATTCCACGCTCGTGGATGCGCACTATCATCTTGCCCTGTTCTACCGGAGCGTCGGCAAGGCGGACCTGGCCATCGAGGCGTTGAAAAAGGTGGCCCGGCTCCGGCCGAAGGCCGTCACCTCCTACGTGGACCTCGGCTCCGTGTACGTGCAGGCGAACCGACTGAGGGAGGCGGCCGACGTCTTTCGGCAGGGGATCGCCGCGCTGCCGGGGGAGGCGGAGCTGTATTACGCCCTCGGCCTCGCGTTGATGGAGCAGGGGACGGACGAGGAGGCGGTCCGGAGTCTGCGGCGCGCGACGGAGCTCGACACGGGCAGGGCCGGGGCGCAGAAGGCCCTGGCGCGGGCCCTGTTCGAGACGCAGCAGTGGGACGCTGCCGTGGTCGCTTACGGGCGGGCCGTGGCGATGGACCCTCAGTCCGGCGAGACCCTCCGGGGCATGGGGGATCTGTTCCTCCGGCTGGGCCGCCTGGGCGAGGCGGCGTCGGCCTATGAACGGGCGCTTCGGGTCGATCCCGAGGACACGCGGGCCATGTTCGGCCTCGGAAACACGTACAACCGTCAGGGTCGGTCCGAGGAGGGGATGCGCCTCCTGAGGCGTTTCGAGGAGATGAACGCCTACCGGACCCAGGCCAGGACCCTTCGCAAGGCGGTTCAGGATCATCCCGAAGAGCCGGTCCATGTCTACAACCTGGGCACGCTGAACGCCCGGAACGGCCGGTACATAGACGCCATCGTCGCGTTCCGGGAGGCGATCTTCCTGAACCCACGGATGACCGAGGCGCATCACAACCTGGGGGCCGCCTATCTCTTAGAGGGGATGACCGCCGAGGCCCTGCGGTCCCTTCAACGGGCCTCGGAACTCGACTCCGGGTCGGTCGAATCGCGGGTGCTGATGGCCAGGGCCTGCCGTCGCCTGGGCCGGCTGGAGGCCGCCGAGGTCGCGGCGAGGAGGGCCGTGGCGCTCGACGCCAGGCGGGCGGAGGCGCACCGGGAGCTTGGGCTGGCGCTCGTGGGTCGGGGCCGGAGGGAGGAGGGGGCGGCGGAGCTGCGGCGGACGCTGGAGATCGACCCGCAGGACCGTGCCGCGCGGGCGGTGGCGGAGGAAATGCAAAATGCAAAGTAAAAAGTGTAAAATGAAAAAATGAGAAATGCCTTTCCATTTAGCCTTTTACATTATCGGAATCGGAGGGTCATCGTGCGCATTTTTCAGGATCGCCCGATCACGGACGAGGATGTGGCCCGTTATCGGGAAGACGGGTTCATCGTCTTTGAATCGATCATGACCGACGAGGCCCGGTCCCACTTCATCGACTTCATCGACCAGTCTCCGGAGGTGCAGGATCTGCTCAACGGGACACGGCCCCTGACGCATAAGAAGCCGTTCCACGGGAGCACGCGCAACCCCCTGCTGAACGACCCGGTCACCGAACGGATGGTCGATGACCCGTTTCTGGTCGAGGTGCTCTCCCGGACGATCGGTGAATTCCGGTTCGATCACGCAGGATGCACGCTCCACAGGCCCGGCTCAAAGGGCTTCGCCTGGCATCACGACTGCTACTGGGGGCCGGGGCAGCGCAATGCCTACGTGGGTTTCCTGACCTATCTGGATGGGTTCAGGCGGGGGGACGGAAGCCTGTCGGTGGTCCGGGGCAGCCACCGGGTCCAGAACCCGGACCCGCAGGCGCGCGGCGCGAAGGACTGGCGGGACCTGACCGGGGGATGGATGGAGCGGACCGGGGTGCAACTGGAGGAGGTGCATCTGGAGCTTCCGGCGGGCAGCGTGGTCTTTCACAACACGTGGAACTACCATTCGGTCAGTCCCAAACCGGCGGGCAGCGCGCCCCGTCACTACATGTACATTGGATATCGCCAGCCCGGCGGCCTGTTCCCCGCCTCCATGACCCTCGACGAGGCGTTCCTGAACCGGCAGAGCCCGGAGCGGCGGAAGCTGTTCGAGCGGGATTGAGATCAGTAGGAGAGGTTCCGTGGCCAGGCGCAAACAGACCGCGCGAGCGGCGAAGAATCGTCCCCATTACTCCAGGTACATGGCTCAGGGGGTGATAGGGTATCGGTACCCAGAGGACTATGTCCGTCCCCACGGGCGGGTGTTCTGGAAGGCAACCAGGGGAGAGGATGACCCCGAATGAGGAGGAAGCCTTATGAATCCAGATGACATCACGATCCGCGAGGCGCGGACGGTGGCGACCTCGTCCATCAAGAGCGGTGGGGCGATCACGCAGTTCCGGGACGGGGGGATTCTGGTCGGCTACAACCGCGACTCGGCGCCTATCGGCTATTTTTCCGAGGATGGGGGGGGGACGTGGCGGGAGGTGGCCTGGCCGGGGTGGAGCAACTGCCACGAGGGGCTGTCGGACGGGACCGTGCTGGCCCTGTCCTACACCGAAACCAAGGTCGTGGAGGAAGGGCTCTTCCATTACGACTCCTGGCGGATCGCTCCGGGCTGTAAGATGGAGGGGCCGTCAACGGTCTCTGTCCGGATTCCCGAGGCGGCCGGAGGAACCCTGGACGACATGAATACGTTTAGGGGATTCCTGTTCTGGAAGTCGATCGTGGAGATGCCGGAGGGGCGGCTCCTGGCCACGATGTACGGCTACTTTAAGGGCGACGACGCTCCGATCAGGAACTCGATGCTCACCGCCTATATCGCGAGCGTTCAGAAGTCCGGAATCGCCCACGCAGTGCCGATCACGTCGCCTGACACGGTTGCGGGTTTCAACAAGACCCGGGTCATTTTGGTGGCGTCGGACGACCGGGGGGCTTCGTGGGACTATCTGGCGACGGTGGCCTACGACCCGGCCGTCGGTGAGGAGGGTTTCTGTGAGCCTTCCATGGTGCGCCTGCCAGGAGGAGACCTCCTGTGCATCATGAGGACAGGCCACGAGGACCCCATGTATCAGTGCTGGTCGAGCGACGGGGGGCGAACGTGGACGAAGCCGGTCATGACGCACGCCTACGGGGTGGACCCGACGCTGATCGTGATGCAGGACGGGACGCTGGCGTGCGCCTACGGGGTGAAGGGGCGGGACGGGGGGCGGCGGGAGCGGCGGCTGATGTTCTCGTTCGACGGGCGGGGGGAGACGTGGCCGGTGGACCTGGTCGTGTACGCGGGGGTCGGGGGTTCCTATCCGTCGGTGTGCGAGGTGAGGCCGGGCGAGCTGCTCTATGCCTATGACGCCATTGGGTTCTCTGACCCGCAGGTCGAGGGAGAGCCGAGGGCCTATCTGCGCATTGCGAAGGTGCAATTTCCCGGCAAGGCTGTCGAAAGGCCCGCCACGCCGCTGCCCGTGGATATTTGAAGCAGTCTGAGGGGTTTCCGTGTCAAAACGGCAGGGTGTTCTGGGAGGCGACCAGGGGAGAGGATGACCCGGAATGAGGAGGAGCGTTGTGAATCCAGATGACATCGTGATCCGCGAGGCGCGGACGGTGGCGACCTCGTCCACCAAGACCGGGGCGGAGATTTCGAAGTTCCGGGACGGGGGGCTTCTGATCAGCTACAACCGCGACCTGGCGAATGTCGGTTACTTCTCGGCGGACGGGGGGAAGACCTGGCGGGAGGTACCCTGGCCGGGAGACTGCCGTTGCCACGCCGGGCTGTCGGACGGGACCGTCCTGGCGCTGTCCTACACAGAGGGCACTCAGGAGGTCGGGGATGGGTTGTTTCACTACAGTTCGTGGCGGATCGCGCCGGGGTGCGAGCGGATGGAGGGGCCGTTCATCACGCCGGTGCGCATCCCGGAGGCGAAGGGGGGGACGGGGGACGACCTGCAGTCGTTCGCCGGATTGCTGTTCTGGAACTCCCTCATCGAGATGCCGGACGGGCGACTCCTGGCCACGATGTACGGCTACTTCAAGGGGGACGATGTCCCGTTCAAAAACGCCCAGCTCACGGCCTACATCGCGAGCCTGAAGGCGTCCGGGAACCCGACGGGCGTACCGATCACAAGTCCTGACACGGTCGAGGGTTTCAACAAGTATCGGACGATCGTGGTGGAATCGCGGGACTGGGGGGCGTCGTGGGACTACCTGGCGACGGTGGCCTACGACCCGGAGATCGGGGAGGAGGGGCCGTGCGAACCGTCCATGAAACTGCTGCCGAACGGCGAACTGCTGTGCATCATGCGGACGGGCTACACGCACGACCGGATGTGCCTCTGCTGGTCGAGCGACGGGGGGCGGACCTGGACGAAGCCGGTCCTGACGCACGCCTACGGGGTGGACCCGACGCTGGTCGTGATGCAGGACGGGACCCTGGCGTGCGCCTACGGGGTGAAGGGGCGGGACGGCGGACGGCGGGAGCGGCGGCTCATGTTCTCATTCGATGGGCGGGGGGAGACGTGGCCGGTGGACGTGGTCGTGTACGCGGGGATCGGAGGCACGTACCCGTCGGTGTGCGAGTTGGGGCCAGGCGAACTGCTCTACGCCTACGACGCCATCGGGTTCTCTGACCCGCAGGTCGAGGGGCGGCCGAGGGCCTATCTGCGCACGTCCGTCGTGCAACTGCCCGGAAAGGCCGTCGAAAGGCCCGTGACGCCGCTGCCGGTGGATGTTTGAACCGCCGAGACGCCAAAAGGAGTTTAACCGCAGAGCGCGCGGAGGACGCGGAGAAAAGGTAGAATCGACCGGGGCACAACGCGTCAGGGCAGGCTGGGGGAGGGCTGGGGGCCGGTTGCCATTTGCCTTTTACTGGAGGTGTACGGTGGCAGACAAGATCAAACGTATTCCGTTGACGGTGGAGAACGCGGGTGGTGTGGAGCGGAAGGGGTGGCCGATCACGCAGGGGGTGCCGTTTGCGGACGGGGACCTGAAAAAAGGCGCGTCGGTGCGGGTGGTGGATGCGTCCGGAAAGACCCTGCCGACGCAGTCTTCGAGCATGGCGACCTGGAATAAGGACCTCAAGTATGTCAAGTGGCTGCTGGTGGACTTCCAGGCAGACCTGAGGGCCAATCAGACGGAACAGTTCTTTCTGGAGTATGGACCCGGGGTGGAGGCGGTGACGCCGGAGGTTGGGGTGAAGGTGACGCGCAGTGACGAGCGGATCCGGGTGGACACGGGGGCGCTCCGGCTGGACTTCCGGGTTCCGACGCGCCAGGCCCGTCCCCCCGTGGCTTCATTCCAGCGTGCGCGAGACTTTCTGGCCGGGTGTTTTGTGAAGGGGGAGGATGGCTGGCACGATCTGTTTCGGGGGGGACCTGGCCCTCATCTTTACCTGGTGGATACGCTGGGACAGGTGTATGATAGCTGTACGGCCGCGCCCACGCCCCGTGTGAAGGTGGAGGAGGAAGGCCCGATGCGGGTATGCGTGTGTGTGAAGGGGTATTACGCCACGGACAACGGGATTCACCTCTGTCCCTTCACGTTGCGGATCCATCTTTATGCGGGCAAGGACGATGTGCGGATGTTCCACACCTTCGTGTTCGATCAGGATCCTGAGGTTCTGGAATTTTCGGAGGTGGGGATGCGCTTTCCTCTGGACCTTGGGGATGGTCTGCGGATGGGTTTTGGGGGCCAGGAGAAGGCGCACTTTGCGGAGCGGTTCGAGGAGGGGCACTTTTTGCAGGATTCGGACCTCTCCTACCGGATATTGAAGGATGGAGAGTCGTATGGTCAGGGGGAACAGACGCGAGGTTGGGCGACGCTGTGTGGACGGAAGGGGTCGGCGTTTGTGGCGGTACGGGACTTCTGGCAGCAGTATCCGAAGGGATATCGGCTGACGCGGGAAGGGCTGGACGTTCAGTTCTGGCCGTCGGAGTATGGCAAGCCGCTGACCTGCTCGACTCCCTACAAGGAGGACTGCGTCTTCTTCGGGGGGCATCGCGGAGACCCGGTGACGAGGGCTGCTGACCGGGATGAGGCCACCTTCAAGCGGCTCGTGGAGAAGTATCCCACGGCTCCGCTGAATCTGAAGAGTCTTTTGCCCCAAACCGTCGAGGATGTGCGGTGGATCGAGGAGATGGTGGAGAAGTATGCGCCGAATCGTCCGGCTTCACATAACGACACGGGGGTGGAGAACGGGACGGGCGCGGCCAAGACGCACGAGTTCTGGATGCGGTTTTCGGCTGATCCGATTTCGGATGAGGAGGCGGAGGCCTTAGGGGTGTGCGTGCAGAACGCCGTGATCGCCCCGGCGGACCCGGCCTACATGGGCGCGACGCGGGCGGCGCGCGGCCTGCACGGGGGGCCCGATCCGTGCTTTGCGGAGATCGACGGGCTGATGGACGGGATCGTGGAGAAGGTGGCCATCGAACCCAATCGTCTGGGACGACAGTGGGGGTTCTGGCGGTTCGGGAACATGCCCTGCTCCCACGCCCCCGGCGCGCCGCTGGCCTACATGCTGCGCTATCCCGACGACCCGGTGAGGGGGTTGAAGTACGTGGGCGTCTACCACAACGAGGCGGACGACCCCTGCTGGGGGGTCTGGACGCAGTTTCTGCGGACGGGGCGGAGGGACTTCTTTCTGGCGGCGTCCGGGTGGAGCCAGTCGATGGGGGACGTGGGGGTCTGTCACGCGCACCCGTCCAGGGACGTGGCCGGGGTGATCCACTACCACAACGCGCACCATTTCTCCGGGGGCCTGATCCCGTCGCACGGGGTGAACACGACGCAGTTTCTGCACTATTATTTGACCGGCAACCGGCGCATGTTTGAGATCGGGCTGGAGATGGCGGACTGGGGGGTGAACACGCAGGAGCCGGCGGGGATCATCTCCTGCCGGCACGGCCGGGGGAATCGGGAGTTCTCCGGGCCGCTGATCTGCGTGATGGAGGCCTACGTGGCGACCTGGATGCCGAAGTACGGGGACCTGGCGCGGCGGAGCCTGAACTGGTTCCTGAAGACGCAGGAGAAGCCGGGGATCTTCCCCCTGAGCGTGTTCACGCGGGGGGAGCGGGGGGACGAGGCCGTGATCGAGCCTGCCTCCAAGCCCCTGCACCACGGCGGCACGATCTACCCGCTCTACTACGAGGGGCTGAGGCACTTCGACAGCCCGCTGCTGCGGGAGACGATCGTCGCGGAGGCGGACTACATCCTGACGCTGGGCGGGGAGGGGCACTACACCATCGCGTGCGCCCTGGCCTACGAGATCACGGGCGACCCGGTCTACGCCGCGTGCTGCAAGCGGACGGTGCTCGGCTACCGGGACTATGCCGCGAGCGTTGTGGACATGAGCAACATCGCCCTGTTCTCCGGAAATCGGAACGGCTACATCTCGGTGCTCAAGGCGGCTGCGGTGCAGGCAGAGGATAAGGACCCGGCGGAGATGGCGAAGGCGGAGGAGCGGCTGAAGTCCCTGATCCGACCGCGCCCGGAGCTGTGGCCGACCCCGCTTGAGGAGAAGTCCATCGGGGTGCCTGCGGGGTACGACGCCTAAGAGCCCGTAGAGAAGGACAGAACGAAGTCGGATGCGAGGAGAGACATGGGCATCCGCTCCGGGAAGCGTCCCAACATCCTGTACATCTGCTCGGACAGCCACGGGTACCCCTTTTCGGGGCACGCCGGACACCCTCTGGTCAAGACGCCGAATCTGGACCGGATCGCGGAAAGTGGGGTTGTCTTCTCCAGTGCCTACTGTGGAAATCCCGTCTGTGCGCCTGCCCGAGCCAGTCTGATGACGGGGATGTACGCCTCGGATTGCAACTCCTTTTGTAATTCCACGGTCTGGGACGGGGGCCATCCCACCTGGGCAAGGCGTCTGCGGGACGCGGGATACCGGTGCCGGGCGAGCGGGGTCATGGACCTTCACTCTGATTTTGACACCGGTTTCGAAGAGATCCACCCGCGAGGGGGGCACTCGCACAACCCGGATATCACCTCTCTGTTCCGGAGGCCCCCCTGTGTACGGATCGACGCGCGCAAACACGTGGACGGAGGGCCGAGGGACGTCCGCCACAGGGATGCCGATCTGGCCCGGGACGCGGTCGCGTTCCTCCTTCGAGAGGCCCCCAGCCTCCGGCAGCCCTGGGTCTACTACGCCGGGTTCGTTCAGCCTCATCCGAGTTTCATCGCCTTCGATCCGTACTATTCCATGTATCCGCTCAACACGATCGACCTGCCAAAGATCTCCGGGGAGGGCCTGGAAGACCTCCATCCGGTCTATCAGGAACTCTGTCACGCCACGCAGATCGCCCTGCCCATCCCGGAGGACCGCATTCGCCGTGCGCGGGCCGGGTACTACGGGAAGATCACCGAGCTGGACGAATACGTCGGGCAGATCTGGGACGCCCTGGCCGAGGCCGGGTTGCTGGAGGACACCTGGCTGGTCTATACTTCGGATCACGGGGAGTCCCTGGGGGAACACGGACTCTGGTTCAAGAGCAATTTCTACGAGAACGCCGTCCACGTCCCGATGCTGATCGCCGGGGCCGGGGTTCCGAAGGGCGGGGTTGTCGAGACGCCGGTCGCCCACGTGGATCTTGCCGCCACGATGCTTGACGTGGCAGGCGTCGAGATCCCCGGCGCATTCCGGGGGCGCTCGCTGCTCTCGCTGATGGAAGGCCGGCAGGGGAGTCATCCGGGGTTCGCCTTTTCGGAGTGCCATTCCCACGGGCATTGCACGGGTTCGTTCATGATCCGAAAAGGCCCCTGGAAATACCTCCACTTCACCTGGTTCGAGGATCTGCTCTTCAACCTCGCTGACGATCCGGGGGAATTCCACAACCTGATCGGCCGCCCGGAGATGAAGTCTGTTGAGAAGGAGATGCG
>SICM01000015.1 GCA_009694805.1 Candidatus Latescibacterota bacterium
CTTGAAAAAGCCCTGGAACTGGACCTGTATGCCCGCATGCTGAAACACCCTTTGTATCAACAGAAAATCAACGAGTTGTCGGGTCTCCTTGAAAAGCCATCAAGCTTGAAGAAGGCAGCATAACGGTGATCGTGAGTGAACAGTGTCGAAAAACTCATCGAGTTAGGCTTCACACGGAGTTTGTCACGCCGTTGGGCGAAAGCGATTGAGCTTGGAGCGAGGGTAGGGTTTGTGATCGTATTTCGCGGCACATTTGCGCCTATAGTTGCTAAAACGACCGCCACAATTCTGAGTCGTCGCACCTTGCTCTTTGCTGATGTACCAGTAGGCCTTATTGACGGAACTGAACTCGCTCGTTTACTTCGCGACCGGAAGGATTTTGATGCAATCTACTTGCGCAACGCAAATGTTTCCGCAATGGAAACGTATTTTTCACCTCTCCAAGACCTGGCAGCACAACGAATCACATTTGGTACAGGTACTTCCAAACCGCTAATGTAACCAGCCTGGTTGATGGGCCAAGCGCTCTATCTCTTCCACCATCAGTGGTCGCCGTTAGCTTCGCTCTGGATGTCGACGCACCAGAACCTGAAGGCTTGGAGCAGGACCCAAAGGATCTTCTGGAAGCTACCAGAGAGCGACTCGATAAATTTGGGAGAACTGCGGATATTTGGCTTCGTGGCCTAAAGCGGTTCACCGACTTACTCGGTGAAGTCGATTCCGTCGACAGGTCGGGGGTGCTCGGGCTGGTAAAAGCAGGAGTGATTGATCCGTTCTTGAGCATGCTGGACCATTCTTTGTCCGACAGTTCATAGTCCGCGCATTACAAATAAGGTGTCTCGAAAAATGAACCGATCCGCCGCCCGAAAGACCCCGGCCCAAAAGAGAACCGCCCCGACGCTGCCCTTCGGCTACGCCCCCTTCCTCCAGGCCGTCAAGGACCGCATCCGCGCCGCCCAGGTGCGCGCCTCACTGTCGGCCAACAGTGAGATGATCCACCTTTACTGGGACATTGGCCGGGCCATTGCCGAACGGCAGGAGCGCGAGGGCTGGGGCGCATCGGTCATCCCCCGGCTGGCGCGGGACATCCAGAATGAACTGCCGGAGGTGAAGGGATTCTCCGAGCGGAACATCGGGCGGACGATCGCCTTCTACCGCGAGTATCCCGACCCCGCTACAATTTTGCCAACGCCGTTGGCAAAATTGCCCAACGCCTCCGATCCCGTCGTAAAAGAGCCACTACCGGTGGTCCAGTTACCCTGGGCGCACAACGTCCTTCTTATCCAGAAGGTCAAGGATCTCCCCACCCGGTTCTGGTATATGCAGCAAACCCTTGAACAGGGCTGGAGCCACGACATGCTGGCGCAGATGATCAACAGCCAGGTCCACCGACGCACGGGCAAGGCCGTCCACAACTTCCAGCGCACTCTCCCTCCCCCGCAGTCCGACCTCGCGGAGCAGATTCTGAAGGACCCCTACATCTTCGACTTCCTGACCCTCGCCGAGCCTTTCCGCGAGCGGGAACTCGAAGTGGGGCTACTTCGCCACGTCGAAAAATTTCTCCTGGAGTTGGGACAGGGTTTCGCCTTCGTGGGCCGTCAGTTCCACCTCGAAGTCGGGGACGACGACTTCTACCTAGGCCTGCTGTTCTACCACCTGCGCCTGCGCTGCTTTATGGTCGTGGACCTCAAGAAGGGCGCGTTCAAAGCGGAATACGCAGGCAAGATGAACTTCTACTGCAACGTGGTGGACGACCGCCTCCGGCATCCCGATGACCGGCCCACCATCGGCCTCATCCTCTGTCAGCAGAAAAACCGGGTGGTGGCGGAATATGCGCTCAAGGGCGTGAACAAGGCCATCGGTGTGTCCGAATACCAGTTCACTCGCGCCCTGCCGAAGGAACTGCAATCGAGCCTGCCCACGGTGGAGGAGATGGAGGCCCGACTGGCGGAACTGACCACGCCGAAACCACGCGTCAGGCGAAGGAGGCAATGACCCGCATCGCAATCGGGTTGGCGACGTATGGAATATCTTGAAGGGTTGAGGAGGCATATCACATCCGGGTAGAGACAACATACTGGGCGTCTGAAACAGGACAAAGCTGCGAGCGATGAAGATCTACTTCACCCGGCACGGAGAGAGCGAGGCCAATGTCCTGCACGAGGTCTCCAACCGTGGGCTCAGGCACGGGCTGACGCGCAGGGGCCGGGAACAGGCAGTCGCCCTGGCGCACAAACTCCAGGACCTGCCCATCTCCCGGATCTACTCCAGTCCGGTACTGCGGGCCATCGAGACCAGCGTGATCCTGGCGAACCGGCTGGATCTGGACTACGAGGTGGTGGACGCCCTGCGGGAATACGACTGTGGCATCGTGGAAGGCAGGTCCGACGAATCCGGCTGGGAGATATGGAAAGGATTATTCGAGGATTGGACCGTCCATAGACGCTGGGAGCAACGCATCGAAGGCGGCGAGAGCTTCCACGACATCCGGGAGCGCTTCGTGCCGTTCATCGAAGGCCTCGTTCGCCAGCACGGGAACTCGGACGAGGGGCTCCTGTGCGTGTCCCACGGCGGCATTTACAGGATGATGCTGCCGCTGGTGTTGAAGAACGTCGATCACGACCTCATCTCCAAGCATGGCTTCGACTACACATCGTGCATCGTCTCGGAGGTGAGACCGGAGGGGCTGATCTGCGTGGCGTGGAACGGAATAGAAATATGAAAGATCAAGCGGCTGTCTCCCGCCGCAGCACCCGCCCCGGCCTCGCCCCGGTCGTCCGGCCCTCCGCGATCACGGCGGCCCCGTTCACGAACGCCCACCGCACCCCCTCCGAGTAGCGGCACGGGTGCTCGATCGTCGCCCGGTCCGTGATCCCCTCCGCGTCGAAGACCACCACGTCCGCCAGCGCCCCCTCCCGCAGCGCCCCCCGGTCCTTCAGCCGCATCCGCGCCGCCGGAAACGCCGTCACCTTCTGGATCAGCTTTTCCAGGGGCATCACCTTCCGCTCCCGGACCATCGTGCGGATCAGATACGCCATCCCCCCGTAGCAGCGCGGGTGCTCCCGCTCGCCCGCCAGAGGGCCGTCCTCCGCCAGGGCCAGCCCGTCCGACCCCACCCCGCACAGCCGTCCCTGCGCGAGCCGGTCGATGTCCGCATTCGCCTTGTCCTCCCCGTAGAAGCTCACCGCGCCCCCCTCCTCAATCAGAATATCGCAGATCGCCTCGAACGGGTGTTTCCCCCGGACCTTCCCGATCTCCGCGAACGTCCTCCCGGTCATGCCCGCGTTAACCGCGCAGTTCCCCAGCCAGAGCTTCTCCCACTGCCCGTACTGCATGAGCACTGTCTTCGTGCTCCCGCCCAGCTCCGACCCCTTCGCCTGGATCTCCCCCCACATCCGCGCCCGCATCTCCGGCTGCCGCAGCCGCTCGACCATCGCCTCGTTCCCCCCCACCAGCGCCCAGGGCGGCAGCAGGGATCTCATGGAGGTCGATCCCGTGGCATAGAACTCCGTCTCCGCCGTCACATCCAGCCCCTCCGCCTCCGCCCGCTCCAGTCGGTCCAGCAGCGCCCCCGCGCTCCCCGTGGCCGGCGGGCAGGGCGTGATGTGGGAGAGATGGACCGGCACCCCCGCCTCCCGCCCGATGGTGATGGACTCCTCCACCGCCGCCATGATCGCCGCCGTGTAGTTCCGCATGTGCGTCGCGTAGATCCCGCCGTAGGGCGCGGTCGCAGCGGCCAGCGCGATGATCTCCTCCGTCCGCGCATAGCTCCCCGGCACATACGTCAGCCCCGTCGAAAGCCCCAGCGCCCCCTCCTCCATCTGCCGCGCCACCAGCCCCTGCATCGCCTCCATCTCCACCCGCGTCGGCGTCTCCACCGACTGCCCCATGATCGCCTGCCGCACGGCCCCGTGCCCCGTGAAGAACGCGGAGTTGATCCCGAGGCCCTGCGCCTCCAGCGCGGCGAAATAGCCCGATGCCGAGTCCCACTCCAGGCGGATCACGTCCCGCAGCCGGGCCGACTCAAACACCCCCAGGTAAGCCCCCTCCGGCCCAACCGGAAACGCCGAGATGCCGCAGTTCCCGTTGACCTGCGTCGTCACCCCCTGGTACAGCGCGCTCGCCCCCCGCCCGTCGATCAGCAGGCTGAAGTCCGAGTGCGTGTGGATGTCGATGAACCCCGGCGCTGCGGTCAGTCCGGTCCCGTCCACCTCTAGCCGCGCACCCGCAGGCGCGTCCCCCACGCAGGCGATCCGGTCCCCCGCGATCCCCACGTCGCCAGCCCTGCCCGCCTCCCCTGTGCCATCCACGATCGTGACGTTTCTGATCAACGTATCAATCATATAAAATCCCTGTAGAAGTCCACCAAGCCCATAGTACAGTCTCAAAGCCCAGAGGCGCGTCGTCCTGGCAAGACCTCACCCCCCATCCTCCTCTCCCACGGGAGAGGGGGAGAACATGTCAGAGGGATAGCGTTCTTTCGGTCCTATAGCAGTCCTCAAGATCCGACCCCAGGGCAGCGCGGCGTCGGAATCCCCCTCGACAATGGTCCCTCAGAGGCAACGCCCCTGTCGCGGCCATCCATTCCCCGATCTGACAGGGGGAGCATTTACGCCGCGCTAAAGCCCCTCGCGGCGTCTGAGCGAGCGTGTTTCTTTGGCCCCACCTTTCTTGCACGAGCAAGAAAGGTGGGAAAGGTCGCTATGAAAATCTCTGAGCGGGCATCCTGTCTGCCGTTGAACCCGCTCTGCCCTCTCCCCTTTCGCCCTTTCCCTTCCTATCGCGCCACGGCCTCGCACGACGCCACGAACTCCGCGCAGGTCGTCGTATATCCGATCAGATGCTCGAAGTGCCGGAGCATGATCCGGTTCACCCAGCCCCCCTCGGGCAGACTCGGGTCCAGCGTGTCCGGCATCTCGATCTCCCCGGGCGGGTTGGAGCAGTCCCGCAGCAGGATCACCCGGTAGTTAAGCCCGATGGCCTCCGCGCAGGTGTAGTGCAGGCAGGCGCGCCGACTGTAGCCCACCGCGAACAGCGTCTGAATGTCGTGCCCCCTCAGGTGCTGGTCCAGACCCGTGCCCCGGAACCCGCTCCACATCCACTTTGGAAAATTCCGCTCCCCCGGCCTCGGAGCCACGCTCGGGTGATAGGTCGGCTTGAAATCCGGCGTCTTCAGCCACGCCTCCACGAACTTTCCATCCGGTGTCTTGGTCTTCCCCCAGATCTCCGCGCAGATGTTCCCGGCGTCCGCCACCAGCCGCATGTCGTTGTTGACGTAGGCCACCAGCATGCCCGCGCCCCGCGCCGCCGCGAGCGCCGGGGCAATGACGTTCACCGTGGTCGGGTGAGGCTGGCCGTCGGCCTTGTAGGAATACGCGCCGTCCACGTCTACGACCAGAAACGCGCACCGGGCGAAGTCCAGCGTCAGATCCTCATACCCGTAATCATAACCGCCGGGATAGTCCTTGTAGTAGCGTACCGGCGCCGTGATCCGTGACATCGCAGTACCTGCCTTTCTATGATTTTCTCAGATCGAGCACGGGTTGCGCAAACCCCTCGATGCGGTTGTCCTGCAGATGGATCTCCCCCGTCTGCTCCCCGATCTTCACGCCGATGCGCCCGGCGGGCCCCCGCGTCTCCCGGATGTCGTTGTTCGCGATCACGACCTGACCCACGCCCCCCTGCAGGTCCACGCCGATCCCATCCTCGCCGCCGGTGTCCAGGATGCGGTTGCCCTCCAGGCGGTTGCGGTGCGGCGCGTACTCCGGGCCGCGCTCGGGCCGGAACAGGACACCCACGTGGGTGCTCTGGAGCACGTCGTTGTCGCGAATGAGGTTGTCGTTGTCCCGATGACCGATGGAGATGCCCCGGCGGCACCCCACGATCCGGTTCTTCTCCGCCAGGCCGTATTTGACCCCCCAGCAGAAGAAGAGACCGATACCGTTGCGCTCGATGAGATTATTCCGGATCAATGGCCGCTGCGACCCCGAGCCCGGATGCAGGCCCAGGTCCTTGTTGTCATGCACGTGACAGTGCTCCACGAACACGTCGTGACAGATCTGCCAGCTGATGCCGTCACCGTTGGCGTTGCGGGCGATCACCCCGCTGATCCGCACCCGGCTACAATCCTGCAACCAGATGCAGCCGGAGTAATTGCCGTCCAGCCATCCGTTGTGCTCCCGGTTGCCGTCCAGCGCCACGTCCTCGATCTGGACATCCGTGACCCCCTCGCCCCGGATCAGGGGAAAGAGCGTCTCGGCGATGCTCTCGCCCTTCACCCAGAAGTCCTCTCGCAGGGGGCGATCCAGCTTGAATCGATTCCCCCTCCGGGCCACCAGCGTGCGGTTGAGCACCACGACCCCGCCGTGGTGAGGGTTGCGGGTCCTCAGGCAGACCCCGTCCCCCACGCCGAAACCGCCGGCGTCTTCAAGGGTGATCTCCTGATCGTACCAGTCGGAGTCCGTAGAAAGACTCGTTTTGGCCGACGGCCCCTTCATCAACACGCTGTCCGGCCCACTGCCCACGATGCGCGTGCCCGTGCGCAGATGCACGCTGTTTTTCATGTGATAGACCCCGGGCAGGAGGCGCACCGTGCCCCCGCCCACGTTCTTGCAGTAGTCCACCGCGGCCTGGATGGCCCGGTCATCGCTCCCCACGATCTGGGCGTTCTGATGCCCAACCGTGATCGTCAGACCCTCCTCCCAGTCGGGCTCGTGCCGGTCATCTCCTGAGGTCGCGCGCGGGTCCGTCACCGGCGGACGGCCGTGGTCTCTGGCAAAGTCGCTCAACAGGCTCTCCCTTCATGTGTGTGGGTCATCGCAAACATTCTCAAGGTTGATCAATCCTTCAAATACCGGACCTCGTCGAGTTCAAAGCCCCTCGCCTTCGGCAGCGGGAATCGCTCCACGATGACCCGGTCGCGCCTCACCGACCGCACCGGGAAGCCGGTCACGTGGGGACCCGTCCGGACCACGGCGTAGCTCGTGACCCCCTCCGGCAGCGTCGCCCACCCTGCGGGCCGCTCCCCATCTGCGACCATCTCCCGCTCCGTCTGCGAAACCACCTTCCCCTTCCAGGTCGCAGGCGCATCCTCAAACCCGAAGCCCTCACCCCGCCTTCTGCCTTCCTTGTCCTGAGCGGAGCGGCCATTAGGCCGCGAAGTCGAAGGATGCCTTCTGCCTTCTTCTTTTAACGTCCTCGCCCCCACGCTCATCATCCACCGCCCCCCTGTCCGGCACAGGACGCCGAACTTCCCCTGGAACCGCACCCCCTCCACCTCCGCCTCCCTGCGAAACGCGCTGAAGATCAGATACTCCCCCCACTTCGAGTCGATGCGCAGGGCCACCGCATCCGGCCCCGCCTGCTTTGGCACGTCCAGACGCACGGCCTCCCGGATCGGCATCTGCCCATTCGGCCCGCTCGGCTCGTGGACGACCACGAACGTGCTCTCCAGGTCCTCCCCCTCCCGGACCGCGTCCACATACCGTATCCGACGCCCGACCTGCCGCACATCGTACATCGTCTCCTGGCCCGGCCCGTGCGATGCCCGGGCCGCGTCCACCTGGCCCAGCACCCACATCCGGTGGCCCCGCCCCGGCTCACGCCAGGTGGCCTGCCAGGCGGCAGGGGGGCGTCTGGCCTCCCGGACATCCAGGAGACCCGCAATCGCCTCGGGCCTGTCCTTCCCGTCCATCGGGCGGAGCGGCCGCCCGGCGGGCATCCGGACGCCCTCAAAGTCCAGCCTGCCATCTTGGCCCGCATCGCTGGAGGCCAGTTCGCAGAACACCCGGTAGTCGTGCCGCTTTCCCCCCTTCACCCGGAAGATGTCCACGCAGAACGTCTCCGCCCCCGGCCCCTTGATCAGCGCCACCAGCCGACGATAGTCCCGGCACTGTTCATATGCCTTCGAGGATGCCTCCACCACCGAGACCTTCGGCGAAGCCGCCATCATCCGGAACTCGGGACGCCGCTCCCCGCCGGTCCGAAGGAGCTGCTGCTGGTCGTCCACGACCACCAGGTTGTGACTGAAGGTGGACCGGACCCACGTCTGGATCGGCGATTCCCACAGATAGCCGAGCTCCCCCAGGAGGGCCTGCCCCCGGTCGGAATAATAGAGCGAAAGGTTGTCATAGTGCCGGTGCCCGCCCGGCGGGTTGAACGCCAGGGACAGCACCGTCCCCTCCGTCCCGACGCCGTGCCGCAGGATCGCCGTCATCCAGTTGGGGAAACAGACCTCCGGAAGCTCCAGTTCCTGCCGCACGCCTTTTTTCAGCGCCAGTGCCCCGGCGTCCAGGCGCAGCGCCGCATACTCCGTCGGGTCACACCCCCGGTAGCGGTAGATGGCCGGCAGCCGCTCCGCGTGGTCCTCCGGGAACCGCTTCAGCCCCACCTCCAGAATGGGGGAACTCCCCGCCTCCACCAGGTCGTGATGCGTCTTCTTCTTCTTGAGCGACGTGTGCGTGGTGTCCGACAGCGGCAGGTAGCGGCTGTCCGGCCGCATCTGGTCCACCTCTGCCTTCAGCATCAGTCGGAGCATCGGATCGGTCCGGTAGAGATCCACCTTCCCTTTCCTTTTAAACCCGCTCGGCCACCGGAACCCGTCCAGCGTCTCCGGGATCTGCAGCAACTGCCTCAGATACATCTCGTTGTAAGAGGGGGCCTCAAGGCAGAAGCCGTCGAACCCGAAGGACCGGTCCCGGATGGCCTCGTACCCGCGCAGGGCCGTGTCCGCGAACGCCGGGATGCCCAGACACCGGGCCACCGCCGCCTGGGCGAGGTACACGCGGGGGGCCTTGTTGGATACATTTTCCGTCTTCCCCGGCCCGCCTACAAAGACCTCGGACTCGATGACCCACTCCAGGATCAGCCCCTTCTCCACCTTCTCCCGCAGCGCCGGCGTCCAGAGCGGTCTTCCATCCCCGCCCCGTGCCTCCCGCGTCAGGTCATACGCCAGGCAGATATCCGGCAGGACCCGGACCTCCCCCGTGCTGCACTGCCAGCGCCCCGCCCCCCAGTAGGTCTGAAGCATCGCGGCCCGGTCCGGCGTATCCTTCTCGTACGCGCTCGTGAACAGGCTCCGCTTCCATTCCAGTGGCAGGGCCCGGTCGTGCCACGCCGCGTAGAGCGGGTCGCAGTCCGCCACCGCGTCCCAGTAGTCGTGATACAGCCAGCTCGCAAAGCAGTCCGTCAGCCGGTCCAGAATCCGCGCGACAGGCCGCGCGTACCGCTCTTCCCCCGTCATCCGATAGACCAGCGCCAGGGTCCGGGCCGCGTCGATCGTGAAGGATACCTTGCGCTCCCGCACGATCCCGGAGAAACACGCGTGGGTTGGGTGTTTGGCCCACCAGTAGGAATACTTCCCGCTCCGGTCCTCCGGATGCCGCCGCTCCGCGTCATTCAGGTAGAACGCCAGCGTCTCCCCCCGGCGCGGGCAGGCCAGACGCCCCGCCTCCGGGTACTTCGCGTCGGGATAGACCTGGCCGCATCGCCTGCAGCGGATCACGTCCGGATCGCGATGGTCCCAGGCGATGATCGAATATTCGGTCCCCTCCTGGGACTTCACCCCGATGCAGTTCGGGCAGGCGAACGTGAACCCCGTCCACGGCGTCTCCTTCGGCAGCATCCGCTCCACATACCCGTCGCCCTGTCCTGCCACGTAATCGGCCAGCGCCCGCTGCCCCTCAAACCACCGCTTCGCCCAGTCCGCCCGCCGGATGTTCTTTCGCGCCTGCTCGATCTCCCGCTCCCCCAGCAGGACCGGATGCCGCACCCGAACCCTGGACGAAAGCATCTCCTCCTTCCGCCGCTCCACACCCTCCCGGAACGCCCGTTCCTCCGCTGAGCTCGACCCCTGGTCCTGCCAGGGCATCCATCCCTCCCCCCGCGTCACCCGCGCCACATAATCCGCCTTGCGGTTCAAGGCCTTTCGATTCGCCATGGGTTCTCCAGTCACAGGTTTTGTACGGTTCCATATCGTTCGGCGCAGGCCCGCCCTCACGCCGTCGCAGAGGCCGTGATCGCCCCGCGCATTTTGAGGATGTATTTCGCCCTGTCCAACGGCGAGATCCCCTTGTACTCGCGTACCGCGCCCAGGTGGTCGGGACACGCCTCGTATCCTTCGAGCCTCACGGAAAGTTTCGCCTTCCCCCCGGTCAGCGCGCTCAGGCGGATCGGATAGTCCAGGGAGCTCGCCAGCGGGAATCTGCCCCCGAGTACGAAACGCCCGTCGGCCGTTTCGGCGGGCTGGAAGCTGCCGCGCATCGCGGTGACGTCGGCCATGACCTTGCCCAGGAACGCTTCGGACGCCGAAATGCGGAAGGCGAGGATCGGTTCGAGCAGGGTGGTGCCCGTCTCCGTCAGACCCTTCATGGTCGCGATGTTCATGGCCAGCTTGAAATCCCCCGGGCGGCTGTGCAGGACGTGGTCGGACCCTTCCGTCAGGGTGATCTTCAGGTCCGTCACCTCCCAGCCCTTGATGCCCTGCGTCAGGGCTTCGGGAATGGCCGAGGCGATCTCGTTCTGGTACTTCTGCTTGATGTCGTTCGTGCGCACTTCCGAACGATAGGACACCCCGCTGCCCCGCGCCGCCGGCTCCAGCAGGAACTTCACGATGGCCCAGCACGGCTTCGGCATGGTATAACTGTCGGCGCCGTAGCCGGGCCTTGCGGGCGTCTCCCTGTAGATCACCGTCGGGTCGCTGAGGACCGCCTCGATGTCGAATCGGCTTTTCAGCGCCTCGGCGAGGATCTCCGTCTGCACCGCGCCCGCAACCCTGACCTGCAGTTCCCGCTCTTCGTGGAACCACCGGAAGCCCAGGTGGGGGTCCTCGCTGGAGAGCTGCTGGAGCGCTTCGGCCAGGCGGACGTAATCGCCTTCGTTCTCCGGTCTCACCTGGACAGACAGGAGCGGCTCCATCAGCGTGTATTGACCCGGAACCCGTCCCGGATCGCCGAACACGTCGCCGATCCGCACGTCGGGCATTCCGCACAGGAAGCCGATATCCCCCGCCTCCAGGACGCCGGTATCCTCGTACCGGGTGAGGGAGCGCCGCTTGATCTGGGAGACCTTCTCCTCGCGGCCAGCCGTCGTGTTCAGGACCGTATCCCGGTTCCTCAGGCGGCCCGCGTACAGGCGCACGCCCGCGACGCGCCCCAACTTCCGATCGTGGTCGATCCGGAAGACTAGGCCCGAGACCGGCTGATCGCAGTCCGTGTCCGCGTCCGGGAGACACGCGACGATCGCGTCGAGCAGCCCCTCGGTCCCGACGTTGTACTTGGCGGCCCCATGGAGCAGGGGGAAGAGCTTCCGGCCCCTCACGCACCGCGCCAGGGCGGCGTGGAGCGTCTCCATGCCCGGGTTTCCCGCGTTCAGGTAGCTGTCCAGAAGCGCGTCGTCCTTCCCGGCGACGGCCTCGATGAACTCCCTGTTCCGGTCGTGGACCAGGCTCGTCACGGCCACGTCCGCCCCGCCCTCGCGCTCGGGACGGTTGAGCGGCAGCACATCCCGGGAGAACGCCTTCCGGAGGCTTTCGAGCACGCCGGCCGAATCGGCGCCGGTCCGGTCGATCTTGTTGATGTGGAGGATCACCGGCAGGCCGACCGCTTCAAGGGCCTCCCAGAGCGCCTCCGTCTGCGCCTGAATGCCCTCCACCGCCGAGAGCATCAGCACCGCCCCGTCCAGAACCCGGAGCGAACGCTCCACCTCGGCGGAGAAATCCGCATGCCCCGGGTTGTCGATCAGGTTGATCTGCACGCCCTTCCAGGCGAAGGGCAGGACCGACGCCCGCACCGAGATCCCGCGCCTCCGCTCGACCTCGAGACCGTCGGACACGGTCGTCCCCCTGTCCACGCTTCCGACCGACCGGATGCTGCCGCTGAGGTACAGCATGGTCTCGGTCAGGGTCGTCTTCCCGGCGTCTGCGTGGGCCAGGATGCCCAGATTCCTGATCCTGCGGCCTTCCCTCATCTCTCCTCTCAAGGACATTGGCATCCGAGCGTTGCGAGGCCGGGTGAGGGCCTACCGCTCGACCCAGCTCGAGTTCAGAAGCGTGACCTCCGCGCACTCGAAGGGTGGGTAGTCCCGGACCGTGAGGGTGTCGGCGGTCCGCGATTCGACCTCGAACCCCGTCACCGGGTAGGGCGTCCGCGTATCCTCGCAGTGGCGTGCGGGGCCCTGGGCCAAAAGGTGCGTGCCCGGTGCGGCCAGCCCTTTGGGCACGGGCGCGGCAAGGTGGATCGTCCGGTCGGACACGGACCGGACCGGGAGCGGGGTCGTCGCCTCGGGCAGGCGGATCTCCAGATCCCCGCACCCCAGCGACGTGCCGCCCAGCAGGTACCCCCGCACCGCGCGGCCCTGTCCGTCCAGCGACACGAACGCGAAGGCGCCGGCCGCGGTGACCGGCCCGTACTGCCGGCTGACCGTGTCGGGCGTCGAGATGACGATGTCGATCCGGCCCTCGAACTGGACCTCCACGGCTACAACGCCGGTGGCCGGATCGTTCACCAGCAGTCGCGCGGAGCGCACCGGGGAGGCGGAATCTTTGTAGGGCACGATCACGGACGCGTACTGGGTGGTCAGGTCACCCCCGGACGACGATGCCGCGTGCTCGGCCAGGATCTGCTGGATCGGAGACTTCGCGAACTCCTCCAGCGACGCGGACCGCCACGCCGGGGCATCCACGATCACAACCCGGTCCACCGTGTCCCGGCCGTTCAGCAGCATCAGGTCCAGGTTCACGTCCCCGGCCTGCCAGGTGAACGTGGCCGGCGTCTCCGGGATCACGGCCCGGGGGTTGTCCACCCACTTGCTCCACGACTCGGGCAGTTGCGCGGGCTGCGGCGTCGGCTGGTCCGGCGCAACGCGCCGCAGGGATCCCAGGCATTGAAAGCTGTACTGGTGGGTCTTCCCCCCCTTCACGCGGAACACGTCCACGGTGTAGTTCCCCCCGTCGGGCGCGGGGATGAGGGCGCAGGTGCGGCGGTAGGTCTCGCACTGGGGGTACACGGCCGTGCCGCGGGCCTGTACCACCTCGATCCCCGGCGCGACGCCGAACAGCTCCAGGTCCGACCCGCAGCCTTCCGCCGCCTGCTGCTCCGCGTCGACCACCACCAGATTGTGCGAGAGCGTGTTGTTCACCCACATCTGCCCGGGCCGTCCGTCCGGCGTCAGCTGTGAACTGCCGGAAAAATAGCCCCTGTCGGAAGCCAGTTCCTGCCCGAAGGCATAGGTGCTGATGCTCAGCACGTCCCGGTGCCGGTGCGAGGTCTGAGACCGACCCGGTGAGGGTTTTTTGCCTGTGTGGAGGGTGCGGCGGTTCTCGTTCCCGTCGAAGTAGAGGGCCGTGTCGTTCGAGCCGCGCCCGCCGCGCAGCACGCCCACGTGCCATCCCGGCCACCATTCGGACCTGAGCGGCAGGCTCACGAGCCCTTCGGCCTTCAGGTCCGCCGGCCGGAACCACAGGGCATATTCGCTCCCCTTTTCCGCCAGGCCCGCGCCCTGGATCGCCTCCAGCATACCCGCATACGGACCGCCCAGCCGGGCGGCCAGAACCTCCACGAACGAGGCGTCCGCCCCCGTGTCATAGTGCGTGTCCCCGATCACGGGCAGCCGGTTCCCCGGGGCCAGCATCCGGACCATGGACAGCATCGCCCGGTTGAAGTGCCCGGATGCGAATGGGTTCAGGTTCTCGATCCGCGGACCTTCCTTCGGGGTGTATCCGGGGGGATCACTGTACCCCAGCAGCAGGTCCGGCATCTCGCGCGCGGTGGAGAAATTCGTGATCGCATACGCCGGCGTCTCCGTGTAGAACCCGTCGAAGTGGTAGCGCTGGTCCATCATCCGGTTGAAACCGTCCAGCGCCCGCCGAACCCGGTCAGGCTGACTCAGCAGCAGGCCGACCGCCGCGGACAGGGAGAAGGTGACCACGCCGAGGTTCGTGAGGTTGTCCCAGTGCTCCAGGTCTGCACATCCGGCGACGAGCAGGTTGTCCACGATCCGGCGGCCCGTCCCGTCACCCACCACCGGCCGACCGTCCGGAAACCGCGCCTCGCGGATCAGGTCATAGGCCACCGTCATGTCGATCAGCATGCCGGCGCCGCTCCCCTTGCCGTGGGTGTCCAGCCGACCCGCGCCCCAGAACCCGTTGAACAGGGTCGCGTGGTCCTCGTGTTGATTCAACCCGTACGCGTGTCGGATCACCTCCTTCGGCATCCGTCCCCCGCCGCCGTGCCGGCCCATGTTCTCGGCCACCTCGGCGGGCGGCCAGTCCGCGTAGCTGCCGTCATAGGAATGGTACAGGTAGCCGGGAAAGACCCGCGCGAACCGGTCCAGGATCCACGCGGCCCGTTCCGCGCACGCCGCGTCTCCGTACAGGGCGTACAGCTTGGCCATCCGGATGACCTGTCCCGCGGCCCATCTCACCTTGCGGTCCCGGATCATGCCCGAGAAGCTCGTCATCTCGGGCAGGTCGCCGAGCCATCGGAGGGCGTACCGCGCGCGGTCCTCCGGATGGGCCCGTTCTTCAGGGGTCTCGTAGTAGGTGAAAGTCTGCCCCATGCGGGGGCACTCCAGCGCGCCGGTCTCGGGGTACCGGTCGTTCGGGTACACGGCGCCGCACGCCCGGCACGTGATCCGGTCGGGGTCGGTGACCTGCCAGTCGAAGGGCGAGGTGCCCATCAGGGACTGTTTGCCCACGCAATGGGGACAGCTCTGGCCGTAGTGCGTCCCGGGCGTCAGGGCTGGAATCAGCCCGTCGAAGAACGCCCGGTCCTTCCCCAGGGCGTACGCCGCATCCCGCTTCCAGCCCGCCACGAGGTCGCGCGCCCATCCGTAGCGTTCGGCGTTCCGGCGGGCGTTCTCCACATCGCGGGGTTTGTAGAGCGTCTGCATGCCGTTTCCCATGGCGTTCCTCCTCTTCACCCGTTTTCCGGGCAAGGGCCTCGATGCCCGCCCGGATGCTTCGAAACATCTGTCGCTCAGAGGGCGCAAGCCGTTCCTCCCTCCGCACTGGCCGCCTGGACCCTACAGCTTCAGCACGCGGCTAAAGCCGTACGGGTGTGAGGGCAGGAGCGGGCCCGGCACCGGCGGTTCGGGGCGCTTCAGCGTCTGTCGCGCCGGGCTCTCAAAGCCGGTCAGCCAGGCGTTGAACCCCAGCGTCTCAGCTCCAGGGCCCAGCAGCTCCACTGTCAGGCCGGTCCACCCGCCGTCCGGCACCGGCATCAGGTAGTCGTCGCGCGCCCGGGGCTCCAGCGGGGGCAGAATGACCCGCGTCCCATAGCCATGCTTCTCACCGCGGAAAATGCGGGTCAGCGGGCTGCTCTCACGGATGACGTCCCCGCGGTAGCGTGAGGTCCCGGCGCGCACCTGAACGTGATCGAGCAGGTCGTGCGGCCCGCGGGTCGTGAAGAACAGCTCGGCCTGCTCCATGCGATGTGGCACGCCCGCGTACCACTGCCTGCGGAAACCGCCCTCGACAGCCGCGGCGCTGACCTCCTCCGCTGTCAGGTCCGGGATCTGCATGTCAGGGTGGACAACCGGGCCGATGCCGTGGCCCAGTGGCCGGTTGCCGGGGAAGGAGTAGCGGAACCCATCGCCGACCGCCTCGGCCAAGAACGGCACCCCTTCCAGGGGCGACATCGGCGGCGCCGCCTCCAGCAGGAACTGCAGCACCCGCACCTCATGGCCCAGCAGCGTGATGTCATGCGAAATGGTGTCCTGATAGTATGGGTAGATCTGCCGTGTCGTCATCGGATCATACCCGAGCCACGCCTCCGGGAACAGGCGCACGCCCTGCGGCTCCGGCGACGGGTTGCGCAGCGCCAGCCAGGCCCCGCCCCGGCAGGGGTGAAGGAAGCCGTACACCTCGCCCTGGGCCGGGTTGCCGAGGACCATCCGGGACTCCCGCCCGCCCAGCTCATCGGCGTGATACTCCCACCAGTCCAGCACGCCCTGCAGCATGTCCGCCTGCCACTGCCGGATCGCCTCCGGGCACAGCGGAAAGTGGATGTAGGTGGTGCCGCGCAAGGCGGAGAGCACGGCGTTGTCCAGCCAGGTGTGTCGCTCAGTGGTGAAACAGTTATCCAGGGCATCGGCAAAGCCGTGGTTGTCATAGCCATCCAACGGAAAGGGGGTCTCCGCCTTCCGGGTGATGTGGTAGTACATGGCGTCGCGGTGGGTGATGTCACGGTCGCGCTGCGTGCGCGAAGGCCAGGCGATGAACTCGCAGTCGCCCGAGTCCACCAGCCACACGTGGTCGGCGTACTTGAGCCACCACGGGCTCGGCCACCAGCCGTTGCGGGTGATCAGGTCCGGGTTTACCTTCCGCATGCGGGCGTCGAGGCGGTTGAAGACCAGGACGGAGGCCTCCCGGACGTGATCGGGGGTGGGGTATCTTTCGCTGAAGTGCTCGTTGGTGGCGCACTCGTTGTCCCAGTCGATCTTGAGGTGATCGGCTCCCATGGGGCCGACGATCTGCCTAAAGCGCTGCCCGAGCGCTGCCTCGAACTCCGGCTGCATCATGACCACGTACTGACCCCAGGAGTACGACCCCGGCCCCTCCCCTATCTCCCAGCCCTGCTCCTGGATCCAGTCCATGTCAAAGCCCGTACGCCCGTTGTGACTCACCCAGACCGACAGCTTCAGCCCCCGCTCCTGCAAACTGTGTCGAAAGGCGATCATCCGCGTGTCCCGGTCGTCATCACCCTTGGCATGGTACATGGAAGCCCGCTCGAACCATCCGGCATCGATGCCCAGCGCCGTCGGCCGCAGGCCCAACCGCAGCATGGCGTCCACGAAGGCTTCGCGACCCTCAAACGAGTCGACGTACTCACCGGGGGCGAAAGAGCGGGTGGACCACCCTGTCGTGACATGGATGAAGGGCTTTGCCAACCGGGGGTTCCGGATCTGCCAGATGTAGTCCATGAAGGCGCACGGGACGTCGACATGGCTCCGGCCGACGCCGAAGACAGCAGGGAAGGAGGTGATCCGCCCCTGTTCATTCCACACGGGATGGTGGTACAACTCCAGGGTCTCACCGGGAACCGCGAAGCCGACCGGGTGCTCCAGGCCGAAGAACCACTCCCCGGCATAGACCGGATAGCCACAGCCGGGGGTGTTGGCATAGGTGTCCAGGCCGATGACTTCCTCGGAGGCCGGGCCCCCACGCAGGCCGTAACCCACCCGCCGCAGCGGCAGGGGCGGCTCCGACTGGCGGTCCACGAGCAGCCGGCCGGGAGTCGGTGTGCCAGGAGGTGCCTGCAGGGTCACCTGCTTACGGAACCAGGGCTCCTCGCCCTCGAGCCAGTAGCGAACGGCGGCGCTGATGCCGCTTGCGGCATCCCGACAGGTGAGCAGCACCTCGCCATCCCGGGCCCGTACTTCCGCGTCGGTGAAGCTGATCGCCTCGCCCCCAAGGCTCAGCGCCACTCCGGGGCAGGCCAGGCGCGTGAGGCTGCCGGCCAGGCGGTTCGTGGCGAGGATATGCCCGTCCTTGAACTCGAGGGCTATGGAATTGTTGGACAGTGTGGCCATGCGAACACCTCCGCCGCGCAGTTGCGGCCCGCATCGCAGCATCTCCGCTCGAAACGCCCCCCTCTCGCGCGTGGCGCCCCTCGCCGGGGCGTAGTCACCCGCCGCCAGGCCCCATACGTCCCATAGGTCGTATGCGTCCTGTTCGTCCCCGTCCCCGCTCACTTCATCTGGCCGAGGAGTCCCACGGCGGTGTCCGCCCAGAGTTTGCCGGTGCCTTTCGGAGCGCGCACGTGCCGGCAGAGTCGCGTCTCATAGCTGCCCTCGTCCAGGGCCTTGTCGGTGGCGACGTAGCCGATCGAGCCGTTGGCGAGACCGACAACCATGGTCTGGGGGTATGGCGAGCGAGCCTTGATGTCCAGCCCTATCTCGCAGAACGCCTCGCCGAACAAGCCTGCAATTCCGAGGTCGCCGACGCGCATTGTGTGCACCGGCACATCCCACTCCGTGGGCAGTTCGCTCAGCAGCACCAGTTCGCGGGCATATGCCCACTCGAGGTCAGCCGGCTTCGCCTCGCCCTTGAGCCGCTCGCGCGCCTTGCCGAGTTCCTCCGGCGTGGCGGTGCGCGCTTTGAACCGGACCCTTTCCAACCGCGCGTCGAGCGTGACGTCGGAACGGAAGTCCTCCTCGCGCAGGAGGTTCCAGGCCTTCCATGCCTCGGACGCCACCACGTTGGCTACGCGCTCGATCTGGGCATACGGATGCGGCGAGGTGCGCGCCGGCCTGGTGAAGTCGCAGTTGTTGATATCGCCCTGACAGCCGTTGGACAGGATGGCGGTAAACTCCGCACCGGCGCAACGCTGCAGGGCCTTTCCGAACGCCCCGAAGTAGTCGGCCGAGATCCAGCAATGCTCCTTTGAACCGCCGGCTCCGACGTAGTGCAACGCGAGGTTCGCAAACACGGCAATGGGCTGGCGCTGCGGGGTGCGCACGATCATCAGGCCGAGTTGCGGGTCGGTCGGACCGGCAGGACGCACGCTGTCCGGGTTCTGGTAGCCCGGGTTCATGCGCACCGACCCGTCCTTCATGTGCCAGCGACGGTTGTGCACCTCGCCGGTGCAGTCGCCGGCGGTGAACGCGACCTGTGCGGGTTGCAGCCGGCCGAGCGCCATGGTGAACGCGTCGACGATACGCGGTATCGTATCCTGAGCGTACTTCTCCTCCTTCGGAGTGCCCAGCGCGCCCACGATGCTCGGGCCGGTGTGCGTGTGCGTGGCCGAGATCAGCACGTTCTGCGGCGGTACCCCGGTCAGCTGCTGAATCCGCGCCTTGGCGGCATCGACCACGTCAGCCGGGACGTCAATCACGTCGCAGATGACGAACCCGAGCGTCGTGTCGCCGGCACGCAGCGCGATCGCCCTGGCGAACAGCGGGTCGTGGATGCCGGTCGCCAGGCGGTCGTTGAAGTAGCCAACCATGTGGCAGCCCAGATTCGGTGTGATGTCGACCGACGCGGTTCCTGCGAGCAGCTCCGGCATGGTGTCGTCTCTTTCTCTGTTGAGGTACGGCGAAGGAACTTTTTGTGGTTCCTTTTGGACGGCGCGGCAGTCAGCTCTCGATCCATTTCGAGTTCAGCAAGGTGACCTCGGAGCATTCGAAGACCGGGTAGTCACGGACCGTGATGGTCTTCCCGCATGTGGACTCGATCTCGAACCCCGTGACTGGCAGCGTCGTGGGCGTTTGCGCGTCGCCGGGGGCCGGCCCACGTGCCAGTAGATAGGCGCCACGCGCGGCCAGTCCCCCGGGCGCCGGCCTTTCCAGGTGGATCGTCCGATCCGATACGGACGCCACGCGCAGCGTGGGGGTCGCCTCGGGCAGCGTGATGTCCATATCGCCGCACTGCAGGCGCGTGCCTGCCAGCAGATAGGCCTGGACGACGTTCCCCGCGTCGTCAACGGATACGAAAGCGAGTTCGCCGGCGGCACCGACCGGGCCGACCTGTCGATGCCGCCGGTCCCTGGCGGACAGGAGGTAGTCGGTGCGGCCCGCGAGCCGCACCTCGACGGCCATGGCGCCGGTCTCGCAGTCGTTCTCCAGCATCCGGGCCGACAGAACCGGCGAGGCGTCCCCCCGATATGCCGCCGCCACCGCGGCGTACTGAGTCGTCAGCGCCTCAACGCCCTCGGCGGCGCGGCTCTCGGCCAGGATCTGCTGGATGGGCGGCCGGCCTTCCAGGGCTTCGCTGCAGCACCGCCAGCCGGGAGCATCGGCGACGATGATCCGGTCTATGGTGCTGTCGGTGTTGAGCACGGTCAGGTCGAGATTCACATCGTTCCGCTTCCAGGTGAAGACGCACGGTGCTTCGGGAACGACGGCCCGAGGGCTCTGTAACCACGAACTCCACATTCCCGACAACTCGACCGGGCAGGACGCGGGGTGAATCGGCGTCATCCCCTTGAGCGAGCCGTTGCAGTGGAAGGCATACTGGTGGATCCGGCCGCCGCTCACCCGGAAGAGGTCCACGACGTAATGCCGTCCGCCGGGAATGCGGATCATCGCGCACGTGCGGCGGTAGTCTTCACACTGCGGATAGGCTTCCACGGCGGAGGCCTGCACCACCTCGATTCCGGGAGCCACCCCGAACAGCTCCAGGTTGGACCCGCACGGGCGCCGCTCACCCACCACCGAATACCCGCTCTGGTCCTGTTCGTCGACGACCACCAGATTGTGGGACAGGGTTCCCGTGGCCCAGCATCGTCGGCGTCCATCGGGGGTTACCACATAGCCGCGGTCGGAGGCCAGCTCCTCGCCGAAGGCATAGTAGCTGAGACTGAGAATGTCGTTGTGACGGTGGCCGGTGTGGATGGTCCGGTTCCACTCGTTGCCATTCAGAAAGAGCGCCGATTCGTTCGCCTCAGGGTCTCCGCGCAGGACTCCGACGTGCCAGCCGGGAAACCACTCGGTACGCAGGGGCAGCCGGGTCTCTGCTTCCGCACGAAGGTCGGGGTCCCGGTACCAGAGAGAATACTCGCCGCCCCACTCCGACAGGCCGGTGCCCATCACAGCCTCGAGCAGACCGGCATACGGGCCTTCCAGCCGCGCCGCCAGCACCTCTGCGTAGAGAGGATTGATACGCGTATCGGGAAAGGTATCCCCGATGACCGGGAGGAGGTTCCGGGGGGCAAGCTGGCGCACCATCGACAGCAGGGCAAGACGAAAGCGTCCGTGCGCGTACGGGGCCAGGCCGTCGATCCGCCGTCCGCCTTCCGGCTGGTAGCCGGGGGGGTCGGAATAGCCCTCCAGCAGGTCCGGCAACTCGCCCATGTTGCCGTAGTTGTGGGCCGCATAGGCCGGCGACTCCGAGTAGAACCCGTCGAAATGGTAGCGCGTGGCGAGGATCTGGTCGAAACCATCCAGGGCGCGCCGCACCCGCTCGGGTTGCTGCAGCAGGAGCCCGACCGCCGCGCTCAGGGACCGGGTGGCCACCCCCTTGTTGCTCAGGTCGTTCCAGTGATCGTAGTCCGTGCACCCAGCGTCGATCAGGTCCGCTACGATCCGCCGATGCGCCTGCCCTTCGTAGACGGGGCGGCCATCGGGATACCGCGCGTCCCGGGTCAGGTCGTAGGCCACGGTCATGTCCAGCAGCGGCCCGGAGTCGCTGCCCTTGCCGTGAGGCTCGAGCCGGCCCGATCCCCAGAAACCGCTGTACATCGTGGAGTAGTCGCCCCGCTCGTCCCGCTGCCGGCTGAGCCCGTAGGCATCCCGGATGGCGTCCGGCGGGAACCGGCCGCCCGGCGGGGTCGCCGGATTGTCCATTTCAGCGGCCACCGCTGCCGGCGGCCAGTCGGCATAGCTGTCTGTGTACGTCTTGTACAGATAGCGTGGGAACACCCGGGAGAAGCGGTCCAGGATCCAGGCGACCCGCTCGGCACAGGCCACTTCGCCGGTGACCGCGTACAGCTTGGCCAGCGGCAGCGTCTGCCGCCACGCCCACTGGGCCCTGTAGAAGCGGATCAGGCCGCTGAGGCTCGTCATCTGAGGGCGATGGGGGACAAGCCCCATGAAGGCGTGTTTCCGCCGTTCCTCGGGAGTCGCGAGGGGGCCCAGCGCTCGCTCTGCGGGCGGCTGGTAATAGGTGAAGGTCTGGCCCATGCGGGGACATTCCAGCGTGCCGGTTTCGGGATAGGCGTCATTGGGATACTCGGTGCCGCACCGGCTGCAGGTCAGTCTGTCCGGGGCGCTGATGCTCCACCGGAGCACGAACTCCTCCGCGCCCTCGGTTGAGTGAACGCCGACGCAGGCCGGGCAGTTCTGCCCGTAATGCTGGCCCGGGGTGAGTTCAGGGATCAGGTGCTCGAAAAAGCCCCGGTCCCGTTGCGTGGCGTATGCAACGGCCTGCTCCCAATCGCGCACGATCTGCTGCGCCCACGGGTAGCGTTCGATATTGCGGCGGGCGTTCTCCACGTCGCGGGGCTTGTACAGCGTCCGACTGTTGATGGCGACGGAACCGTTCATCCAGGCCTCCTATGCCTTGCCCAACGTATCCCCGGGGGCCAGGGAGGCGCCCGCAGGCCGGGGTCCGACAGGCCGCCAGGGAATGCGGTCCGGCGGGCGGTAGGTCACATCGAGCCAGGGGGTCTCCAGCCGGCAATGGCCCTGGTGGCGCGAGGTCAGGGCCGCATCCAGCACCCCGGTGGTCAGCAGCGTGCGTTCCACCGGATACGAGGGGCTGCCGGTCAGGAACATTTCCTCGACGTTGAGCGACAGGTAGCTGAAGTGGGCGTATGGGCCGCTATGCGCGCCGTGCCCCTGCGCGAAAAACTCACAACCTTCTGTCCGGCCGCCGATGCGCGCGGCGTAGGCCAGGTCGGTGACATAGCCATTGAGCATGAGGACCACACCGCGCAGGCCATCGCGATACTCCACCACGAAAAGCGCCGGATGCGCGCAGTGGTCCTCCATCCGCCCCGCCGGTTTGTCCACGATGGCGGCGCAGGCAGCCTCGGCCAGCGCCCGTGACCAGCGGCCCTTGGCAGCTGCCCGCCAGACAGCCTCCCCTTCCAGGCACGTGACGGCGGCAACCCCGGTTTCCCCGCCCCGGCGGCGTTCGACCATGCACTGCAGGACCTCCAGGGTGTGGGCCCCGTAGATGTCCAGACCCGAAAACCCGATGGCGACCGCCTCTTCGATCGGGCTTTCCAGGTCGTGCTCCAGCCAGGGGTTGCGCCAGCCCACCGGCAGCGAGGAGCCGGCCATGAAGGGGATGCCCAGCTGCCGGGCGCGCTCGTACATCCAGTGCGCATCCGGCCAGCAGGGCCCCAGATGCTTGTCGTTGAACACCGGGACGGCCCGGCCGCTGACGGCTATCACGCCACAGAGCTGTTCCATGAAATAGCGGCGTGGGTAGAGGTGCTGTTCCTTTTCGTTCCAGGCATAGTCGCCGTGCTCGCCGATCAGCAGCACCCCGTCCACGGCCAGGTCCTTGCTGCCCAGGGTGAGGGCCTGGACGATGCTGGGGAAGATGGGAACCCCCTGTTCGGCAGCCAGGGACCGGCCGATATCGCTGTCTGGAAACTGGTCAATATACAGTGAGGCCAGTTCGACCCGGGGAGCGAAAAACCCTTCGTCCGTGTGAAACCCCTTCATGAACTTGGTGGCGATCACGTCGGCGTGGGAGTAGGGCTGGTATTCGGTGACCAGCGCCGCGATTCTCTTCTTGGCCATGTCGAATACTCGCTTGTTTTCAGGTCCGGGCGGCCATACTTGCAGAGGGTTAACCCGTCCGGTCAACTCCCCGGGCCGCGTGCAGTTCGACAATCTCCGGATCGCCGAGGGCTCCGTCGTAGAGGCGCACATCGCCCAGATCCCCGCTGAACGGCCCCTGGGGGCCGTTGCCGAGCAGCAGCGGCTCCGGATTCCCGAGGTCGAACGTGGTGCGATCCGGCCCTCGCGCGGTGGCCGCCAGCCGTCCGTTGAGATAGAGACGGAGGTCCCGCCCCTCGCGCACGCCAGCCACGTGGGTCCAGTCCGCTCCGATATCCTTTTCGTGGCTGGCCATCAGCCCCGCCTGACAGGCCAGAACCCGGCCATGGTTGCCCTCGGGATCGCAATCAATAGACCTGGCCTGGCAAACGCCGGTGCCCGCCATGAGCCGGCCCTGGAACGAGGCCATGCAGCTGACACGACCCCAGCTGGGAAGGCGATCCTGGCTCCAGTCCGGCCGCGTGGCCAGGCTTCCCAGCAGGGTCCACTGGTCGTCCTTCTCGAAGCGGTAGACCTGCGACTTGGGCAGCACGCCGGCATACAGCTTGCCGTTGTGCACGGTGAGGTCGTTGACCTCGTTGATGAGCGGGGTTCCCGGACCGAGCGGGAGCCCGAGACAGCCGACCCTGGCCCAGTCTGTGTTGCCCTCGTGCCTGAGGACATAGGCATGCGGCCAGGTGCCGATGTGGAGCCGGCCGCCGTAGGCCCGCATGGAATGGATCTGGGTGATGGAATGGGGTCGATCTCCCAGCAGGCGCCAGCCCCCTTCCCCCTCGAGGCGATAGATTCTCGTGTGCGTGGCCCCGTGGAGCGCCCCGTCCATCGGCATCAGGTTCTCCACGTTGTCGCCATTCAGGCTGCCGCAGTCCACCCAGCGATCCCCTTCCATCCGGAACACGTGGCCGCCGCCCACGCGGTCCAGCCCGGCATACAGAAAGCCGTCGAAACTGGCCAGCGTCAGCACCCGCACGCTCTCTCCCACCTGGCCCAGGTCGCGCCAGCGTCGCCCCCCTTCATGGACGAAGACGTGCGAGGGGGCGGGCGCAAAGCCGTCCTTCCCGGCGGACCGGACCCAGTCCCAGACGCCGGTTCCAGCGTAGAGCCGGCCGGCGTGCACAAGCATGGACTGGACCGACAGATGCCCGGGGTCGCTTCCGAGCCGGCCGCAGTCCTCCCATTCTGTACCGCCCGCCCATCGAAACACGCGCGCGGCGTCCCGGGGGTCAGAGGCGTCCGAGATGCCCGCATAGAGCGATCCCTCGTAGACCGCCAGGTCGCTGACCAGCCCGTTGGACGGCCACGGCCTGCCGTAATCCTGCCACGGCCCCAGGTAGGCGTCGTCGATGCCGAAATGGACGTGGCGCGTGTCGCACATGGCGTTGTAGCCGGGCGAACTTCCCGCCACGCAGAGCGTAAAGCCGCACCGGGCAGGCCCGTGGAACTTGCCGAGGATCTCCCCGAAGTTACCCCGCATCACCGCGGGGCAACGCACCCAGGCCGAGACGGTGAAATCGCGACTTCCCAGCATCAGGCCGGGGGAAGTCGGGACCTCGATCCGACTCCGGCCGGGGCCGAACCGGACGGCGCCCGTTCCTGGCGAAGGGCCTTCGACATAGCCGACATCGTGGGCGGCGCCCGGATGCCTGCCGGTCCTGTCCCCGGCATTGCCCTTCAGCGGCCAGTGGGCGATCAGGCTGTTCATACTCCTTCACCTCCGGATGGCGCAAACCTGGCGCCTCGGTGGATGTCGTTTTCGCGGGCGCTTGACCGGCTCCGAATCCTTCCCGGGTGGCTTCACCCCACGGATATCCGGGGAATCTCGACCCGGTCGCCGACCCCGTACTGCCAGATGCCGATGACCTGGCCGCCATAGTCGCGCTGAAGGTCCGAACCGGGCGCCTCCTCCGCAAGAAACAGCTCACTGGGCACGCCGCGCACGGCGCCGCGAAGCTGCCGTGCCCGGCCCCCCTCTCCCAGCCACGCACCCGCGAAGTAGTCGCCGCCGGGCTGGGGGATGAGGTCTCCGTCCGCGGACTTTTTGCTGAGGGTCCAGTCCAGGAAGGCATCGACCCACAGCCTCCCGTCGGCAGTCCGGGTCACGGGCCCCCGGGCCAGGAGCGCCGTGGGGTCGAAGGTCAGCCAGAGATCGCGCCCTTCGACCTCCGTCTTCACGATCCGGAACATGGCGGTGCGGCTGCCGTTGTAGACGCGCACGCACCGGCCGGGAATGAAGTCCTCCGCGCGGTGTCCGGCCCCCGCGATGCGGGCGCGCTGTCCCGCGTGGTCCGTCTCGCGGATCACCCCCTCGGCGTAGCCTGGTTCACCGGGGCCACCGTACTCCCCGATGCGGATGTCGCGCACGCAGCGCTCGCCCTGCAGCGTCCACACGCGGATGCCCAGGGCGCGATGCCCCTTGTCGCGGCTCGATCCGACAGGGCTGGCCAGGGTGATCTCGTCCACGGCGCCCTCTCGCGCCACGCGCAGCGTCAGCGGCGAAGTCCCCACGACCTCGATCTGCTCCACAACCGGCGTGCCCTGGTAAGGGTCCATCACGGTCAGGAAGTGCGACGCCTCGCCGTCCCTGGCCTCGCGCCGCGCCAGGACATAGTCGAGCCCCCAGTCCGCCGGGCGGGCGGGAGAGCGGCCGGTTCCCACGATCACCTGAAGCGGCGCCCCCACCGGCACGATGTGCAGGTTGAGCCGGTCGCCGCCCTCTATGCCATAGTCCCACGTCCAGCCGGAAGGCCTGTCCAGGGTCGCCCGCCGTATCCTCGACAGGAAGCACCCAAACGCCGTCCCCGCTCGCCCCCATCGGTCGGTGAACGCGGCGAACTGCGACACCTCCGGCCCGGCCAGCGTGCCGGTGCGCTGCTCCGTCCAGTCCAGCGACGGCAACTGCACGGGCCTGAGCGGGCCGTGCCAGCTCTGGGTGTGCTCCTGGCCTCCCCGCACGGCAAAGAGGTCCACGACGTAGAACCGGCCGGGTGCGACATCCACCAGGACCGTGGTGCGTTCGTAGAGGTCCACCCCGTGGGCCGGCCCTTCGGCAAACAGCGGGGCCGGATAGGGGTCGTGGGAGGCCGTGACCGCGTGCACCCCGTCGATAGACACGAAGAGACGGCACGCGCCCCCGCGTCCGTCCGCGCCGTTGGTCTGATCCACGGTCACGGTGTTGTGGGCGATGGTGGCATTGTCCCATTCCTTGCGGTACTCCCACGTCGTGGGATAGCCCAGGTCCGGCAGGAGGTCCACGCCTCGCGCCCACAGCTCCAGGTTCAGGTTGTCGCACTGACGGTGCCCGATGATGGAGGTGTAGTTGAGGGCCAGTGCGCGGTGGTTCGGCCCGGGCTCGTTCTCGACGATGGCCACCCCGTACCCGTCCAGCAGCCGGGGCCTCCGCTCGATGCAGGACTCCGGACGGGCCAGCAGCGCCCTGATCTCGGCCTCGGGGTACGGCTCGAACAGGTCGCCGGCGGTCAGCACCCCGTCGGGCCCGGTGCAGGCCCGCGCGTGTCGGGGGTCGCCGTACCGCGCCACGGCATAGAGGTTCTGTGCCCCCAGGAGGGAGTGCGTGCGGGGCTGCTTGCGGCGCTCCGGCCGGTCCGTGATGCCTCCGGTGTCCCCCACCGAGGGCGCGACGTCGCTCCCGATCAGGAGGTCGATGTGATGGTCGAAGATCGCCCGGCCTTTGGGGTTGCCGAACAGGTCCGGAAAACGGTCCTCCGTAAAGCGGCCGGGCTGCCGCCGGCGAACCTCCTCCATCAGCCGGTTCACGCGGATGAAGTCCAGCTTGATCGTGTTGTAGCCAGGGCTCTCGATCCCGCCGCCGTCCGTGGTCAGTCCGTTGAGGATCACCCACGCGGCGCGGCCGTCACCCTGGAAGGCGTACTCCACCATGTCCGCCGAGTTCGGGTGGCGGCCCTCATCGTAGTCGTCCATCACGAGCGCGCAGGCCAGCGCCGCGGCCTGATGGTGCCCCGCGTTCCCCCGGATGTGGCCGTTCAGCAGGCCCTCCATGCCCACCCGGAGGAGGTTCTCCTCGATGTAGCGGCGCAGGTCGTCGCCGCTCTGGACGGACATCCCCCTGGCCCTCAGGAACCCGAGCATGCCCGGGTCCTGATCCATGTAGTTCCAGAGGCCGTCGTAGGCGTACGCCATCGCCTCCAGGCAGAACGTCTCCCAGATCAGGTCGGTGATCATGCCCCCCGTCTTGTACCGGTAGTGCGGGTCGTGCCCGCCGAAGGGCCCGTACGCCAGGCGATCCTTCCGGTCCGTGAAGTTGGGGTACTCGCTGGCCAGCCTCGCCAGCAGGATGCAGCCCTTTCGGGCGTAGCGCTCGTCGCCGGTGAGCAGCCAGGCCTGAGACAACGAATGCAGGCAGGGGATGGTGTTGTTGCCGTAAGCCATGTGGGCGTATTCCACCAGGAAGTTGTAGCGCTTGCCGTCCACCACGCAACCGCCCCCGTCGTCCGGGAAATCCCCGGAGGTCATGTCCCCGTTCATGTAGTCGTTGCTGGGGTACCATTCCCCTCCCGCCCGGCACCGGACCTTGTACGGATGATGGATCGGATCCGTGGTCCAGGCGGTCCACACGCTGTGCTTCCGTACCTCCTCGCCGTGCACGGGGCACAGGGCCTGAGTGTCGTGAACCTGGAACCGTGGAATCAGCGTCGTGGGCTGCATCAACCAGATGAAGTCGTCGCTCTGGGCGATGCAGTCCGCGGCCGATCCGTACGTCCTGCCGATGTAGTACATGTTGGCGTCGCCGGCCATCATGCGCCGCCGCAGGTCCCGAGACCATTCGTGGCCCGCGGCGAGGTTCGCCCTGCCCCGGGCCACGCGCTCGGGGGTGTAGTAGGTCGGCTCGGACTTGGCGCTGACGGAGTTGAGGGACATCATGGACGAGACCTCCGAGAAGGAACGGACCGACTACGGCAGGACGTTCTCCAGCACCGCGACTTTGTGCACGCAATCGCAATAGACGCTCTTCCCGTGCACCCAGCATCGGTGGAGAAAGCCCTTGCGGAAGACGGCCATGTCAGAGAAAGCATCGCGCGGAAAGTCCCACAACCGCAACGAGCGGTCGGTGGTTACCAGGAACAGCCCCGGCGTCCCCGCGTAAAGAATGTCCTTCGCGCCTTTCGGCAGGGGGATCATATCGGCATCGGATGCGAAGGCGCATGCGGCTTCGTCGAACACGCCCAGGCGGCCGTCGTCCCCGCGCATCAACCAGTTCCGTCCGCCGAGCGGGCCGACGGTCATCAGCTGACGCAGTCCGCGCGGGGCAATGGCACGTTTGACGACGTCCATGGTGACCGGGTCCATGGTGACGGCGTAGACCCTGTCGCACACGGGGACGGCGGTACCCGCATCGCTGAGGAACGAGGTGCCCGCGACCAGATGCTTCGTGGCCGGGTCCCACAGGGGGTTCAGGACGTGCTGATTCTTGAGGCTGGCGTTCCGGTAGGCGGCCTCGCCGGTCTTCGTGTCGTAGCGGATCAGGGCGCCGTCCAGCGTGCCGTAAAGCGGCTTGAACGCGGCCCAGACGATTTGACCGTCGGTCGCCATGCCCGCGCCGTGCTGGCCCTGGTCGCTCTTCGCCACCAGCCGGGGATTGCGCGGCCAGTTGGCCGGACGCCCGGGGTCGAACTCGGTGAGCTGGGACCCCCCGTACGCGATGAAGTAGACCTTCCCGTTCACGGTCAGCGCGGCGTCGATCTGGCCGTAGGAAGCGGCCGCGCGGCCGCCGTCCTGTCCCTTGCCCGTCTTCGTATCCAGGATCCAGAAGTTCTGGCAGATGAAGGGCGTGCCGACGACCCTGTCCTTCCCGGCGGGACAGACGGCATGGCCCAGATGGACATCCCGATGCTCGTATTTGACCGTCCGCTCCAGGGCGCCGCTCCGGGCGTCAAAACGCTGGATGAGGCCGTGAAGGTCCACCGCGAGGATGCGACCACTCCGCGTCAGGGCGATCCCCTGCCCCAGATGATCGGCAAGCACCGCCATCGTGCGCACGTCGCCGGTCCGGGCGTCCCACCGGAGCAGCTTGCTGTCGCCCGAGTCCTGGCTCTGGATCCCATAGACAACGTTCCCGATCGCGCCGAACCAGGTCGCCTCCTCGCGCGGCGGTCTCGGGCAGCGAGCGACGCGGCCCGTCAGGCCGTTCAGCCATCCGAGATGCGGGATGTAGATTTTTCCGCTCTTGATATACGAACCGGTTCTCACATGCCTCAGGGCCGGATGCCGGGGATCCTCGATCAGGACCCGAGCGTCGATGCGCTCCTCCTGGGGGAACCAGCGCACATAAGTGAGTCCGGGCGTCTCAAGCAGGAAGCCGTAGGACCCGTCGGGGTTTCGCCAGTGGAACCAGTGGAAATGGCAGGGACCCATCTCCTCCTGCGAGTAGGTCCGGATGTACTTCCTCCTCACAGTGTCGAAGGAGACCATCGCGCTGCCGCAGCCGGTGAAAACCTTTTTCGTGTCCGGGTCGTAGGCCAGGCCGGATTGGATGTAATGGCCCGCGGGAGCCGGGTAGGATTCCAGGGCGCCCGAGGAGAGCGTCAACCGGTAGAGGCCCGGACCGGCGGGGCCGCCGCCGCCCATCCAGACCGTGTCGGGGTCACCCCCCGCGACCGCGCCGTAGCAGTAGGTGGGACGCGCGCCTTTCGGCCAGGCGTAGGCGCGATAAGCGCCCCGTTCGTCCAGGACGAGGGTGCGGGCGCCGGTCGTGCCGTTCAGGCTCGAGATGGCGAACCGTTCCAGGCCTCGACGGTCGACGCCCAGGCTGACGAGCCCGCTGTTGACGAACGGGTCCTCGGTTTCCGGCTTTGGAAATACGCTTGCCCGTCCCCGTTTCCGGGCCAGGGTGATCTCGTGCGCCATGGTGCACTCCTCCTCGGTGAAGCGGTTCGGGGCTATGGCGCTTTCGGTTCGTAACCGGAAGCGTCCAGATAATCCAGGGCGAAGGGAATCACACTCCCCTTGACGAGCAGGTTCCCGACGGCGAATCCGACTCCCGCCGAGTCGATCCCGGTCGATTCCCCGCTGAAGAGGCAGTTTCGGAAGCTACAGCGCAGATTGCCCTGATCGCTGAACCCGGCATCCGCGACGGAACAGGCATCGAACGTGTACTCGACTTCGCGACCCTGAACATCGCCGATCGGGTGGCAGTTCCGGACCAGGACCGGGCCGTAGGGGGAGTCGGGCGAGCCGCAGGCATTGAGCCTAAATCGTCGTTTTGCCGTCGGCGGAGTTCCAGATGTCGTTGATGTAGTAGCGCTGGTTGGCGTCGCCGCCCACGATCCACATCCGGTCCTTGTAGACGACGTACCCGGCGGTATGGCGCCCCTCCCAGTCGGCGGCCGGGTTGAAGGTGGCATCGAGGTACGTGTTGGGCTTGACGAGGGTCCAGTCGAGTCCTTCCTCCGAAGACCAGACCTCGTTGTTGCAGATCCGGGGGAAGTGGACCTTGTCGTTCGGGTTCCAGCCGCCGAGGAGCCAGAGGCGATCCCTGAAGACCAGGGCACCCGCCCCATCGCGCGGCGCCCACGGCGCGGTCGTGGTCACCTTCCTCCATTCGTAGCGCGTCTCGGCACGTACGACGGAAGCAACGCACAATGCGGCCAGCATCACCGTCGCGGTCACACACAGAGACATCCAGTCGCTCATCGCCTGCCCTTTTCTCCTGGACTCCATCGTCGGATTCCCCGGTGAGGTACTGCCCGGCCGGCTCACTTGCACGTCTTGCAGATTCAGCGCATTCTACAGGTCCCCCTTTCCTCACTTCGGTGTGCCCGGCCTCGCCTCCCCGGTATCCAGCCCGAGATACTCATACATCACGGCGGCCATCTCCGACGTATCGTGTTTGCCTCTGCCGTCCTTCACCGCGTTGCGCAGCAGGTTCAGCCCGCCGTCCAGGAGGAATGCCGGCACGTTGAACTGATCGTAGAGCCTTTTCATGTAGACCATGTCCTTGAGGGCCATCTCCAGCGCGAAGTCCATGCGGTAGTTCTTCTCGACGAACTTGCGGCCGTAGAAGTCGAAGACCCGGTTGCCGAAGGGCCCCTCGTTCATGATCCGGAACAGGTTCTTCGTGTCGATGCCCAGCTTCTCCATCAACGGGAACATCTGAGCGGCCAGTGCCGCGTACATCAGGCCCTGGAAGTTCATGGCGATCTTGACCGTGTGGGCGCTCCCGATGGGGCCCATCTCGTTGATGGGCGTGGCATAGCAGGCCACGATTTCCCGAACGTCCTTCACGGCCTCCGGATCGCCTGAGATCATGCAAGGGGCCGTTCCGGCGGCCGTATCGGCCGGACCGCCCAATAACGGCGCATCGATGAACTGGCCTCCCTTGGCCCTGAACCTGGCGTACAGCTCCTTGGTCGACTCAGGATAGCTGGTCGAGGTATCCACGATGGTCTTGCCGGAAACGCCCTTTTCCAGGAACTCCCCCGTGACGGCTTCCACCACATTGGAGTTGGGCAAGGAAAGGAAGGTAACCTCGCTGGCCAGAAAGACCTCGAGGCTGGATGCGGCCGTTTTGGCTTTTTCTCTGAAATTGGCAAGCGCCTGCGGATCCGCGTCGAACACCGTCGTGGGATAGCCTTTCTTCACGATATTCTCACACATCCCGCGCCCCATTTTACCGAGACCAATGTATCCAACCTTGCGCATCGTGTTCCTCCTTGTTTTTCGCGGATGGACTCTGCACCGAAAGCCGTCAAGCCGCTCGACGGATCATTTGGCCGTGCTGCCGTCCATTTCGCCCGCCAGCGGTCCGAACAACCCGTTGCCCCACGTGATCCTGGCGCCCTTCAGCGCGACCGCCGTCGCCGAATCGATCGCGGCCGCGGCGATCTCCACCCCATCCTGGCTAACGTTCATCCTGTCCGTCGACACGAAGAACCGGAAAGTAGTCGATCCGTCCACCCATCGCGTCTGGCAGGAGAGGTGGCCCGGCAGCCTGAGCCGGTGTACCAGACCGTATTCGGCCAGCATCGCGTCGTCGATGAAGGCGTAGTCCGGAGGACGCAGCGACCCGCCCTTGTTCGACGTGCCGATGTAAAGGGCGTCTCCGGCCATCATGCGCCGCCGCAGGTCCCGAGACCATTCGTGGCCCGCGGCGAGGTTCTGCTGGCCCCGGGCCACGCGCTCGGGAGTGTAGTAGGTCGGCTCGGATTTCGCACTGACGACGTTGAGCGACATGGGACAGGGCCTCCGGGTAGGAATGGGACGGGTTCGGTCGATGGTTCTCCGCGCGCCGCGACGGTGGTTGACGCCGGCCACACGATGCCGCCGGATAGGCCGGCCGGGTAACGGGTCCGGCCGTCTGCCGGGGGCGGCCTGCGCCCCTGGCGATTACTCAAACCGACGCCCCGCCCAGTCGGAGGCGTCCCTGACCACCTGATCCGGATGATTCCGGCTGCGCGCCAGGTGGCCTTTCTCGTCGCGCAGGGTGGGCTGACGGGCATCCTGGTAGCGCCAGTCGCAACTCCATCGAATGGCCCCGGAATGATTGGGCAGGCCGCGATGGAACAGCAGGTTGTGGAACAGGACCAGGTCGCCGGGATCCACCTCGATCGACACGGGATGCTGCGCGTAACGGTCCAGGTAATCCGCCGATACCTCCAGGTAGAACGGCCTGGTCTCGTGGGGGACGACGCCCAGGCGGTGCGTGCCGGGGACAAACTGCATGCATCCGTTGGCCTCGCGGGCGGGGACGAGCGGGGCCCAGGCATTGACCATGCGCAGGTCGCCGACGCCCTGTGCGCCGGGGGCGGTGTACCCGCCGTCCTGGTGCCAGAGGACCTCCGTGCCCTTCCATTCGGGGAACTTCGGACGGACCGTATAGTTGGGATACAGCCGGATTTCGGGCCCCAGAATCGGCTCGACGAGGTCGAGAACATGCGGGTTGAAAAACAGGTCGAACATGCCGGACAGATGCAGCTCGGGCCGGAACTGCGTGGGCGCGTCGTCCATGTGACCTTCATAGAGCCGGAAGAGCCGCGTCTCGAAGGGCTCGTCTTCAAATCGGTGGGGGATCTTGCCTTCCCCGACCCGTTTCTCGGCCGTCAGCCCGACAAGGTGGTCAAGCTCCCTGCGAACGCCCTCCAGAACGGAGGGCGTAAGGACCTCTTTTATGAGGATATAGCCCTGTTCCTCAAACTGCCCTGGGAATATGTCCAAAGCCGACCTCCATACAGACCCTTAACGGTCCCCAAACCAGTCCTCCGGGATTTCCAGGGACCAGACCTCGTTGCTGAGGGGCTCGGCATGGCCGCCGGCGAGCCATATCTTGTCCTGGAACACATAGGGGGCGATCTCGTGGCGGGCCTTCCAGATCACGTCGGATTTGAGCTCGGTCCATCCCACGCCGTCGGCGCTGTACCAGACGTCGCCGAAGTTGCCGTGCTCCTTGGACCATCCGCCGAAGACCCAGAGGTGTTCGCGGTAGGCCACGGCCCCAAACCACAGCCGTGGCGCCCAGGAGGCGGCCGGTGTCACCTGCGTCCAGTGCACGCCGTCTTCCGAGCACCAGACATCGTTGGTCGCGACGTGCTGCGGATTCCACAGCCCGCCGCCCATGATCCACAGCTTGTCCTTGAAAACGACCGCCTGGGAATGGGCCCTCTTCGACCAGCCGGCGTTCGGGGTCTCGAGCTTCCAGCCCTTCCCGTCCGCCGAGGACCAGACGTCGTTCTTGACCATCGCCTCGCTGTGATCGTAGAAACTCTCGGTGCCGCCGAAGACCCACATCCGGTCCTTGAACACGGCGAAGCAGGGCGACACCCGCGGGCGCCAGCCGGCCTGGCCTTCGAGGATCCACGCCACGCCGTCGGTCGACGACCAGACCTTGTTGCTGCACTCGGTGCCCGGCAGCTTGCGACCGCCCATAATCCACATCCTGTCGTCGAAGGCCAGCGACACCGGCAGGTCGCTCTGCACCCACGGCGCATGCTCCTGCACGCAGGTCCATTTCTTGCCGTCCGGAGACTTCCACACATCCACCGGATTGGGGTCCTGCGGCGTGAACCAGCCGCCCAGAATCCAGAGGTGGTCGCGGTACACAAAATCGCCCATCGAGTCCCGGGCCTGCCAATCGGCCTTCGGGTTCACGCACACCCAGTTCGGACCTCGCCTAGCCTCACCCATGGTTTCTGTTCCTCCTGTCGATGTTGCTTGCCTGGTATCCGGAGGCCACCGCCGTGCACCCCCGGTGTCGATCTGCCGCGCGCCGTCGACGCTGCAGTCTGTCTTTTAAGTGGTGTCCGCGCCGGACGCGGGAGCCGTCCGGGATTGACCCTGCCCACCCCATGAGCCGGGTGACGCATCCGCAGACTCCAGCGGCAGGCTGCTTCCCGGCATCACGTGGTGGCACAGGGCCATCGCCAGGGAATACCCGGCCCACCCGCACAACAGCGCCGGTACCATCGGAAACCGCCCGTATTGCTGCGCCAGATAGACCACCCCGATCATCACCGCAAACAACGCGGCATTCACGCTCATCTGCCGAATCACCGTCCACAGGCAGTTGCGCGCCTCATACGCCGCGATGGTCGTCACCATCGGAAACACGGTCATGAACCCCCCCAGCCAGTTCTTGACGATCACCAGAACCAGGACAATCGCCGAAATGCAGGGCAGCTTGACCCAGAGCGGCAGCGGGGTCCGGCTGCCCGCCTCATGCCTGTGACCCATCCCGAAGAAGAGCGCTACGCCCAGAACCACGTCAAGGAACAGGAATCCCCAGAAGAGCCAGGAGACATCGGTCGGCAGCAGATGTTTCAGCAACCGCGCCGTGCTGCAATAGAAGACAAGCGACGCGGCTATGGCCAGCAGGATCGGTACTCGTAGCAGGAGGTACAGCGCATAGATCAGCGCCAGGTACATCAAAATCAGCGGCTGCCCCGCCAGATGGTGAACGCTCACCGGCAGCCGCAGGGCCATGTTCGCAAAGAAAAACGAAACCGGGAGCATCAGGATAAAGGCCTTCCCTTGCGGCCGGTGCGTGTAGGCCAGTGCCGTGCTCTGCGCCGAAACGGCGGCAATCAGGAGGAGATCCCAGGAGCCGATCATCGTGTCATTCCGGTGCCCAACATCATTCGTGTGCCAGGCGCCAACCACGCCGCCGAAAAGCCGGCGCCAACCTGCATGCAGCGCGCCATAGAAAAAGTCATGGCGTGGCGCCAAGCGTCTGTGTGCCCGTGGTGACGGCCCGCCAGTGGAAGGCCGCGGTGGGCGCGCCGGGCGGGGTGTCCACGCGAATGACGAACTGCCGGCCGGTCACCTCATCGACCCAGAACTTCGTCGCCGCACCCAGGCTGTTCGCGGGGGTGACCTGGACGGAGGCGGGAACGGCCACCAGGCCGTGTTCCACCACGGCTGCAGTCTGGTCTGTGGCGATGACGGCTGTCCCGGCATTCTCGGTCGGATAGCCGGGATTGGTCCCCCAGACGACGACCCCGTCCGTGTGCCTGACGCTGGAGTTGAAGAACTGGTTGCCGTCGATCAGGATGCGGCTCTCCTCGGAACGGTGCGGGCTCCTGATCTCCAACGAACTCCCGATCAGCAGGTTGTGCTCAAAGGAGACGCCCATGCCGCCGTTGGGACAGCCGATCACCACCGGGACACCGCGGAAGATGTTACCGTTCACCAGGTCCATGTACCCGTCCAGCCGCACATAGCCGGTCGTGCCGTGGTTGATCAGGATATTCCCGGAGATGATGCCGTGGAACTCCCGATCCGTCGTGATCGCGCGACCCGGCAACAAGGGGGGCCAGTTGTTGATGGGATGCCCGTTGATCCTGCCCCCGGCTTCGACCAGGATCTTGTTGTTGACGATGTGGTAGTAGCAGGACCGGTCTGTGGAGAAACCGAAGCCGACCGTGTCGCCGTCCTTCACCCGCAGGGTGCAGCCCTCGATGCGGCCGGAGTGGCCCAGGATCTCGACCACGTGGCTGCCGAAATCCCCCGTGAAGTAGCAGTTCAGCACCTCGACGGCAGTGCCGTGCGCCATGACGGCCATGAGCTGGCAGTTCTCGATGTGGCAGTCGGACACCCTGACATTGCGGGGCGTCGGATCGTAGATCCCCGCGGAGTCCCTGCCTCCCGCGGGGTTGATGATCTTGATGCCGTTGCCTCCGTTCCACTGGGATCGCTCCCGGACCCAGGGCACCTGCTTTTTCCCATTGCCGTTGACATACAGATCCCTGACGGAAACGTCATGGAGGTCTCCCCTGATCCAGATCACATTGATGTCGGTCAGGCCGTCCTGCAGCAGTAGGCGGGTGGCGCTCCCTTCGCCGGTCAGCAGGACGTTGCTACGTGCGATCGTGACGCCGCCGAACGTCCCCGGCACCGCGCCGATACTGTAGGTGCCGCCGGTCAGATGCACGCGGCCGCCGGTCTCCGGGAGGGCGGCGATGGCCGCGTTGATGACCAGGTGGTCATCCCGGCTGGGGCAGACGAAATCAGCCCCCCGCTTCAGATGGTCTGCCGCGTCGGCGGCCGCCACCACCACCGTGGCCGTGCGCACGGCGGCAACCGCTTCCTTTCCGGGTACGGGCGCCTCGCCCGCCGCCGTCCCCGTCGATACGGCCGCTTCCACCGCGGTCAGCGCCGCCACCACGCCTTGCTGCGCGCTTTTCATGTTCGTCGCACCTCCTGGATTCAGCACCGGATTCCCGACACCACTGACGACGAGTGCACTCTCGTCTTAGAGCTTGTACGAATAATCGCTACGGACTCTTATTGCTCGCCCTCCCCGCTGCGGCGCTGGCCGGCCACCGCTCGACGGGATCGATGTCGCCGACCGGGGCGGGGTCAGGGTCACATGGCCACATCCGCGCCTGCCTTGAGGACGAATGGCAGGATGCGCTTCATCTTGCCGTCGTCTTTGCCCCGCTTCATTTCGGGGCAACCGTCAAACCATAGCTTGCCCCGTGCCGGCAGACGATCTCCACGACCGTCTCGGTCGGGCTTGAGGACACGATGCGGACGTCCTGGCGCGCGTCCGGGAGCGGCCAGGCGCAGACGGTGGCCGTAGCCTCCTGCAGCCGCCACCCGCCCCGGAGGGTGACGCGCATCGCTCGCGGCGGGAGCGGGGCCGCACCCGACTGGCTCTCGGGCTTCCCCAGGCTGAGGTCCGGGTCCGCTACGCTGACGTGCAGAAGACCGTCTTGCCCGGTCTCGGTCATGACGAGGCAGGGCCGTTCGACCGCCTTGACCGGCAGCGCGTCGCCGGCAACGGCGTGGGCGGCGACTTCGCCCGGGGCATAGAAGGCGCAACACCACCGACGCCCCGGGACGTCCCAGACGATGTGGGCGGCCTGGTCGCGCTGGAGGATCCGGTAAGGGGGGGCCTTGGCGAGGGTCTGCATCGCTTCGGGTGTCGCACGGACGACGAGCACATATTCGTAGCTTGCGGCGACTGGGGCCTTGCCGTGGTCGATCCAGGCGGTGAGGAAGTCGCCCTCGGTGTCTCCCTGGTCCTGGTACTCCCGGCTCTTCTGGTGCCAGCGGGCCACGGTGACGTTCTGGCCGGCGGGAAGGTAGTACCCGGTCTGTTGCACGTCCAGGAACCAGTGGGGACCCGCCTGGTCGAGAACCCGTTCCTCCGGGAAGGCCGTGAAGTGAGCCCCGTCGAGGTAGGTCGGGACGAATCGTCTGTCGCCGTCCTTGAAAAGACGCTTCTGGCACAGCGTGGTCTGGGTGGGAACCTCCGCTTCGTCGCACGTGATATCAGAGCCCAGGCAGAGGATCCGATCGTCGATGAGGAACCAGGTCTTGCACCCCCGGAGGACCTGTTCCCCGGGCATGGGCTCGTTCTGCCACGACGGTCGTCGGTGGATGTCTGACCCGGTCCCCTGGCCTGGCATGGGCTGGTTCAGGCGCATCGCGAAGATGCCCTGACGCCCCAAGTGGGAGAGCCCGCCCACGAAGGTCTCGGGGGAATAGGGTGACGTCCATCCCTCGTCGATCCTTTTCAGCGGCAGCCGAGGGGCGGTGACGCCCTCGTACCGACGCCAGTCCCAGCCCTCCTTCTCGCAGCCGCTTGCCTTCAGGCTCACCGGGTCTCCCCCGGCCAGGATCTCCACGCTGCCCAGGCCCTGGAAGAGCCCGAAGCAGTTCACCTTGGACTGCCGCTCGGTTCCCCACACGTACCGGCTCTGACCGTGGACGCTGACGAGCCAGTTGTCCCGCCGATGGCTGAGCAGGGCCGCGTAAGGCATCACGAAACATCCATTCGGCTCCGGCTCGGGACCGATACCCAGGCTTCGATATGGCTCTTCCCGAGCAGCCTCGGGCGCCAGGCGCAGGTACGCGGCCGCTGCCTCCCGGTCCACGGTCCCCCTGCCGTCCGGCGTGCCACACCGCGCGATGGCGTCCAGCCCCGCCGGCAGGATTCCCAGGGAGTACTCCACGAAGGGCATGCGTCCGCTCAGCGTGAGGGGCTGATCACGCTGGTTGCAGAAGATCCGCTGGGCCAGGAGGGCGCGCCGAACCCGTTCGTGCGCCTCGGCGCAGAGCCGCCAGGGGGTGTCGCTCAAAAACCGGAGAGTCGAGGCCAGCCCCGGCATCGACGCGTAAGTATAGTGGAAATAGTGCCCCCCGTGGTGATAGGCGGAGCCGTCGATCTTCAGGGCGCTTGAGGGCTGCAGGATCGAGCGCTCCAGGGTTGTCTTGAAGGCACGCAGCCAGCGGATCTGCTCGGCCGGTTCAGTCTGCAGCAGACAGGCCCGAAGCAGTCGGGGCACATCGAGCAGGAAGTAGTCCGAATAGGAGGGGGGTGCGGCTTCGGAAAAGAGCGCCCCGCCGCCCCAGTTCCAGAGGAAGTAATCGCACTGCCGCGAAAGCCGGCCGGCTTCTGCCAGGACGCTGCGCATCAGGAACACGGCATCGGCCCACGACCCGCCGTACCACCAGTTCCAGTGGAATCCCGAGGCGGCCTGCATCCCCTGGTCGTACAGGTGGGCTTCGATGAGGAGGAAGGCATCTGCCAGGCGGCGGCGCTGGTCGGCATCCCGGCTGGCCCGATAGGCCGTGGCTACCTGGAGGGCGAGGGAGCTGATGGCACCGGGGGCCTGGACGCCAGGGGGGAATTCGGGCCCGTGCTCGTCGGGCCAGTAGTCCTGGTCCTTTGCGCCGTGTTCCCCGAACTCGCAGCAATACTGGAGGTGACGGTCGATGCCCGGTCCGCCCCGGACGCCGTGCTCATCCTGCACGATGCCAAGGGCCTCCACCTGGGCGCAGAGGTCCTTCGCGCTCGCCTCGCCGATGCCCGGACCCTCGTCGGGACCCAGCAGCGCGCGAATCCCCGACAACTCGGCTTCGGTCACGCGCTCGGGCTTGGGGTAGCGCCCCTCGTCAGGTACCGGGCGTTGCCACCGGGCCTCCTTTTCGATGTCGAGGCCCCGGCTGGGGTGGGTCAACGTGTTGTACTTGATCAGGTCCAGGAATAAGGTGCCCGAGGGCGCGCCGTTCGGCGCCACGATGCGGATGGTATCCACTTCCGTCGTCGGTTTGCCACTCGGGAAGGCATGGTAGAAGGGACGACCCTGCCGCCAGCCGGTGTATGCCAGGGGAAACCGGAACGATCCGGCAACCTTCCCGCTTTCGCGGAATTCGAAAACCAGGGCCTCGGGGATCGGCGCCTCCACATACACCCACACGGAAAAAGAAGGTCTGTTGGACCGGCCGATTCCTCCGACACGGTCAAGGTCCCCGATCCCGTGACGGATGACGATCTCCTCTCCACTCCGCCAGTCCCAGCGGAGCGAGTTCTGCCCGTGCTTGCTGTGCCGCTGGCTGAGGGTCAGACTCTCCGATCGGGTCGCCGTAAAGTAATTCGGCACGCCGTCTTCGAACGACTCGCAATAAGGCATATCCATGGAAGTGAGCTCATTGTTGGGATGGGATGCGGCATTCTCCCGTTCGAATTCCTTCACTCCGGTATTCCGCACGTCCCTGTTGAAGTGCGGTCCGTTCGGCCCCAGCCAGTACTCCGAGAGGTGCAGCAGGCAATCGTACGCGAACTCCCCCCGCAATTCACGGATTATCCAGGTTAGTCTTCTTCCCGGGCAAGCGCCTCAAGCAACGCCCGGACCCCCTCGAAGTGACGGGTCTGGTAGTTCTTCAACAGGGAGAGATCCGTCTCATCCCTCCGGCACCTCCGCAGGGCGTCCGTGTCAAACCCGCACTCCAGGTCGAAGGCGGGAACCTGGCCCCGCTCGACCAGCCAGGCCGGAAGCGACCCCGCGCAGCAGCCGAACCCGAGCCACTTCCCGGCGAACTGGGGCTCGGGATAGAAGGCCTTCCCGAAGATGTCGATCAGATACTTGCACCGGTTCACGTAGCCCTCGGACCCTTCGGCCGAGTTGGCGGCCAGCGCGGGGGGGCCGCAGATGCTGGCCAGCGCATGGTAGCTGAACACCGCCTTGGGGAGTTCCCCCGAAAATGCCGACACGACCGCCTTCGTTTCCGGCGCGCTCGCAGGAGCGGGCCCCCGGTACGTGAGGGATCCCGGCTCGTCCGTGGAAAAACCATACCCATACTCCACCTGATCCCACAGGGCGGGGAAATTCCGGTTGAGGTCAACGCCACTGGGATTCGTCCGGATATACCAGGGCGCTCCCTGAACCTCGTCCTCTCTCGAATCGATGTTGACCGAGGGCAGCGCGACGACCTGGACCGTCTGAAGCAGGTCGGGGCTTTCCTCGACCAGTCTTCTCAGCGCAGGGATGATCAACTCGGGGCCGGACTCCCCGCCGTGGATGGCCCCCACCAGGCCCATCGCCAGCTTGCCCTTGCCGATTCGAACGCAGGGAATATCGAGCCCCCTCGTGGTCTGGCCGCAGACCGACAGCTCCACCGTGCCGGGCGCGGTATCGCGGAGGGCCTCCAGACGGCGCATCATTTCGCGGTAGGACCACCACACCTCCGGGTCGCGCACCCGCACGGGAATGGGTCCGACCGGGGCGGAGTTTCGGGTCTGAATCCAGTAGGCGTAGGTTCGGCCCAGGGCCGGCGATCTGTCCAGAAACACGTACTTGCGGCGGTTGGTCGCCTCGATGCTGCCCTCGAACAGAAGATCAGCGCCCGAGGCATCCGCGTTGAAGAAAAACTCCTCGTAGTCCTCCCCGAACACGAACGGCTCTTCTCTGCGGAAAATCCGAATCCGGGCGAATTCTTCGTCGTCGTTCGCCTGAAACATCGGCGTGCTCTTCAGCCAGCTCAGCTCCACGGAGCCTTCCACCGCAATGGCCTTTGCCCCGTAGATGGGTTTTCTCATGTCTTGCCTGTCGATGGGTGTCCTGGCCGTGACGAAGCTCAGACCACCCGGTTGGCCTCGTCATAGTACTTGTTGATTTTGGGCACCTCGGTCATGCCGTGCCATGCCCCGCGAAACAGGGTCTGCCGCTTGGGAGCCATGGCGGCGATCACCTCGGCGGCTGGGCAGCCCTTGCCCCATTTCGAGTTGACCGTGTTGTAACAGGTGAAGAGGCTCAGCCGGTCGCGCTCCGGGTGGGTCCAGCGCGTGCCCGTGTGGCAGAGGGCCTCGGTGAAGATCACCGCCGAACCGGCCGGGCAGGTGTAGCTCTCCCACAGGGGGCTGTCCCTGCCGCTCACCTCCTCGGGCCGGGGGAAGGCGGCCTTGTGGCTTCCCGAAAGGAACGCGGTCACCCCATCGCCCGGCCCCACCTCGTTGAGTTCCCACACCACCCGGGTCAGACCCGAGTGTACGCGGCCGGGCAACATCTGGTAAATGTGGGAGTTGCCGCAGAAATTGAAATACCCGCCCCCGCCGTGCGGACGCCAGTTGTCGTGGCCGGCCTTGCGGTGGCTGGTGTAGGTGTGGTCGTAGCGGAAGCCATAGCAGTCCTCGGAGGCCAGGGCCTGGTGGGAAAGGATGGCGTTGAGCACGCCGACCACGGCCGGGTGGTCCAGCAGGATCTGGGAGGGCCCGCCGTGGTTGTCGCGGTGTTCAGGGGGCAGGGAGTCGCGCTCGTACATGAACTTCATCTGGTGGGCCTGCACCGGCGTCAGTTGCTCCTCGCTGAGCAGGCCGGGCAGGCAGATCCAGCCCTTCAGGTCGAAAAGGTACTTCTGGGCGGCGCTCATCGGCGTCACCGGCAGCCCATCGCCATTGGTGGTGGGCAGAAGGGTTTCGGACATCGCGTGCTCCTTGTGGTTTAGGACCTGAGTTCCGCCTTCACGAGACGCCACCCGGAGGCGTCAGCGCTCAGCGCGGTGTGGCCCCTGTGCCGGTCGTACACCCTGTGCATGTCCTCGATACCGTCGAAGTAGCCCACGATGTGGGCCGCGCTGAAGGACTCGCCCGCCTTCACCGGCCTGCCGTGGATCTCCTCGATCATGACGATGATGTCCCCGGTCCGCTGGCTGCACCACGCCTCGTAGACCACGGACGGTTCGAGCGTCAGACCGGCCAGCCAGGGGCCGTCTTCACCCGTCTTCATGTCCCGCAGATGATACGCGCGGATGAACCGCTCCGGCGTCCGGTTCAGATCGCGGCGATACCCGAACTTCAGGTCCGGCGGGAACGGAGTGAAGAACTCGCCGGACGGGATGCGCACCCCTCCGGGGCCGCTCAGATAGCTGAGATAGACCTCGCTGAACGTGTCGCCCTTCTCGTGGCGGATACAGCCCGGCGTGTCGTTGCGGAGGAACATCTCCCCCGAATCGTTGACGCTGTCGATCCTGTCCATCAACACGAAGAACCGCTCACCCTTGGGGAATACGATCACCTGCGTCCAGCGCGATCCGGCCCTGCGGCCGGGGGCGGCGTATTCGTACTGGTAGGTCGTCTTGACTGCGACGAAGTCCGTCCCTCGGATGACCTCCGGCTGCACGGGCTTCATCCGGTGGCAGAGCTGCGGCCCCTCGACCACGCGCTTGCGATGGCTGCTGCCGTGACAGGTCAGGGCATAGGACCGCCGTGCCGGGTCGGTCTCGTTTTCGTGCCAGAGATATTGGCTGACGCCGTGTCCGTCCGGTGCGATCACCTGATCGCCGTAGGCTTCGTCGCTGCCCGCCTCCATGAGCCAGTCCACGACCATCAGGCCGTCGCCGACTTCCCGGAAGCCCGTCGCCTTGTCGAGAAATGAGCCCTTTTCGATGCCGGTCATCCACTGCTTCGGGTTCTTCTTGGGAATCACGGCTTCGAGCCTGTCAGTCTCGATGGTGACGGCGCGGTCGTCCTCGCTCACGCGCACCCACCCGGTGTCTTTCATGGCGTCCTTTCCTCTGTCCCATAGTACACGACAGTTAAAATAGTTGCAGTGCAGTTCAGGAAGTGGTTAACTAAATGGTGTCCAAGCCAAAAGTTAACCTCAAACCCGGAGCTGCACTGTGAACATGATCAATACACTGAAGCAGGCGTTTTCGCAACAGGAAATT